>CAZRNB010000062.1:0-16911 GCA_964601355.1 uncultured Pirellulales bacterium
ACGAGTCCACCTTAAACAACCCTGTTTTCTGTCTTGACAATGGGTAGGGGTATAAGCAGTCAATGCCGTATTCTTACGACAACAACATGAAATACTCGGAGGCGATTAGACCGTTGGATGGTTTGGCGCAGAACTGGACAAGAGATGGTGTTACAAAATTATCGCTTTGGCATAAGGGTTACCCTGCGTATCTCGGCAGCTTCGTTGAGCAGCCGGCTGGCGTTTATACGGTAGGAGCCGCCGGTGCGGATATCTGGAAAACTAATGATGAATTCCACTTTGCCTATAAGGAGGTTGCCAGCGGCGCCTGCTCAATTATAGCAAAGGTTGAAAGCCTGGACCCCATCAATAAAGATTCGAAGGCGGGGATAATGATTCGTGATTCACTCGATCCGGGCGCGACAAATGCAGCGCTTCTGCTCACACCTGATACAACAAAGGGTCTGCGATTCCAGTTTCGTAAGACAACCAACGGTGTCTCAGAAAGAGGAACTACTGCTGATCCGAATGCTAATCTCGATCCGAATGCTATGGCACCTTACTGGTTGAGATTAGAGCGTACGTCAGGTGGAATGGTCAAAGCATATCGTTCACCTAACGGCAGCCAGTGGACACAATTCCCTATCCTGACAGTAACGATGACTATGCCGATATACATAGGCTTGGCTGTAACCAGCCATGATGCTAAGCAAGTGTGTGAGGCCAAATTCTCTAATGTCAGCTTCCCCACCGGCACCGCTCTTGCTACGCAGGCATGGAAAGATACGGACATCGGCCTGATTAGCAACGATGCCGAGCCGATGTATGTTGCTCTGACAAGTGACAGCAAAACTGCGTTTGTATATCATGACGACCCCAACGCTGTGAATATTGAAAGCTGGACGGAGTGGCCTATCCCCTTGCAGAGATTTGCCGACCAGGGCATAAACCTTAGCAATGTCAAAAGTTTCGGTATTGGTTTCGGTGACAGGAATAATCTGCAGTCCGGCGGTGTAGGTACAATGTTCTTTGACGATATCCGATTGTATCGACCGGCGCCGTAACCACAAGCCGATTAAAGTGGCAATTAATTGCGCGGTTGATTTAGCAGATTTGCGTCATTTTGGGGCCTATACAAAAGTTTTAAGTTTAAAGTTTTAAGCTTAAAATTACTTTAGTATAGGCCCCGCTTTATGTTATAATATGTCTGTGATAAACCTAAGAAGAATGTGCATAGTGAAAGAATCCTCTACCGCAAAATAAAAGAATACAACCTTTAGGGTTTCATGTTGTGTATCGCCTATCTTCATTCGACATTCGAAATTCTTTGTTCGATATTCAATATTTTATGGTTTTTTAGCCATTTTTTGGTGTTTATCCCTTTTTTTTACTAATAATATAGATATTATCGGAATTTTCGCTTGACATTCTTCTCTAAAGAAGGTATATATTTATATGAAAGAGGGTGAGAAAGGATCATCTCAAGCTTTCCTATATAGAATCAACTTGAAAAGAGGAGGAAATGATGAAAGAGCAAAAAATCAATATCTATTTGCGGAGTCTTGTTGTCATCCTAATCATCTCCCTGGCCACGCCAATGGCTAAAGCGGCGTTCGACATTGACTGGATTGCTATGACATGGTATGAAACCCACTTGGATGGCATAGCCGGGGTGAATCCGTGGTCTTTCGAGATCTGGGTGGACGTTGTAAAAGTTGGCAGCTTAGACCACATCGATGTCTTTAAACCTGCCGGTTCCAAGTTTACAACGCTAAATGCAGGTAATGATTGGGAGTATGAATGGGCCGGCTATTCTGACCTTGGCGCTCTAAAAGTAGATTATCCATTAGGAAGCTACAAATTCGAATTTTACGATGGCAGCAGTCTAATAGATACTTGGAACGCTCCGGACTCCAGCACACTCTCCGAGCCTACGGGCCTTGTCGATTTCACTTACCCATCTGTGAATGGCCAGACGGGTATAAGTACCCATCCCACGTTCACTTGGACAGGCAGTAGTGGCGGGGATGCCTTAATGATGGGACTGTTCGATGCTGATCATTATCTTGAGGCTCCTGTCTCAATAGGTACACTATCGTGGACCCCGGGCGATCTGACGGCTGGTCACGAGTACGACCTTGAGGTCTCGATCATCAATGTCGCGGATTGGACTGGCCCTGGATTCCCAACAGTGACCGTTGGCGGTGACACTTTTAAACATTCTGTCATGATTGAGCACCTTAATGAGATAAATTTCACCACCATCCCTGCACCTGGTGCTCTTATCCTTGGCGGCATCGGCGTAGGTCTTGTGAACTGGCTACGCAGACGCAGAATACTGTAAAATTTAAGGATATAGGATTAAAAAAAGGCCGTGAGCATGATGCTTGCGGCTTTTTTTGTTGACCTCTCAAGCTTTCTATGTCATCATAGATATTATCGAAAAACCTAATCATGTATAACGAATATTATAGCAGAAGGTCTAAAATTTATGAGTATCATTAAGGAAGAAGCCAAAAAGCTCATTGATAAGCTTCCAGCTCATGCCAATTGGGATGACATTATGTATGAATTTTATGTCAAAAAAAAATTATCAGTCGCTTTGAAGGCTGCGGAAGAAGGAAAAGTTGTTTCTCACAAGGAAGTTAAAAAAAGGCTTCTTTCAAGTTCTAAATCACAGTCATAATTCAATTCTTTAGTAGTAGATTAGGTTTTTCTCTTTTTAGCCATTCGGGAAGCTGCTCGCGAGTTACTTTTTCCCATAATCCTTTTTTAAGGCTGCGCGCGCCTGCTTCTAATTGCTGATACTTGTTATAAAAACTATGGCGGAATCGCAGGTCTGCATACGCAAAACCCTCGGAGAGCAGAGCTTCATTTAAAAATCTGCAGTCAGGCAACTGAACGTAAGCAAGCAACCGGTCGTATTTGTCTCTGGTTTTGTTTGAGGCGTCTAAGTAAATCGTGGCCGTTTTTCCTAAAGTTATTTTTTTTGTAAATTCAGCGGCCTCAGGACCAAAATACATCACGCCATACTCTTCGCTCTTTGTTTCAGGCGTATCAATTCCCCACAGTCTTATCCTGGTATGGTCATATCCATTATCAGCAATATCTATATCAATAGTATCACCATCAACAATATTTACTACAGTGAAGGCCTTGGTGTGGTACTTTTCAAGATCGTAGGCTTTTTGAACTTTTTGTTGGTCTTCAGATTTAGGCTGGCGGTGCCATATTTGCCTGATTGAGCTATGGTCGAACCAAACAAAAACAGCAGCCAGCAGAAGGCACAATAGCGTCATGCCGGTTCGCTGCCGTCTGCTCATTGCATAACGGGGTTTGTAGTTCATAGTTCGTAGTTCAGAGTTCATTGACATTCTACAAGCTATGAGCTCTGAACAATGAACTATAAACTATGAACCAATTTGCTAACTGGTTTTTGTCCGCTGTGCAGCGGGTTTGTCCAATTCAAAGGCGATACACACAGCTTCGAGAGCTTTTTCGGCCTGGTCTTTTTCTACGGCACAGCTTATACGTATCTCGCTGGTTGTAATCGAATCAATATTGACCTTAGCTTTAGCTAAAGCGCCGAACATCCTTTCGGCTACGCCATAATGAGTCCGCATACCAACGCCGATAACAGAAACAAGAGCAATATCCTCGCGAATAAACATACTTTCACAATGGATCCCGCTTTTGATTACATCGACGGCTTTTTTAGCGGCATCCAGGTCGGAAATTCCGATCATAAAAGACAGGTTTGCCTTAGCGGGACTTATTTCTGTCTGAACGATGTCGTTAACAACAACCTTTGCCTTGGCAAGATTAGCAAAGATCTTTGCAGCGTTTCCAGGAACGTTATCAACGCCTATAAGGCTTATTTTGGCCATATCTTTTTGAATTGTCGCACCTGTAACAACTACACCTTCCATTTGCGGCACCTCATGAGTAATTATTGTTCCCACTTTTTCATTTGAACTATTTCGCACGTGAATCCTGACATCATATTTTTTACCGAAAGCAATCGACCGGTTGTGCATTACGCCGGCGCCAAGGCTTGCCATCTCAAGCATCTCATCATAACTAATCTGGTCCATTTTTACAGCTTTTTTGAATATCCGCGGATCGGTCGTGAAAACCCCATCAACATCGGTATAAATCTCGCACTCTTCAGCTCCCACAGCCGCTGCCAATGCGACAGCAGTTGTATCTGAGCCGCCTCTGCCAAGCGTAGTTATATTTTCATCCTCATCTACACCCTGAAAGCCTGCAACAATGACAATCTTGCCCTGGTCCAATTGTTTATGAATTCGTTCCGCATCTATACTTTTGATTCTTGCCTTTGTAAAGTCGCTGGTCGTGAGCATTCGAACTTGTCCACCCGTAAAGCTTATAGCATCATAGCCTTTAGCAGCGAGGGCCATAGCGAAAAGTGATACGGTTTGTTGCTCGCCGGTGCTGAGCAATTGATCCATCTCCCGTTTCGGAGGATTGGGATTTAGCTCTAAAGCATCGGCAATTAACTCGTCAGTCTGTTGGCCGCGTGCCGAGGCTACAACCACAACCTGGCTGCCACTGTTGACCGCCTTGATTACCCGCTCAGCAGCCCGCTTGATTTTTTCCGCATCGGCAACCGAAGTCCCACCAAATTTTTGTACGATTATAGCCATGTTCCACCTGCACTATTTTCGCGATTTTATTGAAAAAAGCCTTGTATGTCAACCCCGTTAGAAATTTTAGGATGTTCGTATAAATTATCTAAGAAGGAGTTTGGATTTCTAACGGGGGTCAATCTTCTTTACAGCTTTAAGAAATACTCCATAAGCTCATAACCATTATTTATTTTCAAGCCTGTTTTTGCGGCGTTGGCCTCGCTAAAAGTCATCGGCGAAATACTGCTGATATTGTCGCCCGCCATTGCAAACGGAACCGGCTCTGATGAATGAGCACAGCTCCGCACCGGAGTCGGGTGGTCAGGTGCGACGAGTATTCGCCAGCTTTTGTAATTCTGCAAGGCATCAAGCACAGGTCCAACAATATATTTGTCTATTTGCTCGATCGCCTTTTTCTTCAACTCGGCGTTGCCCTCGTGAGACGCCTCATCGGGCGCTTCTATATGAACCAAAACGAGATCATACTTCTTCAGCGATTCTATCGCTGCACTGCCTTTGCCTTTGTAGTTTGTATCGAAAAATCCTGTAGCACCCGGCACCTCTATTAAGTCGAAACCAATAAGCCTGGCAAGCCCTCTGACCAGGTCAACGGCCGTTATTGCTGCGCCTTTGATCCCAAATCTTTTCTCGAAGCTGTCCATTTGGGCACGTTTGCCCTGTCCCCATAGCCAGATGGAGCTGACCTGATTTTCACCCAGGTCCTTCCTGACCTGATTTATATCGTGACTGCTAAAAAGCTGCTGAGAACGAGCCATTAAATCTATAAGAACCTCAGAACCTTTCCCATTGGGCAACAACTTTGCTATAGGCTTACCAATATAATCGTGCGGTGGACACGTCTTAACGTCGAAATTCATATCTTTGAAGACCACCAAATGCCTATAACTGACACCTCTATAGAAGCGGAGATGTTCGTTGCCCAACCGGCTCTGCAATTCTTCAATCAATTTTTCGGCCTCTTTCGTAGAGATATGTCCCGCGCTATGGTCCGCCATTTTGCCGTCAGCGATTGTAACAAGATTGCATCTAAAAACCCAGTCGTCGGCGGAAAGCTTGATGTCGCGTGCAGCCGCTTCTATTGGAGCTCGGCCGCTATAATATTGCAGCGGGTCATAACCTAACAGGCTCATCTGCGCAACGTCGCTGCCCGCTTCCATATCCTGCGGCACAGTCTGAACGATACCTTGTCGGCCCATGGTGCTGATTTTATCCATATTTGGTATTTCGGCAGCTTCCAAAGCTGTTTTGTTATCGAACTGCTCAATAGGCTCATCCGCTGCACCATCAGGAATTATTATTGCGTATTTAGTCACTAATCCTTATCCTCAGGAATATCTACAATTCTTATACAAACTGCTTTGCTGCTAACCGTATCGAGCTGATTCAGACCCTTTAGAGCTTCTGTTACTTTATGTTGTTCGGTAGGGTGCGTTGTTATGACTACCGGAACGGTATTAGCCGGTCCGAGCCCTTCATGCTGCAAAGCGCCAGAGATACTTATAGCATTATCAGCAAGAATCTTGGCGAACTGGGCGAATACACCAGGCTGATCTTTGGCCATCAGCCTGATATAGAACCTGCTTATACAATCGCCAATTTTTACGATTCGAGGTTCCTTTTCTTTCCTCGGCCTGACACAAAGATGGCGGAAAACCTGGGCTGAATTGCCTAACGCCACATCTATAATATCCGCAACAACTGCGCTTGCGGTAGGCATCATTCCTGCTCCCCGACCGTAAAACATTACCTGGCCGACGGCATTGCCGAACACGCTGATAGCGTTAAATGAGCCTTCCACGCGGGCAAGATGGTTGTCCTTGGCAATAAAAGAAGGATGTACACGCAGTGAAATTCTGTTTTGTTTGTCTTTTTGTCCGATTGCCAATAGCTTCAGGCAATAGCCCATTTCACTGCCGTAGCGAATATCATCCTTCGAGATTCCATCAATTCCTTCCACAAATATATCATCGAGCTTAATTTCATATCCAAAGGCGATTGAGGAAAGAATAGCCAGCTTATGGGCGCTGTCGCCGCCACTAATATCCAGTGTCGGATCAGCTTCAGCAAAACCCTTTTCCTTTGCCTGGGCTAATGCCTGGGAAAAATCTTCATCTTTGGAAGCCATCTGCGAAAGAATATAATTGCATGTCCCATTTACGATGCCGTACATAGCGGTAATATTATTCGCTGCCAAGCCGGTCCGTATAGCCGAGATAATTGGTATTCCGCCGGCACAACTGGCCTCAAAGGCTATACAGCATCCATTCTGTCGAGCAGCCTGATATAGCTCGCTGCCATATTCAGCTAATAAGGCCTTATTGGCCGTGACTACATCCTTACCTGCCTGGAGCATCTTCAATTGAATCTGTTTAGCCGCGTTAGTGCCGCCTACAAGCTCGATGCCAATTTTAATGGTATCGTCTTTTAGTAGCTTGTTTAGATCATTGGTTAAAATGCCATCAGGCAGTTTCGCAGGTCGAGGTGACTTTGTATCTATATCCACAACACAGGCAAGCTCTAAGCGCAGACCCATTTTAGCAGCGATAGAATCAGCCTCTTGCGTTATCAGCCTGACCACACCAGAGCCTACGGTTCCAAATCCAACCAGACCTATTTTGACAATTTTCTCAGCCATATATCAGTCGCTAAAAAATACCAGCTTCAGGCCCAATAGTCAATATGCAACTAATACAATGTTCTTTCAACCTTTCATACAGCAGATAAAACTTTCTTGCTATCCTGATTCGTTTATGGAATAATAAGCCATCGTATGAAACATTTAGTGATAAAATTATTGATCGTGGTTGTTTTTAACACCTGCTTTGGCATTAGTGCAAAAGCAAATCTAACCGGACAAATCAATAGTATTATTAGTCGCTCTTCACAAAAGGATGTCCAATTTTCCATCCTTATTCTAAAAGCCGATACAGGTGAAGTGGTTTACGGCCATGAAACCACAAGGGCGATGACGCCCGCCTCGAATATGAAAATCATTGTTACCGCAGCAGCACTAAAATATTTAGGCCCTCGTTATGAATATAAAACAAAGATCGGACTTTGCGATAACGATCTTGTGATAATAGGAAGCGGCGACCCATTATTAGGCGATGAGGTCACTGATATGAAATACGGCAGAGGAAAAAACTGGATACTCGACGATATAACAGCCGTATTGAAACGCAATAATATAAAAGGCATCGACGACATTATCGTTGACAGCAATATATTTGATGACCAGCTTGTTCATCCAAGCTGGCCAAAAGAGGAGCTAAACCGTCGGTACGCCTGCGAGATAAGCGGTCTGAATTTTAACGATAATTGTGTACAGATAATCGCTAAAAATACTTCCGGCAAAGTGGCTGTCCTTATCGAACCTCAAACAAAATATGTACAATTTATTAATAATGTCAAGCCTGTATCAAGCGGAAGCATCGCCATAGGCTCTTACCGAAGCAGTGAGCTTAATAAAATCACCGTTTTCGGCAAGTGTAGAAAAGAAGCCGGCCCATTCGACGTTGCTATTGAAAGGCCTGCCGCTTTTTTTGCTTTTATATTGGCAGAGCATTTAGCGGATGCTCAGATTAGTGTAAGCGGCCGGATTTTAGAAAAGCCTGTGTCCTCTGATAGTACAAAAGTGCTTGTTGAATACAGCACTTCAATAGCTGATTGTTTGGCAAGGTGCAATAAAGACAGCTTAGGATTAGCAGCGGAGTCCCTGCTTAAAACTATCGCAGCCGAAAATAATCCAGAAAGAAAGGGTGGAAGCTGGCCCAAAGGCCGAGAAATTATTTCCAAATATTTATCAGAAATTGGTATTGAATCAGATCAGTTTTATATAGATGACGCCAGCGGCCTTAGCGAGCAAAATAAGCTCAGCGCTAACGCCATAGCAAAGGTGCTATTTGATGTCTATAAAGGCAAGAATTGGCAGCTTTATAAGGATTCACTTGCGGCGGGGGGGGTAGATGGAACAATTGCAGGTTATTTCAAAGAGAAAAAATACAAAGGCAAAATTTTCGGCAAAACCGGCTATATCAGCAAAGTTAAATCATTTTCAGGCGTATGCAGCACGGAACAAGGCAATTATATTTTTTCTATCATAGCAAATAATGCCAAAGGCCAAACGCGTGATGCAATCAATGATATAGCGAAAGCAATTGTTGACTCTGCCGAAATGTAGCATTCAGCGTTGACAGAGGGGGACTTAGATTATAGTTTTTTATTTTCCATTTTTCACGTCCTGGCCGGTTGGCAAGCTCAACAATCGCCTCTTCATAATTATCTTCTTCAACACCAAGCACAACCGCAGATGGAGGAGACTTTTCAATTAGCTTATCAAGCTCTTTTGGTCCTACTGTGTGTGTAATGTCGCGATTCCAGGGTGAAAGCCGGTCGGCGATCCTGTAAACAATCGCCCCGGCAGATAGTTCACTATAGATATTGCAGCCGCCCTCAAGAGCGAAAAGGGGGGCTAACGTGAGCACGAGTTTTGGGTTTTCTGTCTCTGCTGCGATGTTCTTTGAAACTGTATGCAGGCGAATCGGAACCCAGCTTTGCACGTCAAAAAGCATCGGCGTTCTAAACAGGACAACAGGATATGAAATAACCGCAATAACTCCACAGACAGCAAATAAAACACAAGATATTTTGAATATCGAACACGGAACGCTGAACTGCGAACTGCGAAGGTAGAAAAGTGGATATGCTAAGCTAATCACGATAAATGGCACCGGCATCGCAAGGTACTGCCGCCACATCGTCGGCGGTATTATGGCAATTATGAAAAATACTACCGGCAGAAGGACGGCCAACTGCCCGCATCCGGCGGGAATTTCAAATTTCCACCGTAAGGTGTCCTGTGGAGATTTTCGATTTTCGATTTTTTTGTTTGTGCGGTGCTTCCTTATGAATATTACGTAAAGATAAACCACGATGATTAAAAGTACCAGATAACCCGGCCTTGTGATGCAATTTATGATTAAATCAATTTTGTTATAAACCATACCTATTTCGTGCAGCCATTTGCCGTAGAGTCCGGGTATCCAATAGAGATTTAGAAAGAATGCTCGTGGTGCTTGCGTCGCTATCCAGACGGGCCAAATTAAAAAAATAATGGTGGCCGCCAAAAACGGCAGGGCGGTTTTGATTTTTTGTTTTATGGTCTCGTCAGGCCGGCTTAATATAGCGGCAAAAAATAGAAGCTGCAATAAAGCTGTAGTTATGCGCATACAGGTCGCAAATGTTAGCAAAGCGCCTATCAGAAAAAATCGAAAATCGAAAATCGAAAATCGAAATTTCACTGAAGGCAGAGGGATTGAAATGAATATCCAAAAAGCCAGCACAACGCAGAAAATAACAACGTCATGATTCCATGCGTAACCATTTGCATAATCGACTAAAGGATTAAATACGTACAGAGCTGCACCTGCCAAGCCCAGAAGGGTACCTGAAATCTTAAAAGTGCCAAAAATCTGTCTATATATGCCGACAATACAAAGCATAACCAGGATGTCACATAAGCTTGATACGATTCTGCCCACAAGTAGATAATGAGTTGTATTTAATAGTTTGAATAAAGCTGCATAGAGCAAAGGATGGTACGGCAGTTGTGACGGATAGGAAAAGTCTTTGTAAATCATTTTGCCCTGGGCCAATAGTACACCGCCGGTACAGTACATCTGCTCGTCTCGACCAAGCAGCTTGGTCATACTATTTGCAAAGATAGAAAGACTAAGCAGCAGCAGTATTAGAAAGACCGAAGTATAAACTATTTTTGATGACATATACTATTACATCTTAGCTTAGACTTATTTACTGATCTCAAATTGCACTTTGTCATTTTCGTGAAAACGGGAATCCAGTTTGCTGAAAACTTTAATGGATTCCCGCCTGCGCGGGAATGACACGAATCAAGTCGCGGATTGTTTGGGCAGAGTTATTATAAAAATGCTTCCCTGTCCTGGTTCAGATTCGACCGAAATGCAGCCTTCGTGAGCTTCTATTATTTTCCTGCAAAATGCAAGGCCGATCCCGGAGCCGGAACATTCAGAGCGTGATTTCTTAGCTGTCTTAGTCGTAAAAAACGGCTCGAAGATTTTCTTTAAATTTTCTGTCTCAATACCACAGCCGGTGTCGGCTATTTCAATAATGGTAGTATCGCCGGTTTCTTTGGCTGTAATTGTCAGGATTCCGCCTCGCGGCAGCATCGCATCGCGAGCGTTAAGAATCAGGTTCATCATAACGTGCTGTATCTGAATGGGCACGGCCCATACTTTCATATCATCCGATATCTGAATTTTTACCGTTATTCCATCCTTTGTAAAATCCCGGCATAAACAGGTAAAAACGCCTTCAACTAAGGCAATCAATCTTGTGTTTTCTTTTTCCTGCTTTTGGCCATTCGCCATAGTCAGCATACTTTCCATTACCTTAGTAGCGCGCTCACAGCTTAGGATAGTTTTCTCAAGCGTCTTTTCTATCAGAGGCTTATCGTCAGGATTCTTTAACGCCAGGGCTGCGTAGTTGGTCAAAGGCGTGAGAAGATTATTGATTTCATGGGCTATCATGAAACTTGCGGCGCCGATATTCGCAAGTGATTGAAGCTGGGTAAGCTGGGAGTGCAATGAATTATTTTGCTCTCTTTGTTGTACAAGGGCTTTGTGCAAAGAGAGACGCTTTTCAATAATGCTTGCCAAGTGACCGTTCCTTGTATAAAATTCAACAATGAAAGTTTAGTATTTAGCCATTATCCAATCGAAAATTGTGTCTTATAATTATTTATATCGACTTTTGACGTACTTTTTCTTGAATAAGGATACACGTAATACAATAGGCGATATGCAGTACGAGAAATGAACGAGCAGCAGATTTTAGAAGAGCTTTTGGCTTTGTTAGAGGCAAACAGCGTAAAAATCAGAAATGAGCCGCTTGCCGGCAGTGGTGGGGGACTTTGTACCGTAAAAGGTGAGCATATATTCTTCCTGGATACGCAAGCTGCATCGGCTGATTCAGCCGCGGCTTGTGCAGAAGCTGTATCCAGGCTGATGGATATTGAAAAGCTCTACATAAGGCCTGAAGTCCGCCGGTTTATTGAAAGCCACGGCAACATCGAAAAGGAGCAGTGAGAATGGCAGCAAAAAAGGTAGCTGTTATGGTTGACGAAATGTATCAGGTTCTTGAGGTCTGGTATCCATATTACCGGCTGAAGGAGGCAGGATTTGAGGTTAATTTGGTTGCCGCTGAGGCAAAAAAAGAATATCATTCAAGAGAAGGTTATCCCTGTATATCAGAGGTCTCTGCCAAAGAAGCCAAAGCCTCCGATTATGATTGTATGATTGTGCCGGGCGGATTTGCGCCCGATTTTATGCGAAGAAGCGCCGAGGTTATTAAGTTTGCAAACGATATGGTAAACGCCGGCAGGGTTATAGCAGCAATCTGCCACGGCGGATGGCTGTTGTGCAGCACAAAGATTTATAAAGGCAAAAGAGCAACCTGTTTTATGGCAATTAAGGATGATATTATAAACGCTGGTGCCGAATATATAGACGCCGAATGTGTCGTGGACGATAACCTGATCACCTCGCGAAAGCCTGATGACCTGCCTGCTTTCTGCATGGCAATTTTGAAAAAGCTCAAAAATAAATAAGTCCATACATTTGTGTAATGATTTAGGAGCAGTTTGGTATGAATCGAGCTAAAGTATATCAAGAGAAGGACAAAACGCCAGTTGTCCTCGTTGTCGATGATGATGAGCCAAGTCTTGAGCTCTTGCAGGCATACCTTGAGGACGTTCACTGCCAGACTGTTCGGGCGAAGGACGGGATTGAGGCGCTCGAAATCATCGCCCAAAAAACCCCTGATTTAGTTCTGCTGGACGTGATGATGCCAAAAATGAGCGGCTTTGAGGTTTGCAAAAGAATAAAAAACGATCCCAAGACCAGTGACATCCCCGTGATTATGGTCACTGCATTGAATGAATTCGGGGACATCGAGCGAGGCATTGATTCCGGCACAGACGATTTTATCAGCAAACCCGTTAACAAGCTGGAGCTCGTAACGCGGGTTAAGACAATGCTGAAATTAAAGCATTTAAGCGACAAGCTTGAACGCACATTGGCGTATTTAAGTCAGATAGAAAAGAACGCCCAAATGGCTAAAGCGGACACTCAATAGAATCACTACTAACGGAATATACCTGTAAATTAGTCGATACAAAGCCTACTTATCATACCAATATAAATCCTATAACCCGCCTTCAAAACGCAACAATCCCTACACCACACACAATCGCCATTTATGACGTGCAAAATCGGCACAGAATTGACCAATTGCAAAAATGAGAATGAATAGTCCGGGCTATGTTGTCGATACGTTAATGTCGATTATTTTACTACAATATACTTGTGAGGTATGGGTGGGTGGATTATTGGAAATATTCGGCAGGGCAATAACGGTCGATACGGCTGACTTAATATTGCATTGGCTAAATAATAACAAAGCCAATAAAGACTGTAGCCAAACTACGCAGAATGAACAATTGAGCAAAATTATTAACTTGCTTGGGGATATGCAGCTTGACGCCGCTCAGGACCTGTTAAGGCTATATCTTTTCGAAAATCCCTCGTGTACATTCGGCCGTATGGCAGCAGCCGCAATCTGCCTGCATAAGAACCAGCTATCTGAAGCAATTGAAGAGCTTAACTCTATCTATCTTAGACAGCCTAATAATACCACGGTTCTTTACGCTCTAGGCCATTGTTTTGAAAGACTGGGAAAAGAATCTCAAGCCGTAGAGTTTTATCAGGATTGTTTAAAATTCAAAAGCTATTTTCAATTTCCCTGCCAGCGGCTTGCTGCTGTTTATTTCAAAAACGGACAATTGGAAAAAACCATACAGCAATACGAACAATTGAAAGAGCAATACCCGGATGATATATCGTCACTTATAACCCTGGGCTATCTGTACATTGCCGGCGCCAAATATACCGAGGCAATTGAAACATTTAACACTGCGATTTTAATGCATCCGGACATCTTTCTGACCGAAAACGAAGATATAGAGCAGCTAATCCAGGCCGGTCATCTTAAAACTGCTCTACAGCATCTTGAAGATCTGTCGGACCAACAATTTGATAATCCGGAACTAATAATAAAACAGGCAGATGTTCTTGGCTTGATGGGCGAAACTGCTGAAGCTATCTCGCAATATCAGCATGCATTACGTATCTGTCCTGATTTTCTTGAGGCCACTATTAAGCTTGGAACACAATATTTGCGAATGGACGCTGAGCATCTTGCCGCAGAACAATTCAACAGGGCTTTTGAGATAAATGAAAAAATTGTTGATGCTTATATGGGCATAGCAACAGCTCAAAAATTATCCGGCTTTTTTTCAGAGGCCTTATCTACACTATCGTTGGCAGCAGCAATTCAGCCCAACAGCTCTTTGTTGTTCGCTGAGACTTCAAAATTATTATTTAAGATTGCTTGTTCAGATTCTATTTTTGCTTCCGAATTCAATGAATCAAATGACTTTATTGAACCTGTTATTACCTCACATCAGCAACAAATTGCGCGTCAGCCTCAAAATTCGGATTTATATTATAGACTTGGTATTTTAATGATGAGTGTCGGACATATAATGAAAGCCATCGAATATTTGAATATTACTTTGAAGATAAATCCAACTTATGATAGAGCCAAAAGCAAGCTTGCAATTTGCTTGTTTGAAGCGGACGATAAATATTCTTCGTTTGATCTTGTTAATGCACCGGATTATCTTGATAAGAACACTTTATCCTTATATTACGAAACAGCTTTACTTTACTGCAACAAGGTTAAGTTTGCATCATCTCTAATTAATCTTGATCGTTTTCTTGAGGATAATTTTGCAGATTCTGGTACAACCATTAATATTTCCATAGTCCTTCAAAATTTGGGTCTTATAGATAGGGTTGCTGCAATGTGGAATAATCTTATGGAAACTACTGAATATGCAAAAAGAGATTAATAATTAGAAACCTGCAAATTGTAGAAAAATAAAGGTTAGTGAAACATAACATATCTTATAGGACGTTTATTATTTAATTCTTTATTGAATGTTTTTCATAAATTGTAAGTCTCACCAAAAAATATTCGTGTCTAAAAGCCAATAATCTGCTCGTCTGGCTTTCGGAGGGACAAAGGTTTACCTAAAATTTCGTAATTAAGAACTGCCTTTTTTAAATCCTCAGAACTGGTATAATCCAATAAAGAACCGACCGATTGAATCAGTGGTTGCCCTTTTCCTGATTCGGTTGTCAATTTATCCTTCTTGGATTCAGATTGTTCCAAAATAGGCTGCTGTCTTTCTAATTCAACATCATTTAATCCTATAGATTGAGGGGATTCTTCAGAGAAAATTGTAGAAACATTCTTATTCTCCGCCATTTTTATAACAATTGGCCAGGGACGGTTTACTCTTCTGCGAAGCTGCTCAACTTGTAGGCGGTACTGTCTGCTCAAACCTGAAGTAACAGATACGTTCTGCTTTGGCTGGTGAGTCAGCTTTTCTTTACGTGAGACATTTAAAGGCTGCTGATAACTGCGAGATGGTTTATCAAGAGAAGGCTCTTCTTCACCTTTTATATTTTTTGCTCTGGCTTTAATAATACCGCTAAGTGCCCAGAAAACTGCTAATATTACGACAAATAAAATATTCATCCAGCTTTCAACTTCATCGTTTCGACCAGCCAGAATTATTTGTGTCATAATATTATTCATAATTTTACCTGTAAAAATATTCGAGCAACGAGTATCGAGTATCGAGCATCAAGATCATTCTTTCTTTTTTGGCTTTGCGATAGAGTCTCGCATATCGGTATCGGCCATAATGTTTTTCATACGATAATAGTCCATAATCCCGATGTTGCCCTTGCGAAATGACTCGGCCATGGCCAATGGAATTTCAGCCTCCGCAAGAACCACTTTCGCCCTGTTTTCCTGCACAAGTGCTATCATTTCCTGCTCACGTGCGACCGCCATTGCACGACGGCCTTCGGCCTCGGCCTGGCGCATCCGCTTGTCGGCTTCTGCTCGTTCTGTCTCGAGCTTCGCACCGACATTTGATATTTCTGTGTCTTTGGTGCTGACGCCGGCGACGCTTACGTCGGCAATATCTATTGAGACAATCTCGTAAGCCGTCTGGGCGTCAAGACCGCTATCCAGCACTTTTCGCGAGATGCGGTCAGGATGTTCAAGCACGCTCTTATAAGTTTCAGCCGAGCCGATTGCGCTGACAATACCCTGGCCAACACGGGCGATGATTGTTTCATCGGTAGCGCCGCGAACCAGCTGGTTTATGTTTGACCTGACGGTAACACGTGCCCGCACCAGCAGTCTGATGCCGTCCTTGGCAACGGCGTCAAGCATCATCGACCTATCCAGCGGGCAGTCTATTATTTTTGGCGTAACGGTGGTCTCTACCGCTCTGAGTATATCTCTGCCTGCAAGGTCAATGGCACGGGCGAAATCAAACGCCAGTGTTATTTTGGCCCTCTGTGCCGCCACCATTGCATGGACGACATCCATTACATAGCCGCCGGAAAAATGGTGTGCCTGTAATTGGGCAAAGGTAATCGGCAGGTCTGCCTTGTACGAAATGATAAGGGAGTTGACGCAGGTCATTACGTCGCCCTGATAGGACATCCAGAAACGTTTTTCCTGCTCGGCTTTTTCGATCTGCCATTGTTCGGTAGGTTTGCCCTCTGCTTCGCGGTCGGCCCGGCCTTTGCGAGGGAATCTGTTTTTCCCGACAAGCCAGACACTTTCAAGCTGCCGGGTATCCATGTCGGTAATGCCGGCCTGCACAGCCGCAATGCGGGCGCGGACTATCTCATCTCGCGGGACACCGCGTAAAGCCATACCAATCAGGTCGAAAATGCTTACCCTTGCGCCGCTGAAAAGGGCCTGAATCCAGATTTTGATAAAGCTTATAAAAATCAAGATGAAAACCAGCCCGATGATTCCGGCTACAATCGCCACCACCAGCAGGCCTATACTTGTTTGTGCTAATAAAGTGTCTCCCATAACAGTACACTCCTCAATTTATACATTTTTTTTGCTTACAATTATATTATTTCCTTCTACTACTTTGACGATGATTTCAACAGACGGCCCAATCATTTCACCTTCCGAAACCACACTGTATCTTTTGCCGTCTATTTCGGCAATACCCGAAGGCCGTAATTCTGTGACGGTTAGTCCTGTTTTGCCCTCAAGAAAC
>CAZRNB010000063.1:0-16857 GCA_964601355.1 uncultured Pirellulales bacterium
ATAGTATTTTAGCCGTTACAACGTTTTCCAAATCAAACAACCGGACAGTAGTGATGCTGTTACAGAACTTGGGCGAGGAAACCAATCATTTTTTCAGTATTTTTTGAGGTGGATTTTTTAAAAAATTGGGCTTTTGGCGGGAAATTTTAGGGCGGTTTTTGAGGCAATCTTTATTTTTAGGCGAAAAATGCTGTTTTTTGGGGTGCAAATGGACACTTGGTGAAGCGGGAATTTTGCCAAAAAATGATATAATCTCTTAAATTGAAAGAGCTTAAGTACAAAATAGCGAAAGTGCAAAAAATGTCAAAAATTGGCCCAAATAAGCAGAAATTTACAGAAATGCGCGCGTTTTGAACGGAAATTTACACAAACTGAGCGCTTTTTAACCAATTTTGGCCACCCCTCAAAATCAGCCCAAAAATGCGGGTCGAAAAGTCAAGGGGAATTCGGGGAATTTTGTAAAAAAAATTCGCCGGGTCGCTCGTTGCTCATATCTCGTTAATAGAAAATGGTTATTTCTGTATTCTGTCTTCTGTATTCTGTCTTCTTCCTCGTATCTCGTGAATCGTATCGCGTATATGGAGATTAGTGATTGATGAATGGTAACTGGGTTGTGTCTTTTGGCATTTCTTTGTCGGATTTTGAGGGTTTTCATTCCATTTTTGCTGTTTTTATATTGATTTGTGCGGTTTTTTTGCTATTCTATGGCTTGAAATACTAATGCAGGCCGTGCGGAATCTATACCTAACAGCGAATTACACAGATCTAAAGGTTTTTTTTGACCACACGAAAAGAAACAAAGTTATTATCGACATCAGATTTTAGAGTGCAGATTTGAGATTGTATTGACGACATCAAAAAGTATAAGTATTGTAGGTTAGCAATTCTAAAGATAAGAGTAGTGTTCGTTGTTTTGTCATGTAATCTAAATGGAGTGGTTTAATTTAGAGCAACGGATTTGCATGCGATATATTGGGTCAAAAGCGAGGGTTCTCGGATTTATCGAGAATTGTGTTCAATCCACGGTTCAGCATGAGAAGGGGCTAATTTTCGCTGATTTATTTGCAGGAACTACCGTAGTTGCTCAACATTTTAAGAGACTTGGATATAGAATTTTGAGCAATGACTACATGGCTTTTTCATATGCTCTTCAGGTTGCTTTAATCGAGAATGACCTGACTCCCTCTTTTGGGAAACTTAAAATTGGTACATACGAAGAAGTTTTGGACTACATTAATTCTTTGGAGCCGGTTCAGGGGTTTTTCTATAAAAATTACTGCAAGAGCGAATCGCGAAACGGAGATTTTGAGAGAAATTACTTCTCACCTACCAATGCCGGAAAGATAGACGCGATATTGCATAAGCTCAAATATTGGAAACAGAATGATATGCTTTCACAAATCGAGGAATCCGTATTGCGAGCGAGTCTGATTGAATCTGTAACTAAGGTATCTAACATCTCTGGGACTTATGGATGTTTCTTAAAGCACGACGACCCTCGAAAGTTTATGGAAGTTAGACTCGAACCTTTAACGTTTATACAATCGCAGGAAGAAAACAGGGCCTTTAACGAGGATGCCTTAACTTTGATTGACAAGATATCGGGTGATATATTATATTTGGACCCGCCTTATAATCAACGGCAGTACCCTCCTTATTACCACATTCTTGAGACCATTAGTTTAGATGACGAACCCAAAATTTACGGGAAAACGGGGCGGCGTCCCTACAGGGACATGTTGTCGCCCTTTTGTATTAAGGGAAAGGTCCAAGATGCACTATATTCGATTGTGAGGAGAGCACGGTTTGACCATATATTCTTGAGCTATAATACCGAGGGACTGATGTCCGTCAGTGATATTCAGGGAATCCTTTCAGAGTTTGGAGAACCAGAGGTATATTTTTGTGGTCATAGACGGTACAAATCTAACAGCAACGGAATGGGTCATAGCAGAGTAAAAGAGGTATTATTTTATGTGTCCAAAAGGGCGAGAGAACAAAGAGGAGAAGCGATCGAAAGGAAGAGGTGGTCATATAGTTTATTCGGGTAATAGAGGCAATTACGATAAGCGGAACAAGTTGAACAACCTTACTGGTAGGGAGTGGATATATTTTACCAATAGCGTCTGGATCACAGGGTATAGCCCTACAGCTATTGAAAATGTCGGATTGAAACATCGGCAAATTCATCCTTCGCCAAAACCACCTGGCCTAATGAAAGATATTATTTGCTTTTTTACTAAGTCGAAGGCACTAATTCTTGATCCATTTGCGGGTGTTGGTGGGACATTATTGGGAGCAGCATTAGCCGGTGGCGATAGACAAGCAATCGGTATTGACCTCGAACAGAAATACAAAGACGCTTACTTAAAAGCCTGTAAAGAGGAAAGTCTTACACCTATGGAGTTCATTGTTGGAGATGCAAAAAGAGTCTTGCGCCAGTCTAAGAAAATATTCAGCAAGGAATTCGACTTGATAGTAGCAGACCCCCCGTACTTAGATATGATGCAACGAAATAGAACTGGGCAGAGAGCCAAACGCAGGGGCGAGAGGAACGGCACGCCGTTTTCTGATTCCGAGTGCGATCTGGGCAACATGAGCGAATCGGCGTTTTTAGATTCTCTAAGAAACATTATGGAATTGTCGGCGGACTTGTTGAAAAACGGGAAGTACCTTGTCGTTTTTTGCAAAGATTTTCAACCGAAGAATAAGAATCCGAATTTGCTTCACTGCAAGGTTGTGCATAAGTTAAATGAAATACCATGTTTGGAGTACAAAGGCATGAGAATTTGGCATGACCAAGCGATGTCATTATATCCCTTTGGGTATCCTTTCGCTTTTGTAATGAATCAAATACACCAGTATATCCTGATTTTCCGGAAAGTATGAGAATGGCAAATAAGTTAATGACAAATTACGGGTGGGTACAGAATACTTCAAACCTGTCGACCATCAGGGACACTCTTGAGTTAGTGCCAGAAAATGGCGTGAGGCATATTGAACTTCGTGAGGCTATTCGTGCGTTCAGGGAGAGACATGGTGATTTGCCCAAGAGGTGGACGTGGGATGCTAGGTGTCGGATAAAGGCTATACATGCCGTTGGGCTAATCAAGATAGATAGGTCAATTTGCGGATATGAACTTACTGATTTAGGAAGGATGCTAAAAAGTTGTCAACGAGGTCACGGTGATGGAAGACGCCGGGGTGGATTAAGCAATGAGGAGTTAGACGTTTTCAAAAAGGGCCTCCTGACAAATCCGCCAGTTATCAGGGTTCTGAGACTCCTAAATGAAGATAGAAAACGCAGTGATACTGGCCTTTCAAAGTATGACATTGGTCGACAGTTGGGGTTTGTGGGGGATATCGGTTTTACCCATATTGACCCGTATTGGGTTGTAAGGCAGGGCTATAGTTTCAATGACAAGGAGGGTGATGCAGACAAATGGGCGAGGACAATACTGAGTTGGTTGTGTCAAGTTGGGTGGGTGGTCGAGGCAGGATATCAGACGATCAACGGCAAGAAACTTAAGTTGTACCGGGCAATTCCGGAAGTCGATAAAGTTCTTCGGTACGATGCTAATTCCGTGAAGAGAAATGTACCGAGTGAGATGCTTTGTTCGAATCACCACCCGTTTCCTAAGCTGGTTCAAAAGAGGCGAGTGGTCATCTTAAGAGAACTCTCCAAGAAGCATTTAACCGCAAGTGACCTACAACGCAAACTGGAATCCGAAGGAATTGAGGCTTCAGAAACAGTATGCCAGTTTGAAGTGGTTAATCTTATAAGTGCCGGTTTCACAATCACGGAAAGCGGGGGATATTATAAACTTAAGGATAAAATTGAGCTTGCCATAGAGGATCTGGGGCAGCCCGGAGGTAAAATAGAGGACAAGGTAGAGGGCATGATCGAGGAACTTGTTGTTAAATACGAAAAAACAATCCCTGCTAGGCTGGTCGACCATCTGGTACGCTACGGATATAATGATGCAAAGGCCGTCGAGTTTGAGGCTGTCGTTGCCGAATACTTTAGGTTTTTAGGGTATGATGCTGACTACTTAGGGCAAGGCCGCGGGAGAGTCCCCGATATTCTGGTAAAATGGAAGCACCCCACGATTTACGCAAGCTCATATGCGCTAATTGTTGATGCTAAGGCCACAGAAACGGGATACAGGTTCCCAGTTCATGACAAGAGGAAAATGAGAGAGTATATAGAGAAGCAGGGGCCTTTGTTGCTGACTGAGCAAATACCGAACCATTGTTTCTCATTCGTTAGTTCGAAGTTTCTTGTAGATGTTGTACCTCACCTCGAAGAAATATCGAGAACAACAAGGATTCGTGGCTGCGCAGCTGATGTTAAGAGTTTGCTGGAGTTGGGGGATGGAATTGGTAGAGGCCATTTTAAGATAGAGGGTCTGTTCACTAAATTTGCGATAAATGAGGTGTTGAAGGTTTATGAGATTGGGTGAACCGGCTTTACCGAGCGGCCAAGTTTGGAATCTCCCGACTACGATATTCGTTTGATTTATTATCAGTATGCGACCCCTGTGAGATTGTAAACGACACATCTCACGGTGCAAAGGATGTGTAGTTATGGGTAGTGAGATTATGGGGACGCCAACGGGCGAAAATGATTGACCAATGGCGGCACAGGATTTATAATGCCGGGTGAAGAACGCGAAAAAAAAATTAGCCTGGAAGGTAATATTTTGACAACAAAAGAAGAAATCCTAAAGACGTTAGCTAAAGACAAGCCGGAACTGCAGAGGCAGTTTAAGGTCAGCAAAATGGCATTGTTCGGGTCTTATGCAAGAGGAGACCAGCAGCCAAACAGCGACGTGGATATTCTCGTCGAGGTTGACCCGTCAATAGGTCTGGACTTTGTAACATTGGCGGAAAGAATCGAGAAACTGCTCGGCGTTTCCGTTGACCTTGTCTCAAGCCGGGCGGAATCCTTCTTTCGTGATTTTATGTTGTTATTCGGCATTGCGTATTCCTTCCGCCAGAGGCGGATAAACTTAATACACTCGCAACGGAAGAAATGATAAAGGGAAGTAGATTCCGTGTCAAGCACGCAATGACAAGGTCGTATCCGTTCTCCGCACCTTAGGCACTACGAAGGATGAATTGCGTCCCGGTCCTTCGGCTCCGCTCCCACCTTCGTAGAAGCTTCCATCTTCGCTAAATCTACGATGGACAAGTCGGCGGGCAAGCAGGGCAGGGCCCGAGTTAAGGTCAACAAACCCGCCTGCCCAAAGTCTGGTACGGCGGGCAGGATACCAGCTACAATTTGGCATCAGCCCGTGAATATTGCTGAGCCGATGCGGAGGATTGTTGTCCCCTCTTCAATGGCTATTTCGTAGTCTGAGCTCATACCCATGCTCAGCTCAGTAAAATGTGTGCCGACGATTTTTTCTCCGCGCATCTCGATAAATAACTCTCGTGCCCGAATAAAACAATCTCGAATGACGTCTTTATTGAGCGTCAGCGGCGCCATCGTCATAAGTCCTATTAGCTTCAGGTTCGGCAGTGTCTCTATCTGCTCAGCCAGATGTGATGCCGCTCCTACGGGAACGCCGTATTTCTGCGGCTCATTGGACGTATTGACCTGCAGAAGCACTTTCGGGCATAGGTCCAGCTTTGCCGAATAGCTGCTTATCTCCTCAGCTAATCGAAGCGTATCAACCGAATGGATAAGAGAAATGATAGGCAAAACCATCTGTACCTTGTTGCGTTGCAGATGGCCGATCATGTGCCAACGGATTTCCTTCGGCAGATTTGGCTCGTCGTGTGCCTGCTGTAAAAATTCCGTCACCTGTTCGGAGATCCTCTTTAGCTGCTGAACCCGATTCTCGCCGAGGTCAGCAAAACCCAGACGAATAACCTCATTTATGGCCTCAACATCAGCGGACTTGGTGACAATCACAAGTTTTATTTCGCTGGGATTCCTTCCGACACGGGCACACGTGTCATTAACGGACTGTCGTACACGCTCTATTCTCTCAGATATCTTCATCATAAAACTGCGCAAAAAAGAAATCCGGATTCAATACTTTATTAACCAATATGCCATCCAATGTCCTGGCAATATAAAAATGTTCAACGCTATACAAGCAATTCACTCCGGAATTATGATGTATTGCTCATGATTTTTCAAGTCAAAGCCTGTCAGGAAACTCAAAGCTAAAAATATAGCTAAGCCATAGATTATATCGCATTATCTGTTAATCTCGTGATTACCCATAAAACAACCGAGAACGGGTTCTGAATTTTGGTATAAATTAGGCCGTCAAAAAGTAAAAAAATCGGTGAATTGTGCCCCAAGCGATGCCCTAAAAACTTACAAATCAAAAAAAATCATAAAAAGACATTTTTGGCTTGATTTTTATTGTCAAAGCTTGTATACTAAATAAGTTAAGACAGTACCGCAAAGAGGGGTACGTGCCTGCGAAGGGGAATCGTTCCATGATTGTTGTTTGACAAATTTTTTCTAATATATTAAGTTCTGATCATTGCTCTCTAACATAATGTAATTATGCACCTTGGGTGCTTACAGTCCTCGGCGAGGCAGTGTGGGCCACCGGTCTCCCCCCCAGCCGGTTCCACCACCTCGCCAGTTTTTTGCGCATCCCAAGCGATTCATCCTTCGCAGCCCCTAAGGGGCAGAGAACGGAAGCGAAGGATATGGATTACGAATGATTAATTTCTTATGTCAGTCAGATTCTTCGCCCGCCTTCGGCGGACTCAGAATGACAAGCTTTGCCTCTTGAAATAACGACCGAAAATAACAAATAAGGCAACAGACACCAATCCCAGTGTTCCGCCATAGATGAAGGTCGCGGACGGCCCGATCTTTTCCCACAGAAAGCCGGCCATCATACTCGCCGGCAATGCCATCAGTCCTGTAACCGTATGAAACGTCCCCAGCGCCGTCGCTTTTAAGCCGGCCGTAGCAAGGTCGGAAACATAAGCTCGCTGGGTACCATCAACCGCCGCATTCATCACCCCATAAAGCGCAAATAGAATTATAAATGCCGGAAGCGAATTGAAAAACACAAAACCAACTGCCGTTAGAGAAAACATCAGGTAGCCGAAAATGATGACTTTTTCTCTTCCTATTCTATCCGAGACGGCACCTAAAGGCACAGCCAAAACGCTGTAAAAAATATTGAACAATACATACAGCAGGATCGGCGCCGCAACGGACAATTTGCCGGCGAAAAATTCCTGCGTCCGCATGATAAAGAACATATAGCTGAAGTTTCCCAAAGCAAACACGCCGGAAACCACGATAAACAGCCGCAGCGGTACCGGCAATGTCTTAACTCCCATTTTCAGCGTCACCTTTTGAGGCTTCGACGAACCCTCCTTGACAAAATAGAGCGGCACAAGCGATATGAAACCTAACAGCCCTGCGATAAGTATGATGGTCTTGAAATCTAATGATAATACCCAGTACAAAATCAAAGCTACGACAGCTCCCAGAATCGCCCCCGCTGTTTCAATCGCCCTGTGAACGCCAAAACCTTTACCTCTTCCCTTAGGCATAGAATCAGCTATAATCGCATCCCTTGCGGCAGTTCGAAGCCCTTTGCCGACCCTCTCAAGCGAGGAGAAGACCGCTGCACTCGGCCAGGTTCTGCACACAGCCAACAACACTTTGAACACAGCCGAGATTGCATAGCCGCTATAAATAAAGATTTTACGCTTACCCGTTTTGTCGGACCAGTAACCTGAAAAGACCTTCAAAATACTTGAAATACTGTCCCGCAATCCTCCAACCAGGCCGACAACCTGCCCTGAGCCGCCCAGCGATGTAAGAAACATCGGCAGAATCGGCATTATCATCTCGCTGCTCAAGTCGTTAAGGAAACTAACGAGACTTAATATCAACACATTAGGTGTGATTTTATTGTGAGACCTGCTCTCCATAATGCTTTCCCAAACCTGCCAAATTTTTACATAAGAAGTCACTGTCCCCGCACCTGGATATAAACTTTTCTATTGCGCGGGCCGTCGAACTCGCAGAAAAAGATTCCCTGCCACGTGCCAAGATGCAATGAGCCATCCGATACAAGGACCTGCACAGTGCAGCCGATGATTGAGCTTTTGACGTGGGCGTCTGAGTTACCCTCGATATGCTGAAAGCCAGGCAGGTGTTCCGGCACAATCTTTTCAAGCGCAAGCAATATATCGTGCGGCACAGAGCGGTCGGCATTTTCATTGATTGTGACACCGGCTGTGGTGTGAGGACAAAAAACAACCGCATCACCTTCCACAATGCCAGACTCGGTGACAATTGACTGAACCTGGCTGGTGATGTCAATCATCTGACAACGAGATTTTGTGCTTACGCTAAACTGTTGCTGGAAGATTGTCATAATCGCCCCCTCATTTACATTTGCCCTACAACCTCGATGCCGAGAAGTTCACTCAAACCGTGCTGGATGGTTCGTGCAGTCAGGTCGCAAAGCAACAATCTCGTTGGTCGTTTATCTGGGCTGGCATCCAGAACCGGACAATTTGTGTAAAAAACGCTAAACTTCTGCGCCAGCTCGTATAAATAAGTCGTCAAATAATTCGGCCTATAATCAGCTATGGCAGCTTCGATAGCCTCGCCATAACGAATAAGGTGCTTGGCAAGGTCAAGCTCGTCTTTTGTCTCCAGAGCGATTTTCTTTATGCCTGCAAGCTCATCTCTAACCTGCACGTTTTTATCCAATGCCTTTCGCTCAATCGATTTTATTCTGGCGTAGGCGTATTGCATATACGGAGCGGTGTTGCCTTCCATTGCCAGCATCTTATCGAAACTAAAGACATAATCGCTTGTACGGTTATTGGAGAAATCCGCGTATTTGACTGCGCCGATACCTACTGCCTTTGCGATTTTTTCTTTTTGCTCGGTTGGCAGTTCTGGATTTTTTTCTTCAACGATTCTTTTAGCACGCTCGACCGCCTCATCAAGCAGTTCTTTTAGTTTTACATTTTCGCCTGATCGTGTTTTTAATGGCTGGCCATTTTCACCCAACACGCTGCCGAAGGTAACGTGATTGAATATAACCTCCATGTTGTCTTGTTTATTCCAATCAGCCAACTTTGCCACTCCGAAAAGCATTTTAAAATGCTGAATCTGGCGTGCATCTGTCACATAAATAATTTTGTCCGCCTTCATATAGGGATTAAAGATACGAAAATGTAGCGCTGCTAAATCGGTGGTTGCATAGAGATACGCGCCGTCAGACTTGCGGATGATAAATGGGAGTCGATCACCCTCTTTGGTCTTAAATCCCTCCGGAAACACACACACAGCACCATCTGATATTTCTGCTATCCCGCGTCCAAGCAACTCTTCAACTACATCCGGCAGCATGTCGTTGTAGAAACTCTCGCCGCGAATCTCCGTGTTATTATCAAAAGTAATACCGAGCATTCTGTAAATATCATCGCAGTCCTCCAACGTAATTTTCCTAACATAATCCCAAGCTCGATATTCTTGTGAATTCCTGACATCATCTTTTTTCTGCAACATAGCAGTTACGTGTCTCGAAAGAGATTCATAGGGTATTGTTCCTGCTTGACGGGTTGGGATTGTTAGTCCCATACCAACTGCAATGTCTTCCAGGATGTTAACATACTGATAGACAAGTAATAACTTTGGCCAGATATCATTTTTCCCGCGGTCCTTGAGTCTCTCAATGAAGGGCTCGAAAAATCCCTTGCCGTCTCCCAACTCTCCCACAGAGTCTTCGCGCCAGTTTTTCTCGTGGCGATCACGTATATGCTTACAGATAACCTTCAGCCTCTCCCTGTCTTCTGCACAAGACTTTATTTCTTTAAGTTCGCTAAGAAAATACGGATGGCCGCCGTGCCTTTCTGCCATACAAAGATGCCACAAACCAAGTACGACCATTCCAAAATTAGTTCCCCAGTCGCCGATGTGGTTTTGGCGGATGACCTTATGGCCGAGAAATTCGAGCGTTCGGCAGATACAATCGCCGATGATTGTGCTTCGCAGGTGGCCGACATGCATCTCTTTGGCGATATTTGGTCCGGAGAAATCAACTACGATGGTTTTGGATTCTTCTATTTTCTCTATGCCAAGTCGTTTCTCATGATCGGTGTGGATTTCAAACAATTTTGCCGCAATGAAACTGGGTTTAAGTCGCAGATTGATAAAGCCAGGCCCTGCAACTTCCGGCGGTTCGCATAAGTCACCTAATCGGGGGTCGGGGGTCGGGGGTCGGGGATCAGTGTTGAGATTATTGACGACTTCTTCGGCTAACTTGCGAGGATTTACTTTGAGCTTTTTTGCAAGAGCCATTACGCCGTTGGCCTGATAATCGCCGAACTTGGGGTCGGTTGCAGGAGCTACAATTGCAGCGCAATCCTGTTGGCCGGTGACGGCAGCCATCGCCGCACTTATTTTTTCTTCAAGAATTTCCACGACACTTTTCATTTCATCTTTCGTAGTAACTATGGAGAACGGATAAAACTTAAATAATACCGCGTAAAACGTATGAAAAACCCCCAAATAAATTTGGGGGCTAAATATTTAGCCCCGCGTTTCACGCGGGGTTCGCAATTCATTGCGGGTTTTACTAATAACTAATTCTTTTGGCATCTCCCCAGAGCAGCTCCAGATCGTAATAATCCCGGTACTCGTTGTCGAAGATGTGTACTACGACATCAATAAAATCGAGCACGATCCAGCGTGCCTGCTCATAGCCGGCCCGGCCGAAAACCTGCTGCTCCTGCTTTCTCGCCTCCTGGCAGATTTCATCGGCAACGGTGCGCATCTGCCGCTCGCTGGTTCCGGTGGCGATAACAAAATAATCCGTAGCTGGCGATAATCCCCGAAGGTCAAGGATAACAATATTGCTGCAATGGCGCTCGTCAGCAATCTTAGCTGCCGCTACAGCGAAATCCTTCGCATCGTATAATATTTTCTTTCTGGGCTGCGCTGGGCTTCGCCCCAGCGAGTTTCGCTGTCGGCTCTTACTTGCGGAGCTTCTAACCTGCTTTGGCCGACTTTCTCCCGTTAGGGATCCCTTTCGGGATTTTGTTATCTTCTTTTTCGCCAAATTATGTCCTCACTTTTTCCAAAAAAACAGGGTGGCCGATTTAGCCACCCCGATAGATTACAAATTTTAAGCAGCACCGTCAATAAATTCAATATTGTGTGTACTGATTATAGTGCGTAATCAATTCAATGACTGGACAGAACTCGGTTAAGCGCTACATTGCGAAGAAAGTCAGATATGCCTTTGAAGCCGAGGCTTGAAGCAGCATTACTCAACAATATTTTTTCTTCAGAGGTTAATCTGACATTTACCTGTTCACTTCGCTTTTTAGCAGAAGCCGGCTGTGGAGGTCTCTGACCACATTCAATCATTGTTGCAACCGCAACCATCAGGGCCTCTTGCGTTGCCTTGTAGCACTGCTCAGGAGTTTTGGCATCTGCAAAAACCGTAGGCATTTCGACAGAACTGCCGATGAAACCCAATCTCCCATTTTTTTCTATAGTTATGCAGTATTCATCAGCGATTATTTTGGCTTTGCGCAAAACAGTTGCTTTAAGCGATTTCTTCAGATCCATTGGTTCCATTTTCGTCTTCATCTCTAAGAATTCCTTTGCGTTTGAGCCATCTTTTAAATTTCTTGACATACTCGATTTCTATTTTCCCCTCATATACTGGTATAAGCCAGGGTAGTTCATCAGGCTCATTTGTGTTAACAAAAACCCGATATGGATTCCAAAAACCCTTGAATTCATAATCATAAGACCTGGCAAACTCCAAAAACCTCTCAAACGTCCAATATGCAGCCATCGTGAATACTCCTAATTATTTCAGATCATACCAACAAAAGGCTTCGAAAGGTCTTGTTATCTTATTGTGCCCTTCTAACAGGATGAAATCATAATAACCTGACCTTTCACCCACGAACCCCACCCGAAGCCCAGTGTTTCTCGTAAGGAGTATCCATCGGTAATAGATTCAGCCGTGACGGAAATCTGGCTTTCAAAAGTAAGTATAGCCTATGATATACATAAGTCAAGAAAATTTTTATTTTTTAGTAAAATTTTTTGCTCTGTATTTAAAAAAACGGGGTGGCCGATTTGGCCACCCCGATAGATTACAGATATTCGATAAAGACGTCAATAAGCCAACTACAAACCTCTTATTTCCCCATTCCGAGCCAGCCGGAAATAATGGGGCCAAACTTCACAACCACGCCCGAAAAAACCACGCTGACCATGCACATCAGCTTAATGAGAATGTTCAAGCCTGGGCCCGATGTATCCTTAAATGGGTCGCCTACGGTATCGCCGATGACAGCAGCCTTGTGAGCAGGTGAGCCTTTGCCGCCATGAGCGCCTTTCTCGATATACTTTTTCGCGTTGTCCCACGCACCGCCAGCGTTATTCAAAGATACAGCTACCACAAATCCTCCCGCGGTACTGCCTGCCAGCAAGCCCATTACGCCTTCCACTCCCAAGAGCAATCCTGTCGCTACCGGCACGACAATTGCCATCAATGCAGGCACTATCATTTCCCGCTGTGCGCCGGCAGTTGAAATCGCCACGCATCTGGCATAGTCTGGCTTGTCTGTACCAGCCATAATGCCGGGCTTTTCTTTGAACTGTCTGCGAACCTCGTTGACCATCCTGCCAGCTGCACGGCCGACCGCCTTCATCGCCATTGCCGCAAACACGAACGCCATCATGCACCCAAGAAACAATCCTACAATGAGCTTGGGATTCATTATATTCAAGGCGTACGCATTAACAAAATCGGTAAAAGATGCGGCCTTTACATTCACCAATGTTGGTATTGTCTCGGAAACAGCCGCAGCTTTGGCCTTTAATGCTTCGAAACCTGCCTGCACTTTATCTGTAAGCTCTCCGCCGTAAAATACGGTATTGGCGACCTGGTAGATGCCATCAACGGATTGATTAGCGAGCCTGGCAATCCAGATACGCACCTCTTCGATATACGCCGCCAAAAGCGCCAGAGCAGTTAATGCAGCCGAGCCGATTGCAAATCCTTTACCCGTTGCGGCGGTTGTATTACCAAGAGAATCAAGGGCATCGGTCCTCTTTCGTACTTCAGGCCCCAGGTGGCTCATTTCAGCATTTCCGCCGGCGTTATCCGCGATTGGCCCATAAGCATCGGTCGCAAGCGTTATACCCAAAGTCGATAGCATACCAACGGCGGCAAAGCCGATACCATATAGTCCCATCGCCATATTACTGAAGCCGCCGGCTAAACCGTAAGCGAACAAAATTGCGGCAGAAACAGTGAGAACAGGCAAACCTGAAGAAAGCATTCCTGTAGCAAAACCATCAATAAGGGTAGTACCTGCTCCCATCGGTGCCTGGTCTGCAATACCTCTGGTCGGTGCATAAGTGTCGGATGTGTAATATTCGGTAAATAGGCCAATCATTACACCGCCAATAAGGCCCGAAACCACCGACCCGAATATTCCCCAGCTAATCCAGCCCATTTGCACCAGGGCCATAACCGCAAACAAAATCAGCACGGGACTGCTTATCGTTCCCAGGCGCAGTGCACGCAGGAGGTTCTTCTGGGAAGCATCTTCCTTGCAGCGAACAAAGAAGATGCCGAGAATCGAAAGCAGCGTCCCGATGCCCGCTACAATCATCGGTGCGAGAACCGCCTTGAGCGGGTCCATCCCATATTTTTCCAGAGTGCTTATTGAAAGTGCCGCTCCAAGTGCGGCGGTTGCCAGAATCGAACCGCAATAACTCTCATAGAGGTCCGCTCCCATTCCCGCAACGTCGCCGACGTTATCGCCGACGTTATCGGCAATTGTCGCCGGGTTTCGTGGGTCGTCTTCAGGAATGCCTGCTTCGACCTTACCAACGAGGTCAGCCCCGACGTCGGCTGCCTTTGTGAATATTCCGCCGCCGACACGGGCAAATAACGCCTGAGTTGAAGCACCCATGCCGAACGTAATCATTGTCGTGGTTATTTCAGCCAGCCTTGTCGCAGGATCCATACCCGGGTGAACAAGCGTGATGCCGAAAAGTGACAGACCATTTTTCATGTGCTCTGCTGTATAGACCAGCTTATCGAGTATCAAATACCATAAAGATATGTCGAGCAGACCAAATCCAACAACAACCAGTCCCATTACCGAGCCTGAACGAAACGCAACCTGTAATGCTCTATTAAGGCTGACCGTTGCGCCTTGTGCGGTTCTGCTGGAGGCGCTAGTGGCAGTCTTCATCCCCAAGAAGCCGCACAGGCCGCTAAAGAAACCACCGGTCAGGAATGCCACAGGCACGAATGGATTTTGGATACCAAAGTATGCAAGCACCGCGAAAATAATACTCAGGAGAATAAATATCAATGCCACGACCCGGTACTGTCTGAACAGATACGCATAAGCACCCTCGCGTACGTAGGATGCTATGCTCTCCATCGTCTCATTGCCCTTGGGTGAATTGATCATCTGCTTGTAGAAGATGTAGGCAAAGACCAAAGCTGTCAGCGAAGATAAGGGTGCAATCCACCAGCTTAGCGGCGTGCCGGTTATTTGAGCGGCCGAAGCCTGCTCCGCGGCTGCCGCTGGACCAACGAAACAGAACACTAATACCATGCCCCAAACCAAATTGCTAATAGTCTTCACGTTTCATGCTCCTTTCGAAATAAACTATATCCTTCCTAAGAATCCAACATCCTAAATAAAAAAATACAGTTTAATCGATGAAGATATATATGCAACAATTTTATGGCAAAAAATGAAAAGAAGGTATGAATCACTATTCGTGGTTATCCTTATATTTTTTATAACCGCTCAGACTGACGCAATACTCCCAGACTATTAGGAAAACTGAAGATAGTTATAAGCAAAAAAAGCTACAAAAGGCTTGGCCACCCATAAATTTCATCGTATAATATTCACATAATAAAAACTTATTGTAGCCGAAGTTCACGCAGAAAGCGTGAATACGGGGGACCCGAATATCGGGGCGAATTCCTTCAAAGGGATAGGGTACTTTCAAACCCAAGCCCGTCAGCTAACCTCGTAGGCGTTTGAAAGGGCAATGGCTGAAATACGAAACTGCCGCCCTGGCAGTTTTTTTATTTCCCTCTGCCCGGAAAGGCAAAGGGAAATATGAAGCCCCTTTGGAAGTTTTTCAAATTCGTCACTACGCACCAGCTCCTTGTATCCGGGTACCTGTTGGTTACCCTGATTGGAGCTATTTTACTATCGCTTCCCATTTCATCTGCAAAAGGACAGCACCAGCGTTTCATTGATGCCCTGTTCGTAGCTACATCAGGCATAAGCACGACCGGCCTGACGGTTGTAGATATAGGCAGCTACTACAATACCTTCGGTCAAGTAGTCCTGCTTTGCATATTTCAAATTGGCGGCGTAGGCTATATGACGTTCATCGTCTTTCTCACATCTGTTCTCGGCATGAGATTATCGCTTATTGCCGGTGCGGTTGCGAAAGAATCTTTGTCCATCCCTAACTACCGAATGCTCGGCAGGTTCTTCGTAATGGTTGTAACCTTTACTGCAATTTTCGAGCTTGCAGGCGGTATAATACTGACACTTTTCTGGGCAAAAGAGTTTCCTCTGCCAAAAGCAGCGTATCTGGGGATATTCCATTCAATTTCTGCATTCTGCACGGCTGGTTTCGGCCTTTTCCCGGATAGCCTGATGAAATACAGTAATAGTGCTGTCGTGAACTGTACCATTATAATCGTATCGGTGGCCGGCGGATTGGGCTTCATTGTGCTGCACGATTTGTACCTTTATTCACTTAAGGTGCTCAAAGGCACATACCCCAGAAGGCTCCTGGCGCACACCAAGATTGTCCTGACAGTATCCGCTGTAGTGATGCTGGCAGGGACGCTCATTGTTCTTGCCGCTGAGAAATGGCCAACAACGACTGGATTGGGAGGCAGAATTTGGGCGTCTGCATTTCAGGCGGTCTCGGCATCAACAACCGACGGTTATAACACAATCGATATCGGCGCGATGAGTTCGGCCAGTCTAACCTTCCTAATGATTCTGATGTTTATAGGCGCTTCGCCTGGCGGTACAGGCGGTGGAGTAAAAACCTCAACTTTGGGACTGGTCTTAACTTTCCTCTGGCTGCAATTGAGAGGCAGAGAGACACATGTCAATATGTTCAAGAGACAGATACCTATCGGCACGGTTCATAAGGCCTTCTGTGTTATCTGCTGGTTTGTAATAATCGGCGCAGCAGGTGTTCTCATATTAAGCATAACTGAGTCGGCCTCTTATTTGCAGATATGTTTCGAGACTGCATCCGCCTTGGGAAATACAGGATTATCAACGGGAATAACATCAAGTTTGAGTGATATAGGTAAGGCTGTGCTGACAATCATCATGTTCCTGGGACGTGTTGGGCCGCTGACAGCGGGATTTTCACTCGTTGGAAAACTAAAACCTGTACGTTATGAATATGCTACGGAAGACATTTTTGTAGGTTAAAAAACATTCTAATTCAATTTTGTATGTAATTAGGGATAATGTCATAAAAACAACCATATCAAAGGAGTTTATATTATGGATTTCTTATTGGTGGGAGTAATTTTAATACTTGCTTGTCTATCGGCTGGATTTATAAATCTTTGCGATAGGATATAATAGGAGATGTTATGGTTATTTATTGGATATGTGGCGTGGTTGCATTGCTCCTCTTTATTTATCTTTTTATATCGCTTCTTAAGCCAGAGAAGTTCTCATGACTGGAAATAACATTGTTCAAAGCATTGCTTTTCTATCTGCCTTGATCCTTTTTGCCAAGCCTCTTGGCATATATATGGCGCGTATTTTTGAGGGCAAACCGGCCGGTTT
>CAZRNB010000064.1:0-16454 GCA_964601355.1 uncultured Pirellulales bacterium
ATGCCCGGAGGCGTGGTTGACGCCACGGTGAGGACATTTTTGGCCGACAACGCAGACATCAAACTTTGCAGCCGGCCGCAATAGAGCGGGTTATTCGGATAGACTCTAAAGCTCACTAATAATATATCGGTAAGGCTTGAACTACCCTGCGGGCTTTATCGTATTATTTCCTTCTTCTTTATTTTGTAGTTTATCATTGCAGCGCGTTTGTTTCTTGCCGACTCGAGCAGCTGCTTCGTCTGCTTTCTGTTCCGGTTTCTAATTGCATTTTTAAATTTCGATAATTCCGATATGATTTTGTCGATACCTTTGGTAATATTGCCTGCGTTTGTCATCATTACATCGGTCCAGATGTTGGCTGGGCCTGACGCTATTCTCGACGCATCTATAAAGCCTTTGCCGGCCAGTTTTAGCTCTTCGCTGTTATTGGCGTTTGTCAGGGCCGCAGCGGTAATATGCGGCAGATGACTTACATAAGCAAGGATTCTGTCGTGCTCTGTCGGCGTCATCAATTTCACCCTGCAGCCCAGGTCCGACCAGAATTTTTTCAACGTCCGCACACCATCGTGGCTGGTCTTTTTTGTCGTTGTTAAGATGCACATGGCCTGCTCGAATAAATCATCCCGGGCAAATTCTATTCCTCTTTGCTCTGAGCCGGCAATTGGGTGCGAGCCTACATAATTAACCGTGTTGGGTAGTATGCTGTCCGCCCAGCGATGAGGCAGGACTTTTGTCGAGCCGATGTCGGTTACAATACTTCCCTTCGGTATGGCGTAAGCAATGCTGCTCAGGATTTCCTCAAATGTGCAGATGGGCGTAGCCAGGATGACAAGGTCTGCCTGCGAGACGCTCTGGATTAGGTTATCTGTGATTTCAATTGAAACAGCCAGCCCTTTAGCTTTTCGACGCGTAGAAGATCTATGCGCGTAACCTGTTACTTTTACACCGGGTAAAGATCGTAAAATTGCTAAGGCTGCCGAGCCTCCTAAAAGGCCCAGCCCGATGACGGTTATTTGTCTTAACTCTTTCATTATAAATACCTTATGAAAAAGCAGCAGAAAACGATTTAAGCTAAAAAGTATAGCACAGTGCGTGCGATGTCAATTTTTTTCTTTGATTTATGGTTTTAAAATGTTAGCATTTTTCATCTTCTCAGGTTTTTGATACCCCTCGATCATGTTATAGACGAGCGTCGGGTATCAAAAATCGGGATTCGAGAAAATGCCGTCAAATAATAATAAAAACATAAGCAGTCGGTATCTGGATTTTGAGGAAACGGTAGCTGACCTCGACCGGCAGATGGATGAGCTGCGTAAGCTCAGCTCTATCAAGGGCATAGATTACTCCCCTGAGATTCGTCGCTTACAGAAGCAGCGGGTTGCCGAGCTGAAAAGCGTCTATTCAAATCTGACCGCATGGCAGATTGTCCAGGTGGCTCGCCATCCGAATAGACCTTTGCTTACCGATTACCTTGACCTGATAGTTCAGGATTTTCGCGAGCTGCACGGCGACAGATGTTTCGGCGATGATCGTGCAATTATAACCGGCATCGGACAGATTGCAAGGAACAAGGTGCTGATTGTCGGCCAAAACAAGGGCAAAACCATGAAGGAAAAGGTCGCCTGCAATTTCGGATGTCCTAATCCAGAAGGTTACCGCAAGGCGATTGCCAAGATGAAATTTGCCGAGAAGTTTGACATTCCAATAGTTGCGCTTATTGATACGCCTGGCGCTTATCCGGGCATTGGAGCTGAGGAGCGCGGCCAGGCCCGGGCTATAGCGGTCAATCTTTTGGAGATGTCGCGGCTGCGCGTGCCGATAATTTGTATATGTATCGGCGAGGGCGGCTCAGGCGGTGCTCTGGGAATAGGCGTCGGCGACCGGATGGCGATGCTCGAATTCGCTTACTATTCGGTAATATCGCCCGAAGGTTGTGCAGCAATCCTTTGGCGTGACGGCTCCCAGGCGGCAGATGCCGCAGCGGCTCTAAAGCTGACCAGCAGGGATTTGATTAAGCTCGGTTTGATTGATGCAATTATTCCGGAACCGCTGGGTGGAGCGCATCATAACGTTCACGATACAGTGTATAACGTCGAAAGGTATATTGCCAGGACCTTAGCGGATCTCAAACGTACAAAGATTGATAACTTGCTTGAAAACAGATACCAAAAATGGCGTTCGATGGGAGCCGAGGCGGCCAGCGGAAGAAAGCTTCGCGAGCGTCTGATTACGATAAAAGCGGCTGCAAAGGCTGTTTCGACCCGTGTAAGGCGTTTGCAGCGGACTACCAAAGTCTAAGCTGCTCTTTGTATTCGATATAAATAGGGCGGGAGATGCCCGCTGATTCTATGATTGTGTGCAGGGTACACCCTGCGACGGGAAAGGAGGACCGTAATGACGCAGTGGAAACGGATTCCAACATTTTTATTTACCTTTGCTTTGCTGCTTGCTGTCGTCGGCTGTGACGATGCTGAGAAGCAAAAAGCCCTCGCAGAGGCTGAGCAGGCCAAAGCACAATTGGTAAAGCTCCAGGCTGATTTGGATAAAACCCAGAGTGAAAGAGACTCCTTGAAAACGGACGTGGCTAAGCTCTCTGCATCATTGGGGGAGACTGAAACTAAACTCGTGGAAGTGACCCAGACGCGAGACTATCTCAAGGGACGAGTCGATGAAGGTGCTGTTTCACGTGATGAGCTGCAAAAGCATGTGATTCAGCTTGCCGAGGCACGGAACGATTTAAAACAGAAAGTTGAAGACCTTACACAGACGCGCGACGGTCTCCGCCGGCAAGTGGATGAGCTTGCTGCCACGCATAACCAGCTGCAGCAAAAGGTCGATAGCTTCTCTAAGGTGCGGGATGACCTGCAGAAAAAGATCGATGAGATGACCGGACTTTGGCTGGCGACACTTACCGAAGAAAAAAGCGCTCAGGCGAAGATTGGCGACCTCACGGCTCAAGTTGAGAGGCATGTAACGGACATCTCCGACATTAACAACCACGTTACAATGCTGCATTTATCTTTTGAGAAATTAAAGAGAAGAGTCGAACAAATGAGCGTATCGCCGGCCGGCAGATTTTGAGCTAAGCGTAATGGCCTTGGTGCTGCTGTGATTTCTGTAAGCCTTCGTAGTATTCTGTCGCAGCTTAAATGATATATGTCATTGCGAGCGACTTGTCCGCCATAGCCTATGCGAAGGCGGAAGCGAAGCAATCTCTGACATTTGATTTATGAGATTGCCACGGCCACCTAAGGTGGACTTGCAATGACAACTTCTCAAATTACCTGCGACAAAGCAGTAGTAATTTGTGTTAGAATCACGAAATTTTCACCGGACAGCAATGAACCGCTGTTCTAAAAACCGTAGGCTTTCACTATTATATTCATGCCAAAATAACCGCCAATATTTCAAGGAAAACCATTCATTGAAATGCGATTTGTGACAACTGCGTGAAAAAATTCCAACGAAGAATTTGGCTATTATTCGATTTTTTTATTGCTGAAAAACTTTGTTTGAGGTATATTATTAGGGTAAATAGTATCATAAAGGTAATATGGCGTATGTTTTATCTTTGCATACTTTTTGAATGCTCCGAACAGCCAGCCAAAGAAAGGAGGAAAGATGTATAAGCGAAAAGGTTTTACTTTAATTGAGCTCCTCGTTGTGATCGCCATTATCGCGTTACTTATGTCGATTCTGATGCCGGCCTTGAATCGGGTAAAACTACAAGCAAAAACAATTGCCTGCCGCGCGAATCTAAAACAATGGGCCACTTACTTTACAATGTACACCCAGGAAAACGACGGCAAGTTCCAGGCAGGAATAGGCGATCAGCATATATATCATTGGATGTATGCTTTACGAAACTATTATAACAACGATCCTAAAATTCGTTGTTGCCCTACCGCTATGAAGCCTCTTTATGACATTAACGGGAATCTCAATCCCCAATATAACATATTTTCAGCCTGGGGCATTTTTATCGGCGAAGTAGGTTATGGGCCGAATGGCTGCTGGGGCAGCTATGGAATAAATGGCTGGGTAGAAGACCCACCGCCAACGGCAGTGACTGTCTATGAAAGTTTTGAGACTGTGAATAACTGGAGAACTCCCAATGTCAAGGGAGCCGGTTATGTACCTCTGTTTATGGATGCCCTGCGATTCAACATCTTTCCGAGGGATACAGATACACCGCCGCTATATGAAGATCAGGCGTGGGAGAGCACGCAGCACATGAGACGTATCTGCATTAACCGGCATAATGGATATATAAACATGGCTTTTCTGGATTGGTCTGTCAGAGATACCGGGATTAAAGAGTTATGGATGCTTAAGTGGCATAAGGCATATAACACAGCCGGTCCATGGACCACTGCCGGAGGTGTTCAGCCAGCCGATTGGCCGGATTGGATGAGGGGCCTCAAAAATTATTAAAATGATTTCTTCTATTTAGCGAAAATAGAGTAAAAACAGGTCGCTTTTTATTTAACGTCCGGTCCAAAGGTACATTATTTCTGGCGTATTAAACTCGTAAAGTGTATCACGATTGATTTTTAGGATATTGCCGCTGCGATAGCTCAAAAGACCAGCTAAGGAGAGCGGCTTACGATACTCAACCACCTGAGCATTTTTAATCCCTGCAAGTGATTTAACCACTTCTATGGCCTTATCCAGATAACCGATTTCGTCTATGAGCTTTTTCTCAAGCGCCTCCTCAGCAAAGAAGATACTGCCGTCGGCAAGGGCTCTGATTTGTCTCTCTGAAAGTGATGTATTCCTGCCCTTTATAACAATCTCCAGGAATCGTTGGTAAGCAGGACTGATTAGCTTATCCTGGAGATACCGTAATTGCTCTTCCGTAGGCGCCTGGAACGAGCTTGGCCAATCCTTTTTTTCGCCGGATTTGACAACAACCGGCAGGATGCCGAGCTTTTCCTCAAGCAATTCCTGAACAACAAAATACAAACTTATTACGCCGATTGAGCCTGTAATTGTAGTAGGTTCTGCTATAATCTTCTCACAAGCGACCGAAGTATAATAACCGCCCGAAGCAGCGATGCCCTGCATAAAAGCAATGACCGGCTTTTTTTCCTCGTTCCGGTACTTTTGGATTTCATTATAGATTTGGTCGCTGCCGGAAATGGTGCCGCCGGGCGAATTTACCCGAATAATCAGTCCTTTTACCCTATTGTCTTCCCGGGCTGCCTTTATTTGCCTGTAAGCGTCTTTCGCTTGCTCGCTGTTTATTATGCCCTCTACTGCAATTACTGCTATCTTGGTTCTTGACGGTCCTTTGCGTATCACTTCTTCGGTGAGGAGGTCTCGTTGCCCTACAGTAAAGACGGCAACTATCCCGATTAACATTAAAACCAACGCGATATTCGCCAGAATTGACAATGCCAAAACGACGCCTAAAAACACCTTCCAGCCGGTTCCTCTATTATGTTTTTGTGCGATTAGCCCGCTTTGACTGGCGCCAAGTATCGATCCTGCCGATGGTAACGGATTGTTCTGCTCAAAATCCATTATGAATCCTTTCAAAAGAAGTTGGAAAATATTAGCAGTAAAATTGTATGTTGGAAAAGCTCTGCCGTCAATCTTTTTCTGGTATAAAAGGTCAACGGGGGATTAGTTTAGCTGCTTGATTCTGCCATTTTTTGGAGAAAAACCTTAAAAATTGTGACAAACATCAAAAATTCACTTGACATTTATGTATAAGCGTCTGATAATGTAAGTTAGTTTAGGGAAGTTGCATAGAATAGAGAGCGGAGTAATTTTGTGTCTATATTGATGAAAGCTATAGATACGATAATGGAATTGCAACCATTTAACTGGAACGAGCTGAGCTTCGTGCGAGAAGTATTGCTTTTTAGAAAGATATATTTATATTTCTACAACTCATCTAGGCTCGCATACATAATTCCCAGAGCAAATGAGATAGACAAATGAACAGAAAGCCCCTTTGAATAAAAGAGTCTCTGATGAGCATGTTAGGAAAGGAGGTTACGCTATGGGCTAAAAATCATATTTTTTACGTTTACGATTTTCGTAACGTGGTAAGATCGTAAGGGGGGTACTAACAAGCTTATGGAGGTAAGAGAAATGAAAATTAACTGTAGATTAGTAACAATTATGATAACTATTGCGTTTTTGTTTTTGACTACAAACGCAAAAGGGGTGACTTGTACTTATAACAGTGAGAATGTACCCAAAGGAATTCCGGATTTAGGCACGATAGTCTCTACCTTGAATGTGCCGGACTCACTTTTAATTAGAGATATTGATGTTGTAGTTAACATCATGCACACCTACGATGCAGACCTGGTCGTATCTCTTGTCGCACCGAATGGCAGGGAGGTAGAGTTGTTCTCGCTGGTAGGTAGCAACGTCAACAATTTCATTGAAACGAGGCTTGATGATGAAGCTTCCTTGTCTATTACTGCTCCTTCGCCATGGGTTACGGCGCCTTATACTGGCTCCTACACGCCTGAGGGAAAACTATCAGACCTTGATGGTCTCGACTCCAAGGGCACATGGCAGCTTAAGATAAGAGATGTAAATCCGGCTGATGTTGGAGTTTTAAAATCATGGAGTTTGATCATCGACTTCGCAGAGCCGACACCGATAAATCCCCAGCCGGCAGATGGTATCGATGGTGTACCGGTCAATGCAGCTCCGTCATGGGACACGGAATCAGGTGCATCTGACGTAACCTGGGACGCTTACTTTGGTACAGATCCAAATGCACTACAACAAGTTGCAAGTGATTTAACCTCTCCGAATTTTTGCCCAGGTCGGTTGGATAATGGAATTACGTATTATTGGCAGGTAGTCGCCAAGAAGGCCTGTGTTACAACACCCGGCCCAATCTGGTCGTTTAAGACCTTTGTTTACAAAATCATCTGGGTCTCCTTCCATGGAGATGAAAACGTAGCCTCGGCCGGTGCTGTCACTGCTGGCTTTATCGAGGCGCCCGATAGGGGGTACACCGATCTGCTGAAGGCCAGTGGCTACGACGTGGTGCGCTATGTCCAGACGGGCACTCCCGACGTGAACATGCTCAATGCGGCGGATCTGGTGATCGTCAGTCGCTCGGTCGCCAGTGGCAGTTTCAACACAGCCGCGGCCACAAGGTGGAACACCACCGTCACCGCCCCCATGATCATCACGAACGGCTATCTCACCCGGAAATCCCGCTTGGGCCTCATGACGGGAAGCACGATCCCGGACATCACCGGGGACATCATGCTAACGGTCAGCGACCCGACCCACCCGATCTTCGCGGGAATCCAGCTGTCCGACGACGGCACCATGAACAACCAATTTGCCGGTGTTGTCCTCTATCCAGATGGTACAACTCTGGCGCGCGGTATCTCGGTCATCATCGAGCCGGCAGATGCCGAGGCCACAGTTCTGGCCACGGTTTCGGCGGCATTACCCGGTGGGGTTCCTGCTGGGTCCGTGATGATCGCCGAATACCCGGCTGGCGCCACGGTGGAGCATGACGGTCCGGCAACGGACGTGCTGGCCGGTCGTCGGCTGGTGTTCCTGACCGGCTCTCGCGAGGCCAATGGCAAGAACTCAGAAGGGACGGGCATGCTTGATCTGTTTCCTGATGGCCAGAAGATGTTCATCAACGCTGTACGTTATATGTTGGGCATTCAGCCGGTTGAAATATCTATTGAAAACTACAGCTTTGAAGATCCCAACTCCAAACAGAAGTGCTGGAATGGTGAAAATCTGAATACGGAGACCCCGGATGATCCTAATGATTATTTCACAGATGTACCTGGCTGGAGCAGCGATACTGCGGCTACCGACTCGGGCATAGAAGGACCTGATGCTTGGCCGGGTCGCACCGATGGTGTCATGACAGGCTTTTTGAGGGGAACGGATCCTTCGGCTTGGAACCTGACTGATTTTGTAATTAAAGCCTCGGATGATTTTATTCTGTTTGTGGATGCGAGGGACAATTGGACCGAATCAGCATCGATGCCGGCGAAACTACAAATGACCCTCTACTATTTGGTTGACGGTGTGAGAACGCCGCTTGCAACAACGACAGTGGAGCTGACCACAACATGGAATACGTATTCACTGGCATTTGCGGCCAATAGCGTTCTGGCGGCTGTAGGTAGCGAGATTGGCATTGAGCTTACAAATGCAACCGCTACTAATAACAGTTGGATTGGTATGGACAATGTGCACCTGTTCGACCTTTCGGGCGAGTATCCATTGGACGCTTTGGTGGTATCTTCTACTGAGTGAAGATAGAGGTTGAATCGGTAATCTTGGTATTGGTATTCTCGGTCGAGAAATATCTGGATCAGGATTGTATATGGTTTTACTCAAAATGGGGCCTATACTGAATAATCGGTATAGGCCCTTCTTTTTAGCATCTCGTGCTTTGGGCGGACTAAAGTTGCCCGATTAGAGCCATCTTTTCGTGCACGTAAGTTCTGCTTTATACAACAGGACTTTCTAAAAACTTGACAGTGGCTATAACAAGTCTAAAATCAACAGTTAATGTCTGATACAACGCCACGAAAGAAGAAGAAGAAAAACAATCTTGTCACGGATTGGCTGCTCTACCTTGGCCTGCGGATTCTTGTGGTCTTTCTTTACTTATTTAATGTCGAGACCAACCTGAACACGGCCTGTTTTCTCGGCCGACTGCTATGGAGATACTATCATCGTGGACGCAAGCGGGCGTTAGACAATCTCCATGCCGGCTTCCCTGAAAAAGACGAACAATGGATATGGCAGACGGGGCAGCGAAGCTTCGAGCATATTGCGATGCTGGCGATTGATGTGTTATTTACGCCGCGGTTAGTGAAAAAATATAATTGGCGAGACTATTCGAGATATAAAAACGTCGAACGAGCTAAATGGCTGATGCAGGAAGGCAAAGGCATATTGATGATTGCGGCCCATTACGGCAACTTCGAGATAATGGGCTACCTGCTGGGCCTTTTCGGCTTTAATATTTACAGCGTAGCTCGGCCGTTGGATAACAGGTTTATTAACAGGTACCTATACAAGGTCCGCCGGCAGGCGGGGCAAAAAATAATCGACAAAAGAGGGGCCGCTGAGCTTATGGACAAAATCAGCTCAAGCGGGGCAACGTTGTGCTTTATTGTGGACCAGGATGCGGGCAAAAAAGGGATATTCGTCGATTTCTTTGGCCGAAAGGCCAGCACTTACAAGAGTATAGGACTGCTTGCCATCACTAATAATATCCCAATTGCAGTGGGCTATAGCAGAAGACTTGACAATCGATTTTACTTTGAAATCGGCATTAAGCACATCATTTTCCCGCAAGATTGGCTTGGGAAAGATGACCCGCTCACTTGGATCACCGCGGAATATACAAAAGCAATCGAGCGATTTGTGCGTGAGGACCCCAGCCAATACTGGTGGCTGCACCGTAGATGGAAGCATCAGCCAAGAGAAGAGAGGCAAAGATGCCAAATCGAATGATGCTTTTCTATTTTCATGTCTTTTCTTTGTCTGATTTGGTTGCTTGTAAGAATCCGGCTTAGTAAAATAAACTGACAATTTTGTGCGAGGGCATTTTTATCCGCCTTTGGCGGACCGAAAGGCAGACGACAAACCAACGAATAACGAACTCCGAACACTGAACACCGAAAGAAGACGGATGACAGAATTCAGAGCCACGAGTGTTAGCGAGTGGTAAGGACGAAGGATGAGAGACGACAGAAGTCCACCCACTAATGTCGGAAATAAAAGACACCACATCACATCTTTTGTAAAAGTTCGTGAAAAAAAGTTGTGTATGGTCAAATGAAAATGTAATATAGCACACTTTATAAAGCCCCGCTTCTGCTTTCGCAGAAAGCTGCGGGGCATCTACCGCCGTTCAACGTTTCGCGGCAACCCACCTCGGCGGGCCGATTAAATTCAATATTTGAAAAAGTGTAATTTTCAGTTTTTAACAGCCGTTAATATGGGTAAATTTGAGTGTTTCAGCCTTTTCGTTGAAAAGCCCTATTTTTTTATGGTTTTACCATACAGAAAGTGCAAAATTTAACGATAAGATATTAAGTTTATTAAATGTTGTTTGCTGAGACGATACAGATTGTTATGCAGGCGGTTTTTAATCCACTTGAGCCGTGCCAGTCGATAGGTCTTTTCACCATCTCGATTGGCCGGGCCAGATTTGTTGTCAGCAACCATATATGTATGGTTACTGCGGCTGCCCTTATATTGGGAATTTGTGTGCCGCTGGTGACAAGGCCGAGCAGAATGGTGCCGAGAGGATTACAAAACCTGATAGAATCGATATGCACGTTTCTGCGAGAAGACGTGGCTAAGCCCTTAATGGGGGAGCATACCGACCAATATATCGGCTTCGTGTGGACGGTGTTTTTCTTTATATTAAGCCTTAATCTGCTCGGCATGATACCGCTTGAAAAATTCATTACATTAGCCAGCGGCAGAGAAAGCCGGCTCGGCGGGCCCGCCACGGCCAACATCTGGATAACCGGTGCGTTGGCGGTTGTAACGTTCTTTATGATCCATATAAGCGGAATCAGGCAGCAGGGACTAAAGCGTTACATTGTCAATTTTGCGCCGAAGGCACCATGGTGGATTATGCCCTTGCTGTATATGCTGGAGATAATCACCGCGTTTGTCAGGCCGATGACGCTGGCGATTCGACTTTTTGCCAATATTATTGCAGGCCATATTCTAATCGCCACATTTTTAGGTCTGATACTTATATTTAAGAATTACGCCGTTGCCGCCGCTTCGGTGACAGCCGTTATTGTTGCGTCGTTTCTGGAACTGCTGGTAGCGTTTATTCAGGCGTTTATATTTAGTTTTTTGTCTGCCCTTTATATCAGTTTTTCAGTTTCACCTGAACATTAAAATGTTAATATGGAGGTCTTAAAAAATGTCAGTTATTGCGGGTAGCATGTTGGCTGCGACAGGAACAGGTGCTTTATGGCTTGTGGCTTTGTCGGTTACAATGGGCTGCGGATTGACAATCCTGGCGGCTGCGTTTGCAATAGGCTGGATCGGAAGCAGAGCGGTCGAATCCATATCTCGTCAGCCGGAAGCGGGCCTTCGAATTTTCTCAACGATGATAATTGCAGCGGCCCTCATCGAAGGAGTGACGTTTTTCTCATTGATTATTTGTTTTCTGACGCTTTACTGGATGAAATAGTGCATAAGTCACAAGGCATAAGGCACAAGTTTCCTATACTCTTGTGCCCTTTTGCTCTATTACTCTGGCGGAAACAATAATGCTGTCGGTAATTCCAATAAATCTTTTGACCGGCCTTGTAGTCCTGGCTTCTGAAGCTAAAGAGGCCGGGGAGCAAGGTCTTTTCAGCGGGACGTTCGCCGATGCCTTGTGGACAGTGCTGGCTTTTGTGCTGCTTTTAATCGTTCTGGGCAGACTGGCCTGGCGGCCCATGCTCGAAAGACTGAAGACACGGGAACAGTATATTCAGCAGCAGATTGACGCCGCAAACAGCGCTCGGCAGCAGGCGCTAAATCTGCTCGAAGACTATAAGGTGGAGGGAGTTAAAATCGTTAAGCAGGCCGGCGACGAGGCAAGGCAGCGTCAACAAGAGCTTGTGGATAAAGCTCGTCAGGAAATTCTTGAGATCAGGCACAAGGCCAAGGAGGACATTGAAGTCGCTCACAAGGCCTCGCTTGAGAAGCTCTGGAACGAGGCGGGTTCCATTGTTCTGGAGCTCTCACGTGAGGTTCTCGGCCGTGAGGTGACGCAGAAAGACGATAGTAACCTTATTAAAGACGCCGTAGAGCAGGTAAGGCACACTTCAGCAAAACCGGTTGATTACCAGCAGGAACGTGGAAAACTTGTATGATACGTACAGATACAATCTTGAGAGAAAAATACGCACAGGTTCTTTATGGGCTTGCCTGCGAAAGCCGTTTGACCGATGCCGTCAAAGATGATATCGAGCTTCTGGCCGATATTACTAATCGTGAAAAAGATTTTATCAGGTTTATGGACTCGCCGTATTTTACTCGTCTGTGCAAAGTGGACGTGGTGAGCAGGTTGTTAGCTGGGAAAATAACAGAGTTGATGGCGAATTTTCTTATGGTGCTCATCGGGCACAATCGTATCAGGCTGCTGCCGGAGATTATAGCAAGATACGGACAAATTTGGGATATGAATAATGGCTACTTTCCGGTCAGGGTGACTGTTTCGCATCCGCTGGATGAAGCCGAGACGCAAGAGCTGGCAGCGAGCATAGGAGCTGCGGCAGGAAGCATCGCCCGGCTGGAAGTGAAAGTTAATCCTGAGATTATAGGCGGAGCCGTGATTCGCTGCGGGGACAGAGTTTTTGACAATACCATCCGCGGCAGGCTTCAAACGGCATTAAAGACAATAATGGGGGCAGCAAAAGAGCAGCTCGTCTCGGCATAGCGCCGAGCCGCAGCCGGGAAGATAAAATAATGAAACCGGATTTTACGGAAATAGGAAGTATTCTCAGACAGGAAATCAGCCAGTACAAAAGCAGGCTGGATGTTTCCAAAGTAGGACGCGTTGTAGAGCTGGCCGACGGAATTGCACGCATTTATGGCCTTGACAATGCCATGGTCGGCGAGGTGCTGGAGTTTGAAAATGATGTTTTTGGTGAGGCATTCAATCTTGAAGAAGAATCCATCGGTGCGGTCATATACGGCGATTATACCAGGGTCAAAGAAGGCTCTGACGTGCGTGCATCGGGTCGATTGATGTCTGTTCCCGTCGGTGAGGAGTTGCTGGGTAGAGTGCTTAATCCGCTGTGCGAGCCTATCGACGGCGGTCCGCCCGTTAAAACATCTGTCAGGCGGCTCATTGAGTCGGATGCACCCGGAATTGCTCAGCGTCAGCCGGTCAGACAGTCGCTGCAGACGGGTTTAAAAAGCATAGATTCGATGATACCGATCGGACGAGGTCAACGCGAGCTTATCATTGGCGACCGCAAAACCGGCAAAACAGCAATTGCCCTTGATGCAATAATAAACCAGAAAGACCAAAACGTTATCTGCGTTTACGTGGCGATAGGTCAAAGAGCCAGCGCCATAGCCGAATTTGTAGAGGCCCTGAAAAAGTATGGGGCGATGGCCTACAGCATCGTGATAGCGGCATCGGCGTCGGATAGTGCGCCTATGCAGTACATAGCACCGTATTCAGGATGCGCGCTGGCCGAATTCTTTATGTACGAGAAGCACCGTGACACGCTGTGCGTCTATGATGATTTGAGCAAACACGCCATTGCGTATCGCCAGCTAAGTCTCCTGTTGCGCCGGCCGCCGGGACGGGAGGCGTATCCCGGTGACATTTTTTATCTGCACAGCCGGCTTCTCGAACGAAGCGCGAAGCTGTCAGACAAACGCGGAGGCGGGTCAATGACGGCGCTGCCCATAGTTGAGACGCTTGAAGGTCAAATATCCGCCTATATTCCGACGAACGTGATTTCAATAACCGACGGACAGATATATCTTTTACGTGAGCTTTTTCATGCCGGTATAAGGCCTGCTATAGACGTCGGCGTAAGCGTCAGCCGCGTCGGCGGAGATGCCCAGGTGGCAGCAATGAAAAAGGTTGCAGCCAAACTGAGGCTGGACCTTGCTGCGTTCCGTGAGCTACAGAGCTTCGCCAGGCTTGGAACGGACCTTGATGCCGCGACGCAGGCGCAATTGGATAGAGGCAGCCGAATGGTGGAGCTGCTAAAACAGCCGCAGTTTTGTCCGATGTCGGTGGGTGAGATGGTTATAACAATATTTGCAGGTTCAAGCGGATTGCTGGATGATATACCGATAAAGAATGTCAGCGATTTTGCCTCCGGATTTCTGCGGTGGCTTGCAAAGGAGCATCCTGAATACATCAGCGAGATAAACAATACTAAAGTTTTTAGTACGGAGCTTGTTGAGAAGATTAAGCAGGCTCTATCACAGTTCAAGAGTTTGAAGTCATAGAATAGGGTTCATCGTTCATTGTTTTGTGTTTCTCGACAATGAACAAAGAACATAGAGCTATGAGCAGATTATGATAGGAATGCGTCAGATATTGCAGCGGCGCAGGGCCGTAAGCAACATCTGCAGATTAACCAAAACGATGCAGATTGTCTCAACGGCTATGTTCAAGAGTTACTACAAGAGATGGCTTACCGTCGCCGACTTTGACGAGGCGCTGGCACAGGCTGGGTATCTGCTTGTCACGTCCGATGTGCCTTTGGAGCATCCATTGCTGAAGGAAAATTCGGCGGGCCGATCTGCTGTTTTGGCTATCGGCTCGAGAACTGGTCTTTGTGGCGCATACAATAATTCCGTCTATGCTATGCTTGCGACCCATATAACAATGGCGAAAAACGCGGGCAGCAAGCTCGAAATTTATGTGACCAGTGGAAAACTAAAAATAATGCTTTCTGCTCGTGGGATTGCCACAGCGGGCGTATTTAGCGGGCTTGACGAGGTACCTTCCGACGCCCAGATTTTTTCCATAGCTGAGGGATTCGTAAACAAATATGTTTCCGGCCAGCTTGACCATTTTGGTATCGTTTATATGGGTTTTCACTCGCCTGGTCATCAGCAGGCACAGACGATGACCATAATGCCGCTGACTGATCTGATAGACCATCTGATTACCCGGGCGGAGGCTGTCTGGCCCTGGGATTTGGAGTTTGAAGATTTTTATATGACGCCCTCGGCAAACGAAATCATTGAGAGCATTGCAAAAATGATAATACACGCACTGATAAAGGAGTGTTTTTTTGAGGCTTGTTTGAGCGAGCACGTTGCCCGGATGATTGCTATGCGAAGCGCGACGAAAAATGCTGAGGGCATGATTTGGGAATTGACCGCCGATTACAACCGGGCACGGCAGACGCAGATAACGGGCGACCTGCTCGATATTATCAGCGGTACAGGAGTGTTAAATGAATAAAGGCAGGTTAATACAAGTAATGGGCAGCGTCTTTGACGCCGCATTTTTACCCGAAGAAGTGCCGCCGCTTTTTAATGCGGTGGAGGTTCGGGGCGACTTCGGAACGGGCAAAACCAGTCTCTGGGGCGAAGTGCAGCAGCATCTCGGGGACAGCAAAATAAGGGTTATTGCACTGGGCAGCACGCTGGGGCTGCGTCGTGGAATGGAAGTTATCGATACCGGCTCGCCTATAACTGTGCCAGTGGGCAAAGAGATGCTGGGAAGGGTGTTTAATCTGCTCGGTGAAGCAATTGATGACCGCGGCCCGGTCAAGACCGATATCAGTAAGCCGATTCACCGTTTGCCGCCTCGCCTGGTTGACCTTTCCCCTAAGACCGAAATGTTTGAAACGGGAATAAAAGTAATAGACCTGCTGTGCCCATTTGTTCGGGGAGGCAAGATGGGTCTGTTCGGCGGGGCAGGCGTAGGTAAGACCGTAATCATTCAGGAGCTTATTGCGAGGATTGCGACTAAACACGGTGGTTTCTCCGTCTTTGCCGGCATCGGTGAGAGGACGCGCGAGGGCAACGACCTTTGGCTGGAAATGCAGAAGACACGTATCAGTGATAGTGAGGATACGGTGTTGAATCATACGTGTCTGGTTTTTGGCCAGATGAACGAACCGCCAGGCGCACGCCTGAGAGTAGGGCTGACGGCGATGACACAGGCGGAGTATTTCTGCGAAACCGGTATAGGAGAGGGTAATCCGCAGGGCGGGGGCCAGGATACCCTGCTTTTCATAGACAATATATTCCGTTTTTCACAGGCAGGATGTGAGGTTTCAGCATTGCTTGGGCGAATACCTTCGGCGGTGGGTTATCAGCCGACTTTGGCAACCGAGATGGGTGAATTGCAGGAGAGGATTGCTTCAACAAGGGCCGGCTCAATTACATCTGTGCAGGCTATTTATGTACCTGCAGACGACCTGACCGATCCTGCACCGGCTACAACGTTTTCGCACCTCGATGCGTTTGTCGTCTTAAAGCGCTCAATCACACAAAAGGGTATCTATCCTGCCGTGGATCCACTCGAAAGCACTTCCCGGATACTCGACCCCAATATAGTCGGACAGGAGCATTATGACGTGGCACAAAGGGTGCTCGAATATTTGCAGCGGTACAATGACCTGCAGGATATAATTGCGATTCTCGGAGTGGACGAGCTTAGCAGGGAAGATCAGATAGTAGTAATTCGTGCCAGAAGATTGGAGCGGTTTTTCTCGCAGCCGTTTTTTGTAACAAAACAATTCACGGGCCTTGACGGCAAATATGTGTCCGTTGCTGATATAATCGAGAGCTGCAAGCGGATTTGTGATGGAAAGGGGGACAATCTGCCCGAAGAGGCGTTTATGTACGTTGGAACAATGGACGATGCTGCATATAAAGCCACGACACTAACCGGTAGATAAAACGGAATGCAAAAATCAAAAAGCAAAACGCTCTGTAGAAAACAATGTGTTATTGTCATTTCGAGCGAACCGAAGGTG
>CAZRNB010000065.1:0-16453 GCA_964601355.1 uncultured Pirellulales bacterium
AGGCCTCAATCATATCAGAGTACACGATTGGAAACAGCCTTTCATGGGATTACCTATATTCTGTAACCTTCTCTACTCAAGAGAGCCCTCAACCAGCCGCATAAGCCACAATCCGCCTGTGGCGGCATCAGCCGCAGGCTTAACCGCGGCAGATTTCTTTAAGCCGGCTGGTGGTAAAAACTCCTGCCCAGCGGCTAAGCCGCCAGCTCCATCGACGGATTGAAGATACGAGAACTTCAGGTTTCCTATACTGCCCTTGTCGGTAGAGAAAATGATTTCATCAATAACATCCGCCTCCATATCGATCCTGTAAATGATTCCGCTGCCTGTTTTGCCGCGCAGCTCCACCTCAGCGAATTTGTCGCCCGATGCGTACCTTGTCTGGAACCAGATACGCCGCGAGGCTGCGTCACGGCGGACCGTATCGATTGCGTGCAGTCCCATCCAGGGCTTAGCCAGCCCATCGAAGAAACTGCCGCCTTTGAATGTTACAAATCGGTCAAGCTCCGCCCGGTTCAGATAAGCTTCTTTATACGTGTCAGCTATCGTCAGAGAGCCAACCTGCATCTTCAGCCATGGGCTGTATTTTTTGCTCGTTATATATACAAATGGTATCCGTCCCGTGCCGCTAACGGTTTGGCCGTTCAACTGACCTGTAACACGAAAGTAGGCCCAGCCGCGTTTGTGCATGGCATCACGGTTATCAATTATCTTCGCCGTTGCCGGCCAGTCGCCCTGGAAGTATTCTTCGTCCAGGACGTTATAGTGGCGAATAAGCCACAAATCGTCGCTTGTCCGTCGTCCGCCCTCCCCCGTATCGCTGCGGGCGGCGATAACCAGAAGGCCTTTACCCGGGGCCGATACATGTTTCATAGTGTCTTTGCCGCCCTCTACCTGACAGATAAAGTCGGTCAATTCAGGGTTGTCCGTGGGCAGTTTCAGCACGCTAAGGTTGCCGGCCCAGTATCGATAGTTATTGATATAAACGCTGTCTCCGTGATAATAGTAATTTGCCCTGTCGTTCTGCAAAACCTGCGAATATGATTTGTCTCCTACGATCCCCGCCTTTGCCCGGAGCATCATAGGTTCCTGTGGGCCTTGCGGGAAATAATACCAGTATTCTTCGGCACCATCGCTCTGGCCGAACCGGGCCACATCCTGAGACGTCGCCAGCGACGGGCTAAGAGCACCCCTGCTGCCGGTCGGCTGTCTCCATGAATCTGACGTTGCAACCAATGTGCCGGCGGTCAAAACGCTGGCTGCGGTTACGGATATAATCGCTGTTTTCGTAGTCGCCACCCCGGCGATACCCGCCAACAATCCGACCTTAGTCACGGCAGCCGAGACGGCTACCTGAGCAGCAGCAGCTTCGCTTGGAGCCGTCATCTTTCCAAATAACACTAAAGCAGCCAACAACGAGCCTTTACCGAGACCGTTACGGGAAAGCTCCTTCTGCAGAGACTTTTTCGCACGCATGAAAAGCATACGCGTGCTAAACTCGCTACAACCCATAGATTCGGCAATCTCCGAATATTTCATCCCATCATAACATCGCATAACAAGGACTGCCTTATGGCGCGTCTTGAGATTGGCCATAGCCGATGAGACGATCTGCTTCAATTCCTCACTTACCAGCCTCTCTAAGCCATCCTGCCGTTGTTTTATATTGCTTCTGTGCTGCATACTGGAGATTGCTAATTTTTGTTGTGTCCGCTCGGTTCTGTAATAGTGCCGCAGCTTGTTGACGGCTATACCGTAGAGCCACGGCCAGAATCTATCGGTTTCTTTCAGCTTACCTAATACCTTGCACATTTCAAACAAGCTCTCCTGTACAATTTCCTGTGCCAGATCTTCCTGCTGAGTAAGACGATATACATAAGTCCGCAGCCGAGTCCTTACCTGCCCGGCCAACTGATCAAGGCTGTTCCTGTCGCCGAGCCTGGCTTTGCTGACCAACTCGAAGACCGGATCAGCCCACCATGATGGTGCTGAATCCTGACCAGGACCGTTTCCGGCTTTTTTAGGCTCGACTGAGCTCGCCGAAGTCTGACACAATTGCTGATTCATATACTGCCGTTATTCTCACTATTGAACGAATTATACTATCGTTAAGTGCCGCCAATGACGCAAAATGTAACGTTTTTTTCCGCAGCAATAGGCTTTTGTACTGCCTATATATGCCAAAGGAAAGCCGCACCAAGATACTCCGATAATTCTGGGGATTATTTAAAGAATTTTATCATTTTTACAGACCAAAATCAAGAAAATAAGCAAAACTCATTCGTTTTCATCTATAATAAGGTGAGGCCGTGCAGATTTTGCTGGCTATTGCTTTAAAATTGGCCATTTCAATTGACAAAACAAGCTGGCGTGGGTATCATACCGGCAACAGCGTCAATCTAATAATGGAGCACAACTTACTCTGTATAAAGGACTTATATATTCATGTCAGGCAAAAAATTTACGCACCTTCATTTGCACAGCCAGTATTCATTGCTTGATGGAGCGGTAGTCTTCGATGCCCTATTTAAACGCTGCAAGAAGCTTGGGATGGATTGTGTTGCCGTTACGGACCACGGCAATCTTTTCGGAGCCGTTGAATTCTATACGAAAGCTCAGGCGGCTCACATCAAGCCAATAATCGGATTGGAGGCTTATGTAGCACCAGGCAGCAGGACAGATAGAACCAAAACGACCATTGCTGACGCGGCGTACCACCTAATTTTATTGGCACAAAACAATATCGGCTACCAAAATTTACTTAAGCTTGCAAGCGTCGGTTTCACTGAGGGTTTTTACTACCGCCCGCGGATAGACAAAAAAATCCTGGCTGAATTGAATGAGGGCCTTATATGCACTACGGCTTGTTTGAAAAGTGAAATTGGCTCAGGGCTTATCAAGGGTAATAAAGAAGCGGCTGTCGCAGCGGCGGAAAGCTATTTGAAGATATTCGGCCCAGATAGATTCTTTATAGAAATCCAAATCCACCAGGGTGATGATGCAAATGTACGGGATGGAATAATCGACCTTGCCGGCAAAATGGGGCTGGGCCTGGTAGCAACCAACGACGTACACTTTCTGCAGGAGGATGATCACGAGGCGCACAATTGTCTGTGCGCAATCAGCACAGGCAAAAGAGCCGACTCGCCCGACAGGATGATTTATCCGCCGGACGTTTATCTGAAGAGTCCGCAGGAAATGCGCCAGCTTTTTGCCGGTCTGCCGATAGCTGATGAGGCCTGCGACAACACCGCGGCAATCGCCGACCGCTGCAACGTTGAGCTTAACCTTAAAGAGCGCCATGCTCCGCGATTTGTGCCTGACGACGGCACGACTGCCGAAGAGTTCCTGACCCGGCTGTGCTGCCAGGGGGCGGAGAAACGCTACGGCAAAATTACCGACCAGGTAAAGGAAAGGCTCGACAGAGAGCTTCACGTAATTGAATCGAAGGGCTTTGCCAGCTATTTTCTTATCGTGTGGGATTTTTGCAAATACGCACATGAAAATAATATCCCAATCGGCGCAAGAGGAAGTGCCGTGGGGTCGTTGGCTGGATACTGCCTGGGTTTGTGCGATGTTGATCCTATCCGATATGACCTGCTGTTTGAGCGTTTCATGGATCCTCAGCGCAACGAAATGCCTGATATCGATATAGACATCTGCCAAATTCACCGCGTAAAAATTATAGACTATGTCCGCCAAAAATACGGCCACGTGGCGCAAATCATTACCTTCGGGACGATGAAGGCCCGGGCGGTTATCCGTGATATATGCAGGGTGCTCGGCGTACCGCTGGCCGAGGCTGACAGGCTCGCAAAGCTTGTTCCATTCTCACTCGATATGACGCTCGATAAAGCACTCCAGACCGAGCCGCAGCTAAAGGAAGCTTACGAACAAAATGAGCAGACAAGGAAGGTAATTGATATATGTAAAAAGCTTGAAGGCCTTACCCGCCACGCCTCGGTGCACGCAGCCGGCGTCGTCATAGCAGATGAGCCTCTTACAAATTTTGTGCCGTTATATAAAGCGTCCGGCTCCGATGACATCATAACCCAGTATGAAGGTCCAATGGTCGAGAAGGTGGGCCTGTTGAAAATGGACTTCCTGGGTCTTAAAACCCTCAGCGTATTGGAACGTGCCCGGCAGTTAGTTAAAAACATCCACAACGTTGATATCGACCTGGAAAAGCTTGATCTTGCCGATCCGAAGGTGTTCCAGCTTTTCTCAGCCGGCAAAACAAAAGGCGTCTTCCAGTTCGAGTCCGACGGCATGCAGAGCATGTTAGTAAAGATGAAGCCGGACAGGCTGGAAGACCTTATAGCCGCCAACGCCCTTTATCGGCCGGGCCCTATGACGCTGATTCCGGACTATATCGACCGCAAACACGGTGCAAAATGGCATCTGCCGCACCCGATTATGTCTGAAATCCTCGATGAAACTTACGGCATCATGGTCTATCAGGAACAGGTAATGCAAATCTGCAACCGGCTCGGTGACATCCCGCTGCGTGAGGCTTATGGACTAATCAAGGCGATAAGCAAAAAGACCGCAAAGGTCATCGAAAAAGAAAAGGAACGGTTCACTACCGGCTGCGTCAATAAAGGCTTAACAAACCAGCAGGCTCAGCAGATTTTCGAGCTTATAGAGCGATTCGCCGGTTACGGCTTTAACAAAAGTCACTCGACGCGTTACGCCTTTATTGCATACCAGACCGCCTATATGAAAACCCATTGGCCGGTCGAATTTATGGCTGCCCTTTTGACTTATGAAATGGGCAACACAGATAAGGTCGTGGACTATATTAATGAATGTAACGAAATGGGCATTGTTGTAATGGCTCCGGACATAAATGAAAGCGGCGTTGACTTTACGCCGATTTATATGGATGGTCAGAAAGGTGTCATACGCTTCGGCCTGGCTGCGGTCAAGGGCGCCGGCGAAAAGGCAATAGAGCAAATCATCGCTGCGCGTGAAAAGGTCGGCCGATTCGAAAGTCTTTTTCATTTCTGCGAGAACATCGATCCGAGAGCCGCCAATAAGCAGACTCTCGAAGCCCTGATAAAAGCAGGCGCTTTTGACAGGCTCGGCGGCAACCGCCATCAAATGACGGCCGGCCTTGAAAAAGCAGTGGAAATCGGCTCGTCTCTTCAGGCGGATAAAAGCTCCGGCCAAATGACCTTCTTCGGACAGGCGGCCGGCAAGGCTGATTACTCACAGGACCACAAGCAACTGCCCAATATTGCGCCGTGGCCGGAAGCGCAAATGTTAGCTTATGAAAAAGAGGTGCTCGGCTTTTATGTCACAAGCAATCCGCTTAGTCATCACGCTGAGGTAATAAATCTTTATTCAACACACAGCAGCTCTCAATTGTCCGAGGCCAATGAAGGCAAAACCGTTATAATCGGCGGTATGATAGCCAAAATACGATACAATGTGACAAAGACCGGCAGAAACGCCGGGGCGAAAATGGCGGTCTTTATCCTCGAAGATTTGCAGGGACAGGTTGATGTAGTGATGTTTCCCGATGTTTTGAATAAATACAACGGCGTATTAGTTCAGGACACGGTTGTTTTTGTAAAAGGCAAGATTGATTTGCGAAGAGAAAAGCCCAACATTATAGTGTCCGAGCTGATAACGCTGGAAGATGCAAGAAAAAAATTGGCCGCTTCGGTAAGGATTCGGCTGGACTCAAAAGATGTCACCGAGGAAAAGATTACCGCGATACGCAGTATTTGCCAGCATCACAAAGGCAAAAGCCCCGTTTACGTAGCGGTGAATACCGACCAGGGCAGTGTTTATACGGCAGCCGATAAGGAATTGAGTGTCAATCCGGATTTAGACTTCTGCCGAAAGATGCGACTGCTCGTCGGCGAAAAAAATTTCCAGTTAACAAGGTAAAAATTTTAACCACGGATTTCACAGATTTAGAAAAATATTATTATGTGGCTGCCAAAAGATGAAAGAAGATTGCTATCATTATACACAAGAAAAGTCATGCAAGCTGAAGAGAAGATTGAGATAAGCGATGAAGAACTGGTGGAATCGTTGAATTTGCAGGGAGTCAACAGTTTGCACGATTTAAAGCGTGACTTACATGAAAAAGGATTGATTAAATGTACAAACCTGGGCAGAGAAACGACAGTGTTAAATGTTAATGGCCGTAACGTACCCAAAGAGTCACAATATCCCGTGATAAGAATGACTAAACAAGGTTTCGAATTAGGTCAAAAATACAACTCTTGGTGGGGTAATTTTGAACTGTTTTCCAAGGAATATATGTGGCTCCGGATTGTTTTAAGTGCAATAATTAGTCTCATTGGAGTAATAGTTACGATTATTATTGCATAGTCATAGCGGTAGGGTAGGGCTTGCCCCACCATGACTTTATCTAAATATGCCTGAAACTAAGAAACTGACAGGTAAATTCATAGTTCTTGATGGGCCGGACGGCTGCGGAAAAACCACGCAGGCAAGACTTTTAGCTGAATGGCTGCAAAAACAAGGCGTAGCTACCGCCGGTTTTCGCGATCCCGGCGGCACAGTCATCAGCGAAAAGATAAGGCAAATTTTGCTCAGCCCTGAGCACCAGGCTATGAGCACAAACACGGAACTGTTATTATATATGGCTGCAAGAGTTCAGCTATGGCTGGAAAAAATAGCTCCGGCATTAAAAGAAAACAAATGCGTTGTTCTCGATAGATGGCTATCCAGCACGTGCGCTTATCAGGGTTACGCCGGCGGCTTCGGAATGGATAAGGTCGAGAAAATAGCAGCAGAATGTCTCGAAAGGGTTTGGCCGGATTTAACTATCATACTCGATGTGGATTTAGAAACAAGCGCTAAAAGACTTTGCCGCCGGCTCGACAGAATGGAGGCAAAAAGCCGCCAGTATCATCAAAAGGTACGCGATGGATTCCTGCAACTTGCCCAAAAAAAGAAAAATTTTCTGGTGATCGATGGCAGCGGCAACGTTGAAAAAGTTCATGAAAAAATATTGCAGCTAATCTCAGAAGTGAGCTTTACATAGATGTTCAGGGAAATTTTCTGTCAGGATAAAGCAATTGCATTGCTGCAAAAGGCTTTTGCCTTCGGTAAGTGGGCGCATGCTTATATCTTTGCCGGGCCGGATGGAGTCGGCAAATTTAAAACGGCCATCGCATGGGCAAATCTGCTTCTTTGTGAGAAGCCGGCTAAGGAAAATAGCATTTCAGATGGCTGTGGCTTATGCCGCTCCTGCCGCGCGCTCCAGGCCGATTCACATCCTGAATTCAATCATATCTACAAAGAATTAGTAGAATTCACCAGAGACAATAAGGGGCGAAAAACGCCTGTCGATTTGCCTATCGACGTCATTCGGGAGTTTCTAATCGAAAAAGTGCCGACTAAGCCGACACTTTCGCAAAGAAAGATTTTCGTGGTAAGCGAAGCTGAAAAGCTGAATGCTGCTTCGCAGAATGCGCTTCTGAAAGTCCTCGAAGAGCCGCCCGCATACTGCTGCATCATCCTGCTGTGCACCCGCCTTGAAAAGCTTCTGCCGACCACCAAATCAAGATGCCAGATAATCCGGTTCGGCCCAATTGACGAAGATAAGATTATAGAAAAACTAAAAGAGATGGGTCTAGAGCAAATAAAAGCTCAATACTTCGCTCGCCTATCGACCGGCAGTTTAGGAACAGCCTGCCGGTGGACGGAGCTTGAATTGACTGATGCAAATCTATACCAAATCAAGCAAAAAGTTGTGAATTCTTTAGCCTGCTGCGAACTCTCCGATGCACTTGAGCTGGCTGGGAAGCTTCTGGACGACGGCAAAAATATTGCCGCTGCATGGAGCAGCCTCGACAAGACAACCAGTAAAACCGACATCAATCGAAAAACTCAAAAAACTCTTATACAGATGATCATATCAGCTTTTCAGGATGCTATGAAGCTGAATGCTGGAGGAGGGCAGGCTGAGATTAACTTCGATCAAAAAGACAGGATTAAAAAGTTGGCCGACCGTTTTGACGCCGAGCAGGCCGCCTTGATTATTGCCGACTGCTACAGGATGCTGCGCTGGATTGAGGCCGGCGTTAACGAGAAGCTTATTTTCGAGCAGATATTGTTAAACCTCGCAGGTTCTGATATAATCCGTGTTCCGGAATAATGATTGTGAACCCCACGTAAAACGCTCGTCTCGGCGAAGGCCGAAGCCGTAGCGGGGTGGGGCTAAGTACAAAAAATATTTAGCCCCGGGTTTAACCGGGGGTTTAACAGCTCTTGAGGCCGTTGAATGCAGGAAGTTTCTAAAATAAAGCCCAAGTGGGCAAAAAATAAAAAGTATATGCTGGTCCGCTACAGCCGGATGAGCACGCTCGGTTTATTCGAGCACAACGAAGCACAAATGCCCAAAGTCAACACTCGAGCCGTGATAGAAACCGAAAAGGGCCTCGAATTAGGTTACATAGTAGGTCAGGTCAGCTCATACAAAGCAGGGCGTTTCAGATTAAGCGACGAGCAGATAAAGAAATATTTCGATGACAGCGGCGTGGAGCTTTCATGCGAGCCGGCCGGCAAATTCATCCGCTACGCAACCGCAGCAGATATAAACGAAGAGCAGCATCTGCAAAAAAACTCCAAAGAAGAAATCCAGTGCTGCAAACGCTTCGCCAAGGAAATGAATCTGCCGATGAAAATTGTTGACGCGGAGCATATATTCGGCGGCGAGCGAATCGTCTTCTATTTCATGGCGGACGGCCGAGTGGATTTTCGCGAGCTGGTCAAAAGACTTGCACAGGAGTATCAGACAAGAATCGAAATGCGTCAAATCGGCTCACGTGACGAAGCCAAGCTGCTCGGTGACATAGAAAGCTGCGGACAAGAATGCTGCTGCAGAAGATTTCTTAAGCTGCTTAAGCCCGTCAATATGCGCATGGCCAAGATGCAAAAGGCTACGCTTGACCCTTCAAAGATATCCGGTTATTGCGGCAGATTGAAGTGCTGCCTGAGATACGAAGATAAAACATACACCGAGCTTGCCAAGCGGCTGCCCAGGAAAAACACAATAGTAAAAACCAGCCACGGCGAAGGCAAGGTTATCGATACCCAAATATTAACCCAGCTCGTCGTTGTTGAATTTGAAGATGAAAGAAAAATCGCCATACCACTCGATGAGATAGGAGAAATTTCCTGCTATGAAAGCACTGAAGAAACAGAAGAAAACAACGCCGAGCAGAACATCAGTGAAAGTGAATATGAGCAGGAAAATGAGACGCAATAATCGTTAAGGAAAAAAATGCCCCGCAAAATCATCGTAACATCAGCCTTGCCTTACGCAAACGGCCCCATACACATCGGACACCTGGTCGAATATCTGCAAACCGATATCTGGGTACGTTTTCAGAAGATGTGCGGCCATCAGTGTCTTTACTTTTGTGCCGATGACACGCACGGCACGCCGGTAATGATAAGCTCACGAGCCGCCGGCGTCAGCCCTGAGCAGCTTATCGAAAAAATGCACAAGGAGCACATTGCAGACTTTGAAAGCTTTTACGTTGATTTCGATAATTACTACACTACACACTCTCCTGAAAATAAAGATTTTAGCGAGCTTATTTTCTGTCGGCTAAATGCCGCCGGCTCAATAACAAAGCGAAACGTCGAACAAACATATTGCGAGAAATGCAGGATGCCGCTGCCGGACAGGTTCGTCCGCGGCACCTGCCCGCGGTGCAAAGCACAAGAGCAGTACGGCGACTCGTGCGAGGTTTGTAGCGCCACCTATCGGCCGGCCGAGCTGATAAATCCTTATTGCGCTACCTGCAGGACAACGCCAAGCCTGCAGACATCTGAGCATTACTTTTTCAAGCTGGCTAACTACGAAAAGCAGTTAAAAGAGCTTATTGCCGGCGGATATACCCAAAAATCGGTAGCCAACAAGCTCGATGAATGGTTCAAGGCGGGACTAAAGGACTGGGATATATCACGTGACGGCCCATACTTCGGCTTCAAAATTCCCGGAGAAGAAAATAAATTCTTCTACGTCTGGCTGGATGCGCCCATCGGATATATGGCCTCAGCCAAAAACTACTGCGACAGAAGCAATCTGGATTTCGAGCGGCTCTGGAACAGCGACGAATACGAGCTGTATCATTTTATCGGCAAGGACATAATGTATTTTCATGCGTTGTTTTGGCCGGCAATGCTGATTGGCGCAGGCTTTAGAACAGCCGACAGGCTTTTTGTCCACGGATTCCTGACCGTCAACGGCGAAAAAATGAGCAAATCACGAGGCACTTTTATTAACGCCAAAACATATCTGAAATACCTAAATCCGGAGTATTTACGATACTACTATGCAAGCAAGCTAACCGACACCATTGATGATATAGATTTGAGCGCCGAGGACTTTATAAACAAATCTAATTCCGATTTGGTCGGAAAATTCGCAAACCTGGCCTCGCGTTCCATACCAATGCTGACAAAAAAATTTAATGGCAGGCTCAGCCAATTGGATAAGGCCGGCGCTGAGCTAATCAATAAGCTCACCGCTGCAAAAGAAAATATTATTGAAAGCTATGAGAATCTTAAATTTGCCGCCGTGGTACGAGCTGCTGCCGCCCTGGCTGACGAAGCGAACCGATATGTCGAGCAGAATCAGCCCTGGGAAACTATCAAAACCGATCCGGAAAAAACACGAGCGGCTCTATCTGCCGTGATAAACGCCGTGAAAATCCTGACTATTTATTTAAAGCCGATTTTGCCCAAATATGCGGAAAAAGTGGAAAAATTTCTCAACCTCAATAAACTGAGTTTTTCGGATGTAAATACGATACTGGAGAATCACAAAATAAACGATTTCGAAAGATTGTTTGAAAGGATTGAAATAGAGAAGGTAAGTGCCATGATGGAAGAAAGTAAAGAAATGCAGGGTGTGAGCACCTCCGGGGCAGCGGCTGTCCAGACCCAGCCGGTCGAGCCGTTTAAGCCGGAATGCACTATCGAAGATTTTGGCAGGATTGATTTGCGAATCGCTAAGGTCATAAAGGCTGAACCCATCGCTGGCGCCGACAAGCTGCTGCGCCTGGTTTTGGATGTTGGTGGTCCACAAAAAACGTGTATGGCCGCTATGGCACAGGCTTATAAGCCGGAAAATCTGGTCGGAAAAACCGTAATATTTTTTGCCAATCTTAAGCCCAGACAGATGAAGTTTGGCCTGTCCGAAGGCATGATTCTGGCAGCCGGTACCGGCGGAAAAGATGTCTTTATACTCTCAGTTGATGCCGGCGCAAAACCCGGACAGAAAGTGCTTTAACAAAAATTGACCGTGGAGTTGAAATCGAATATGAAAAAAACACCTGAAGAAATTGCGCGAGAAGACAGCCGATACAACCCGCTGGCGATTAGGTTCGTATATGAGGGACTCGGCCGCGCCGCAAAAGAAATTGCCGATAAACCCTCCCACGTGAGCGGCCAAACGCTATGCGAAGAGCTCAGAGAGCTGGCCATTCAAAAGTGGGGCAGGTTGGCTATGCTCGTATTAAACACCTGGGGCGTCAGGACAACCCGTGATTTTGGCGAAATAGTCTATATGATGATAAAAAACCAGTGGATGAACACTCAGCCAACCGATTCTATTGATGATTTCAACAATGTTTATGACTTCAAAACCGTCTTTAAGGACCAGTTCCAGTTCTAACTTTGCGATGTCTAAAGAACCTGACATAAGTAAGGTTATCCGTCAACATCTGGAGATGGAGCAATTTTTTACCGGCTTTGCCATTAAATCTGAAGTAAAAAAACCTGAGCCGCCGGTCCGGCAGGATGATGCGGCTGCCGCCCGGAAGAGCACGGAACTGGAAAAGATCGCTGAGGAGGTTCGTCAATGCTGCCAGTGTGACCTGGGGTCGTCACGCACCAACGCGGTCCCCGGCGAAGGCAGTCCAAATGCGCGAATCTTGTTTGTCGGCGAAGCGCCCGGAGCCGATGAAGATGCGCAAGGCCGACCCTTTGTTGGAAGAGCCGGCCAGTTCCTGGATAAAATAATTGCAGCGATGGGATTGTCCCGCAGTGACGTCTGGATAGGCAATATCCTGAAGTGCAGACCGCCGGAAAACCGCGACCCACGCCCCGAAGAGATGATAAGCTGCCTGCCATTTCTTCAAAGGCAGATAGAGATAATTAAGCCGGATATTATCGTAGCTCTCGGCGCCCACGCAGCGAGGATGCTGCTGAATACCAATAAGTCGATAGGCCAGTTACGCGGCCAGTTTATGGAATACTATGCCGGCATCGGAAGCCGACCTATAAAGCTGCTTGCAACGTATCATCCTGCATATCTATTGCGGAATTACTCGCCGGAAAATCGTAAAGCAGTGTGGGAGGATATGAAAAAGGTCCTCGCTGAACTGGGCCTGCCGATTCCGGAACATTCAAATAGATAATATTATATCAATAATATAGATAATGGTGGGGTGAACCCCACCCTACCATAGAATCGAAAGAAGGCAAAAGGTAGGGTGGGGCCTGCCCCACCATAAAACCGCATTTAGATAGTGGTGGGCTGAACCTCACCATACAAATTTGTGTTTTTATATCTTACCATTGCGCTTCGATGTAAGGACCGATGGGGCCTTGTGGCTTAGGTCTTGGCCTCGATTTGAGGATGGCTTCTGCAACGGCGATGTCACTCTGTCGGGTAATTTTTATATTCGATGAGTCCGCTTCAACAACCGCAACTTTATGACCCAATGCTTCAACAAGCTGAGAATCATCGCTGATCCTGCCGTCTTTCAGGTTTTTAAGGTTTGCATAAGCCTTTTTGAGTAACGAAGCCTCAAAGACCTGCGGCGTCTGTGCTTCGTAGAGATTCGATCTATCAACAGTTTTGATTATCGTCTTCTCTTTTACTTCCTTGAGGGTTGCCGAAACGGGGCAGGCCGGTATTGCTGCGCCGTGTTTAGCGGCAGCGGCGATAACCGCATCAATCAATTCTGCCGTTACACAGCATCGCACAGCATCGTGAATGGCGATAAGAGCGATGTCACTTTTGACAAGCTCCAGCGCCTTGCTTACGGTCTCGAAACGCTCAGCGCCGCCTAAGCAGGTCTTAACACCGAAAAATTGCAGATTGGCACCCCATTTGATATTAACCAGCTCCTGGTCTTCTGCGGGGATAGCCAAAAGAATCTGCTTTACATCATCCCGGCTGGAGAAGAGTTCAACGCTTCGTAAAAAGACGGCTCGGCCATCAACATCTACGAATTGCTTTTTTCTTTTGCCGCCAAAGCGACTTGCAGGTCCGGCAGCACAAATTATTGCTGCAATGTTCTTATCCATAATTCTGAAACCCCACAGTGAACTGGGGGGCTAAACATTTTGTGGTTTAAAAATCAATGCCGCGTCTGGAAATCATGCCTTTATCAAACGGATGTTTTACGTTTTTCATTTCTGTTACCAAGTCCGCCATTGCTATCAATTCCTTTGTTGCGCCTCGGCCGGTTAGAACAATTTCGACTGCAGGGTCTTTTTTGTCAATAATATTCTTTATATCTTCTAATTCAGCAAGGCCTTTTGAAAGGCAATATACAATCTCATCGAGGATAATCACGTCATAAAACTTTTTCTCTGCAGTTTGAGCTATTCTTTGCAGGACCTCTCTGATTGCGAGCCGTATTTCTGCAACGGCTTTTTCATCGTCAAGAGATTTAGCCATATCCCAGAGCACATCAAGTGATTCGACCCTTATTCTGACCGCGCCCAACTTTAGCGCGAAACGCTCACCGATATCGAGAGATGGCGGCTTTAAAAATTGATAAATCAAGACCTTATTACCCTGGCCGGCGGCACGCAACGCCAGGCCGAATGCAGCCGTAGTTTTGCCCTTGCCGTCGCCGGTATAAATCTGAACAAGCCCTTTTTCCAGCATATCAATATATTAAAGGTTAAAACGAAAATTGAAAATTAAAAAACATTGACGCAGAGCCACGAGCGTTAGCGAGCGGTACAAAATATAGAAATTGCCCAAAATAATAAAAATCCTCTTGACAACACAGAATAGTCCTATAATAATAACTAAGCAACATAAATAGGAGGGTGTGAAGAGATGTCATAGTCTGTTGGCCTTCACCACGTGCTGATATTTTATTGAGTATTTTCAAATACAAGAATTTGAAAGACTACTTTTATGGAGGAAAGCAGTAAAGTGCTGCGGGACAACCATTTATCTACAGGTTCAGTTTCCTACGTGCAGACCGAAAGTACCTGCCGTCGTGCAGGCGTGTGAAAGCTAATCCGCTTTGAAGGATTCGGCTTTAAATATAGTGGTTTTTTTCGAGAGGAGGTGATGATGTAACAAAATCGTCAATTTAAAGGAGTGTAAAAATGAAAAGGATTTCATTTTCTGCAATGGTGGTATTGATGCTGATGTCCGCCATAACCAGCGGATATTCAAGCTATGTCCCGTACCGGTTTCGTACCCGTTCATCCCCTTACGCCTTCAGCTACAAACACCCATCCGGCCTAATCAGCGGCGAGCTAAAGTCATCTCCCTACGCTTTCAGTCACAACAATCCATCAGGCCTGGCTCCTTACTATCTGCGTTCCTCGCCTTATGCTTTTAGCTTTGAGAATCCTTCCGGCTTGATTCCAGACTATTACCGTTATTCACCTTATGCTTTCAGCTTCAAACATCAGTCCGGCTTGATTTCCGATTATAGCTCCGGATATTTCATTCCTTATGATTATCACATTTATTATCCCGGCGTCGTATTCTCCGGCTCGATGGATTGTAGTATGAATTGCGGTAGTAACCCCTGCAGCTACAGCGTTTCCGACCGATTGGATACCGCCGGCTTCTCTTATGGACAAACCTCAACTGTTCGTAACGGAAGAACTGCTGGGGCGGCAGAGTATGCAAATAGAATGAATATGCTCAGAGAAAAGGATGGAATGCAGATAATTTGCAGCTATTTCAAGAACAACAGCATAGATGGCTTCGAAATGGACAGACTCTTCAAGGTAGAAAACAAAACCGTAAGCGTTAATTTTATATTCAGGGATAAAAACATAATCATAAAATACTGGAACCCGGAGGAAGTGCGATCTATTTTGCAGCAGCCAGGATGCAAGAAGGTTTATTACGAGCAATACAAACTACAATGGATGGATTTTTGTAAAAAGCATGAGGAAAATGGGGGAAAGATTTACCAAATAGAATCGGCAGATAAAGACGAGATATTAAGCAAACTTTCTCTCTGCCAGGAGCTGGCCAAGGGATAGCAACATCAATCCCCAGTAAAACCGGGGGCTGAATACGAAAAATATTTAGCCCCCCAATTTATTGGGGGGTTCTATATTAAAAAGACATTACATATCATAATCGACTATAAGCAACCATGCCCTTAAGAAGTTTCAATCGACCTTAAATGGCTTTACAGCCGATATTTTAACTATTATTATGTTTGGAAAAGAAGATACTCCGCATGAGACGTGGGTCTAAATTTGACGACGGCGGATAAATGTTTAGCCCCGCCTTTTATAGGCGGGGTTTTGTGGAGCGAAATATGGATAAGAACAGTCCTGAAGTCTCGGTCGTAGTACCATTGCTGAATGAGCAGGACAACATCCGGCCGCTTTATGAGCAAATCAAAGAAACCCTCGACGGCAGGAGCAACTATGAAATTGTATTCGTTGATGACGGCAGCAGTGACAGCAGCTTCGACATATTGAGCCGATTGCAAAAAGCCGACGCGAGGATTCGGGTCATTCGCTTTCGTAAAAACTTCGGCCAAACCGCTGCTCTTTCCGCAGGCTTTACATACGCGCGCGGCAAAATTATCGTCGCTATTGACGCAGACCTGCAGAACGATCCCGCAGATATACCGAAGATGATTGATAAGCTCTCTGAAGGATTCGACGTTGTAAGCGGCTGGAGAAAGAAAAGACATGATAAGGCCCTCACCAGGTTACTGCCCTCTAAAATCGCCAACTGGCTGATCGCTACAATTACGGGAGTAAAGCTCCACGATTTCGGCTGCACTCTTAAAGCCTACCGCAGAGAGGTTCTGGCTGAAACGAAGCTGTACGGCGAGATGCACCGGTTTATTCCGGCTCTTGCAAGCTGGAATGGGGCTAACATCTGTGAAATGGTAGTCAACCACAGGCCGAGAACCGCCGGCGAGGCAAAATACGGCCTGGGACGTATATTGAAGGTGATATTAGACCTTATAACCGTTAAGTTTCTCGGCTCGTTTTCCACCAAGCCGATTTATATCTTCGGAGGTATAGGGCTGATAACCTCGCTCGGAGCGGTTGCTTTCGGCCTGGCGGTGCTCTATCAAAAATTCATTTCAGCTCAGCATCTTGCCATGAATAGAAATCCGCTTTTGATTTTAACGGCGGTTTTGATTATTACTTCTGTCCAGTTTATTCTGATGGGCCTGTTGGCGGAGCTTTTGGTCAGGACGTATCACGAATC
>CAZRNB010000066.1:0-15873 GCA_964601355.1 uncultured Pirellulales bacterium
GTCGAGCAGAATTTCAATGTCGCTAAGACCGCAGCGCAACTGCGGCAGTTAATTAAGGGACAAAATGTTGAAAAAACTGAGTGTTCTTCTGTTCATGTTTCAGATGTTCCTTGCCTGCAATCTATACGCTGAAACATATTGGATTGCTCCACAGGGCAAGAGCCTGGCAAAAGGTGCTGAAGATGATCCATTTCCATCAATTCAGGTTGCTCTTAAGCAGGCAGGCGGAGGCAATACATTTATATTTATGCCCGGCAGTTATGTCGGACTTCAGGTGACACTGACGCCGGAGTATGCCGGTGCACCGCAGAAGCCGACCGTTCTTAAATCTCAGGAGAAATATAAGGCGATTCTGCACGGCTCGTCCACGCACAACGTTTATGTCAGAAAGGGGTGCAGCTGGGTAATAATTGACGGCTTTGAAAGCAGCGGCGCCGGATACACCGGCATCAAGTCGGATGCAGATTTTACGGTAATAAGGAACTGCCGGATTCACAATAACGCCCTTCAGGGCGTAGAAGCCCACGATGTCCGCGGGCTTGTTTTTGAAAATAATATTGTTGAATTCAACGGTGAAAATCCACAGTTCAGCCATGGAATATATGCCGACGGCGACGGTCTGATTATCCGCAATAATATTATCAGGTTTAATTCCGGCTGGGGCCTGCATCTGTATCCGGCGATTGCCAACAGCAAAATCGAAAACAATCTTATCCATGGAAACCAAAGGTGGGGCGTCGGCCTATACTCTAAACCGGACGTCGGCTCCAATAGAATTATCAATAATACAATTGTCTTTAATGGCGCCGGCGTAGTAATTAAAAATGCTCACAAAGAGATAATCGTGAATAATGTTATAGTAAATAATACAGGCTGGATTTTTGAAAAAGTTGATCCGATTCAAAATTTTGACGGTAATGTTTTCGAGGAAAATGAAGCCTTAATCGACTACAATTTATTTGCGTCACCTTTTCGAGAAATCGGCCTGCACAACGTAACTGCAGACCCATTGTTTCTGGACGCCCCAAAGGGCGTGTTTTACCTGAAAACGGGTAGTCCTGCCATCGGAAAAGGCTCCAAAGAGTACGCTCCGGAAAGGGACTTTTTTAATCGTAAGTGGCCTGAAGAAAGGTCGGCTGATTTAGGCTGCTTCCCTTATGAACCATCTCTGCTGTCGCCGCAAGCCCGCAAGAGCTGGTATTACCAATGGCCATTTCTTTTCAAAGGCTACTCTGAAACTATGCCGGATTTATGGGAACTGCCTGAATAATTGAGAATTGAGAATGAAGAATTGAGAAATATCTACATTCTACATTCTGAATTCTAAATTCTTTAAACATGCACGTTTTATATTTACATCAATATTTTGCCACGCGAAAAGGCACGACGGGGACACGGTCTTATGAATTTAGTCGGTATTTGACGCAAAAAGGACATCGCGTGACAATGATAACCTCGGGTTTAGCCAACGATGAATTTCCAGTCTCTGAGGGACAAAAATATGCCATATATGAAACCGACGGCATCAGGGTAATTGCCATTGCTGCTGCTTACAATAACCCGAATATCGGCACCGGCATGAACGGCTGGCGACGTATGCTCAGGTTTTATCAGTTTGCACGGTTAGCCACGCAGGTTGGCAAAGAGCTGCCCGCCGAAGGCGGGCTTGATCCGGTGCAGGGCTTCGCCCTGCCTAAACCTGATGTGGTATTTGCCACGCATACGCCTTTGCCCATTGGTCTTGCTGGTATCGCTTTGGCGCGTCACTTCAACGTTCCATTTGTCTTTGAGGTCCGCGACCTCTGGCCGGAGGCGCTGGTTAATCTCGGAGGATTGAGAAATCCATTGGTAATATGGCATCTTCGCCGAATGGCAAAAAGAATATACAGCAAAGCAAATCATATTGTAGCGTTGTCACCAGGGATGAAGGATGGAATAGTCCGAGCTGGCGTGCCGGCTGAGCGAGTGACAGTGATTCCTAATGCCTGTGATTGTGATCTCTTCAGATCTGATTTGGATGGCTCAATCTGGCGCAATCGGCTCAGCCTGGGCGAAAGATTCACCGCTGTTTACTTCGGTGCTATGGGTCTGGCCAACGGCCTTGATTATGTCATCGAGGCTGCACGGCTTTTATCACAGCGCCGTAAAGACCACATCGCACTTGTGCTGGTCGGAGACGGCGGTAAAAGGACTGAATTGGAAAAGATGGCACGGGAATATAAACTAACAAACGTAATTTTTTGTGCATCGATTCCTAAAACGGAGCTTGCACGGCTTGTCGCCGGCTGTGATGTTTGCATGACTATCTTTCGCTCGGCTAAAGAAGAAAGCTGGTCGCCGAACAAGATGTTTGACGCATTAGCTGCCGGCAGGGCTGTGCTGATAAATGTGCCGGGCTGGCTGAGAGAAACAATCGAGAAAAATAATTGTGGTAAATACGTTGACCCGCATAATCCGCAGGCTTTAGCCGAAGCATTGGAGGAGTTAGCAGCCAATCCACAGCTTTGCCGGGAGATGGGCAAAAATGCCCGCGCTTTAGCCGAGCGGGAGTTTGAACGAACAAAATTGGCCGACAAACTGGAAAAAATTCTTGTGGAAGTGACAAAAAACCCCACGTGAAACGTGGGAAACAACCCCCAGTTAAACTGGGGGCTAAATATTTTTGATAATATTTAGCCTGCGGTTTCACCGCAGGTTTTCATTGTTTAAGGTAGTAAAAATTATGGTTGTCGATACTTTCCCTTTTGTCAGCGTTATTATGCCGATTCGCAACGAAGCTGATTTCATCGGGCGGTCACTAAAAAGCATCCTTAATCAGGATTGGCCTGCTAAAAAGATGGAAATACTTGTTGTGGATGGTACGAGTGACGACGGAACTAAAGAGATTGTAAAAAAATTGTCTCAAGGCGATAAGCGTATAACAATTCTGGATAATCCACGCCGAATTGTTCCGACAGCGATGAACATCGGATTGCAGGCTGCACGTGGTGACATTTTTATTAGGATTGATGGCCACTCAGAAGCTGCTGTGGATTTTGTGAGGGAATCGGTTAAGTGCCTGAGTGAGCATCCGGAGGCGTGGGTCGTCGGCGGCTGCATTGAAACCGTGGCTGACAGCTATGGAGGGCGGGTAATTGCATCGGCTATGCAGTCGCCGATCGGCGTCGGCAATTCACGATTTCGCTTAGGCGATTACGAAGGCTGGGTCGATACATTAGCCTTCGGCACACACCATAAATGGATAATCGATAAGATCGGCTGCTTCGACGAAGAGTTAGTGCGAAATCAGGATGATGAGTTTAACCTGCGGATAATTTTAGCAGGCGGGAAAATTTGGATGTCAAAGTCTATAAAGAGCAGATATTTTTCGCGGGGATCGTTGCGTAAACTCTGGAGGCAGTATTTTCAATACGGCTTCTGGCGGATAAGGACGCTGCAGAAACATAAAAGGCCCGCAACGTTGCGGCAGCTGGCGCCATTATTGTTCGTAATGTCTTTGCTGCTGCTGGGACTGGCCGGTGTATTGTGGAGACCGTTTTGGTTTTTGCTGGGAATTGAGGCAGTTTTGTATGTGATGGGATTATTGGCGGGCGCTTTAGATGTTGGTCGAAAGACAGGCTGGCAGTACGCACTGCTTTCTCCTCTGGTCTTTATCATATTACATTTTGGTTATGGTTTGGGGTCATTATGGGGAGTTTTACGATTCTTAATCCTCAGAGGATACGGCATTAAAAAACCACAAGAGATACAAATGTCTCGATAGGCAGGGAGACTGTGGATCATCTTTTAGAACAATACGAGCAGAAATTTGCCGAAATATTCGGTGCCCAGCGAGCCTTTGCGTTTTGGAAAGGAAGAGTCGCTCTCTATGCCATTTTGAAGGCAATGGGTGTTGGGGCAGGCGATGAGATTATTGTGCCGGGATATACCTGTGTAATGAACATAAATCCAGTCAAGTATCTTGGTGCAAAACCGGTCTATGTGGATATTGAGCCGTTCACTTTTAATATCAATGTCAATAAACTAAGAAATAAAATCACATCCAATACGAAAGCTATCATAGCTCAGCATACTTATGGCTATCCTTGTGACATGGATGCGATTATGGAGATCGCCGGCAAAAATAATGTTCCTGTCATTGAGGATTGCTGCTTGGCTCTTGGTTCAAAGTATAAAGATAAAACCGTTGGTTCTTTTGGCAAAGCTGCGTATTTTTCGTTTCAATGGAATAAGCCTTATACGACCGGTTTAGGAGGAATGGCGATAACTGGTGATACCGAGCTGGCGGAGAAAATTGAGTCACTCTGTGCAGCAGAAATGTGCCGGCCTTTGCGAAAAGAAGCTGCTATGCTTTGGATGCAATTGCTTGTATATAGGTTATTTGTTTATCCGAAGACAATAGCACTTGCACAGTGGCTTTTTAGATTTCTTACAAAAAAAGGGGCTGTTGTCGGCTCGTCAAGCACGTCTGAATTTAAACCGGAGATGGCATGCGATTTCTTTAAGGCTGCCAGTTGCGTGCAGGGGAGATGTGGACTGCGACAGTTGGTTAGAGTAGAGCAAAATATTGCTCATCGCAGGAAAATGGCGGAATTGTATGACGAGCTTTTTATGGAAAGAGGTTGGCCGGCGCGGCAATATGACGCAGCGATAATGCAGCCGGTTATGGTACGGTATCCGGTGAGGATTGCCGAAAAGGATAGAGCATTAGCCGAGGCGGCAAATGCCGGCATTGAGCTTGGAAGCTGGTTTGAGAGTCCGCTGCATCCGAAGGAGACGCCGTTGGAAGTGTATGGTTATGAGATAGGAATGTGCCTCGAAGCGGAGAAGGCAAGCGCAAGCGTTGTGAACCTGCCGTTGCATCTGCGAGCCAGCGAAAAAACCGCAGGAAAAACAGTAGAATTTATAACGAAATTTAACCTGTGTTCCACATAAGGTTCGGTGGCTCGAAGATTGACAATTACGGTATCGTGAGTAATATATGAAGGCGTGGGTAATTTAAAACGAGACTGAATTATGAAATATGATGCTGTAGTTCATCGAAAATTCGCACTTCTGGATAAATATTTAATCCAATTGCTGAATCAGCTCAAGGATGTGAATCTCGGTGTTTTTAAGGATGACTGGGCGCTGCAAAGGATGACAGAACGTGTTTTACAGGTTATGGTTGAAATTGTCGTTGACGTCGCAGAGCGTATTATAGCAAGCAAAAACGCCGGTCCGGCAGCGACAGCGGCAGAAGCAATAGAAAAGCTGGTCGAACTGCATGTGATAAAGTCTGCAAAGCCTTATACAAATATGGTCAAATTTCGAAATCTGATAGTTCACCAATATGAAGAGATAGATCCTGCGATTGTTTTCAACATAGCTAAAAAAAAGCTTGATGCTTTTAGAAAGTTTAGAGATGAGATCGACCGGGCATGAAACTTGTCCCAGCGAAGGTAGTACCTTCGATATAGATAAATTGGCGGTTTTGCTTAAGGAACAGTGTCCGCAAGTATTGTTTGCCTTGCTGCACGGCTCAGCAAAAGAAGGGCGAGTCAAACGGGATGGCGACATTGATCTTGCCTTATTTATCGATGGAAAGCCTACATTAGAGCTTTACGAAAAGGCCTCTCGGTGTGTTGAGGCAGTAGCCGGCGATGTGAAGTGCGACATTGGGATATTAAATAACGCTGAGCCGGTGTATCGCTTTGAAGCACTAAAGGGCAAACTTCTATTTTTTAGAAATGAGGAACAATACCTACACTTCTTTTCACTTGCCTGCCGCGAGTATGAAAGCCAGGTTGCCGATTACCAGCGTCAACAACACTACCGGCAGAAAAAACTCATAACTTAAAACTAAAAACTCAAAACTTTAGTGAAACGCCTTGTTGATATTTTTATTGCATTGATTGCGGTAATAATCCTGCTGCCGGTCTTTGTCATTATATTTTTAGCCGTCAAGCTAACCGGCAAAGGGCCTGCGATATTTAAGCAGGAAAGGGCAGGAAAGAATGGTCAGCCGTTTATTTTTTACAAGTTTCGAACGATGAAGCTTAATGCAGATCCGTTTGGGCCAAGCCCAAAATCCGGTGATGATCCGAGACTGACAAAGATTGGAAGACTTCTGCGGGAATACTCGCTCGATGAGCTGCCGCAATTATTTAACGTATTAAAAGGTGATATGAGTATCGTTGGTCCTCGGCCGCTTTATGTCTCGCAAATGGCTGAGTGGAACCAGCAGCAAAAAAAACGTTTGCTTGTAAAGCCTGGTATCACCGGACTTGCACAAATATTGGGAAGGGGACATCTCACTCGAGAGGAAAAACTGGCTCTCGACGTCGGGTACGTGGAAACGGCGAGTCTCTGGCTGGATATAAAAATAATCTTGTTAACTATAGGCAGGGTCTTTCAGAGAAAAAATATATACGAAAAAAAATACTCGCAGGCCGAATATACCCGATCAGAGAGCGCCAAATAGTAAATTTTGCTGGAAATGATGTTTAGAATTAGTGTTGTTGTTTTGTTGATTTTGATATTTTGCGCGGACGTCTCCGCGTTAGAGCCTGCCGAAATCCTGTTAATAGCAAACAGCGATAATGCAGCCTCCATGCGAATTGCCAAATACTATTGCAAAATGCGGCAGGTGCCGACCAAAAATATTTTTACGATACCATTAGGGACGGAGCTAAGAGATACGATCAGCAGGAACGATTATGATAAATGGCTTGCAAAACCGATTCGTGAAAAATTATTCAGCCTTGAATTTGCCGGAAAGATTAGATGTCTCTTGACTGCTTACGGCGTACCCTACAAGGTTGGTCCAAGAGAGCTGTTAAAGGGACTGGAAGGCAAATTAAATGAGCTGAAGGAATCAGCCGAGCAGGAAAAAAACACGATTGAGCAGTTAAAGTCCACTGCCGGAGGAGACAGCTCCGCTGAATTCGAGCAAAAAAGTAAAAGGCTGGCTCAACTGCAGCTTGAGATTGATCGTATTACCGGAAAGGAAACAGCGGCATCTGTCGATAGTGAGCTATCGCTTGTTTTATTTGGTGATTATGAGCTTTATCGATGGCAGCCAAATGTTCTGAAAAATAATGTGCACGGGTGGGATATCAGAACGCTTATGGTCTCTCGGCTGGATGGGCCGGACGAACAAATCGTCAAAGGTCTGATTGATAAAGCGCTGGCTGCGGAAAAAAACGGCTTAACCGGCATGGCATATATCGATTCGCGTGGCTTTGCAACAAAGGATATATTCGGCCATTTTGACCAGTCTTTGCGGGATTTGGCGGTGCTGACAAATTTGCGAACGCAACTATCTGTCAAAGAGGAGTGCACTGAAGCTCTTTTTGCGCCGGGAGCATGTCCCCAAACAGCTCTCTATTGTGGGTGGTACAGCCTGAAAAAATATGTGGATGCTTTTGATTTCGTCGATGGCGCGGTCGGTTTCCATATCTCCAGCCTCGAAGCGGTAGATATTCATGACCCGAACAGCAGCCAATGGTGTCCGGCTATGCTGCGGGATGGTATAACCGCAACGTTAGGCGCTGTGGCTGAGCCGTACCTTCACTCATTCCCGGAGCCCGCAGCGTTCTTCCGGGAGCTGTTCAACAGCAGGAGTCTTGTCGAGGCGTTCTACTATACAAATCCTTTTAATTCGTGGCAGCTAATCTTGATCGGTGACCCGCTGTATAGACCTTTCAAGGCAAATCAAAAATCAAAAAGTAAAGAGTTATGAGTTCGTAGTTCATAGTTCATCGACGAACAACGAACTATGAACAGTGAACTATGAACAATGAACAAAGATTCATTTTGATATTTGATATTTGCTTAGACGAGCCACGGAAATTGTACCCACGACGACCGCAATTCCTGTGACTGAAACGATTAATTCTTTTATGGAGAAACTTCTGCCGAGAATCAGTGAGCCCAGCTTTACAGCCAAAAGAAACGCAATCGGCGGAGTTAACGCTATAATCAGCCATTCTGGCTTTGGAGGTTTTAGAATTTCCAATTTCCAATTTCCAGTTTCCAGTTTCTGATGTATATTTTGAATCCATAGCAGAGTAAAAAATGCGTAGGCAAACAGATGAAAAACTGTATTTATCACCGGATTCAAGTCCGCAATATTCACTCGCGAAACATTCGTTAAGCCGAAGATAGTAATACCCGTCACAACAAGAAAAGCAGGCCAAAAGGTAAATATAGAAAGAATTATTAAGCCTGTTAGTGTAGCTGTCAAATCTGATATAAAATCCTTAGTATCACAACAACGTCCCGCTACAAAGCGCTGAAGCACCTCATCAAGGATGCCGTATAATACAACCACAAGAAGTATCCACCAGGCGGCGGCTTTGCGCCAGTTAACCTTTTTATCGGCATTGATCGCCGACCAAAGCAAAAATGTTAGGATCAGATATGCTAAAAAGTGAATGACTTTATCAGACACATCGGCTTCGCGGACCACTTGTGGAATGGGAATATGGGCGAGGATAAAGAGGGTGGGCCAATAAATTATTAGTGAGAGTATGATTAGTTTTTGTTGGCGCGATAAATTCATTAAAATTGTCCTTTTAGAACCCTACTTTTCCAGGCGGTTTTTTTATTTCCATCAATACATACATTTGACGGGGCGGGCCAAAGTGTATAAACTTATATGCAAAAAATAAAGTTCAATCTTGAAATATCTGGTTTTGACGTGTAAAATAACATAAGTGTCATCTCAAAACCGTTTTGGAGGAACGAAGAAAATGAAGCATCCGAAAATAATTATGAATTCTGTTATACAATCTATTGAATCTGCCGAAGCCCGTCCTGATAGGATACCACGTGGGGTATCCTACTGTGGGCAGTGGACTAAGCCATCCCCTGCGGGAGGTCGAAGGAGTGGGCCGGTCCATTACAGGCAGATTGCGCGATGGGCTGTGGCTGTAATGATTTTGGCCGGCATGGTGGCTGTCAGCCCGGGACAGCGCAGGCCGCGAGGTGAGCCTCTTAGGATAATCCAGCTTCCGCAGCCGAAATTGACCCACCAGGGTGGGCTTAGTTTCGAGGAGGCGGTTGTGAAGCATCGGATTGTACGCCAATTAAGCAATCAGCCAATTAGTTTTGAGCAGATGGGCCAATTGGCCTGGGCCGGCCAGGGTATAGCGGAGCCGTCGCCGCAGGCTTCGCCAAGGATGCGAGGCTCTCTTTCTGCGAGGCAAATGGCACAACAGATGCAGATGATTTATCCTATAAGTCTGTTTTTTGCCTCACCAGGCGGCGTTCATGTTTATAAACCTGACGGACATAGCTTAGAGCAAATCTTCGACAGAGACGTGCGAGGTACGTTAGCATCGGCTGTTTCAAATCCGGAAGTGGTCGCGACAGCCGGCTGCTGCCTTATTATTGCAGGTCCGATTAGGGACCCTGCCGGAAGACCTGCCGCTGTTGCCAGAAGGCTTGTCTTGCTGCAGGCGGGGCAGACCGCTCAGAATATTCAATTACAGGCGGCAAGTTTGAGCCTGGCGACTGTGCCAATAAGTGAGTTTGATTCGAGAAATGTCGCAAGGACATGCAATTTGCCAAGAACTCTGGAGCCACTTTATATGATTTCTGTCGGCTACCCAGTCGAATCAGCCGATGTCGGGGCGGCAGCGGCACAGCAGCCGGCTGTTAATGTGCCATCTGCTCAAAATAGAACGGTATTAAGAACGGCTGTCTTGATAGTCAGCGGTGAGGATTTTGACGACAGGGAGCTTTTTGAGACTATGCGCGTTCTTAATACGTCAGGTGTTCAGACTGTTATAGCCAGCACCAGGCTGGGAGTTATAAGGGGCATGATGGGCGGGATAGCTGAGGCCGGAATTTTGGTGAGTCAGTTGAGAATTGATGATTTCAATGCGGTTATTTTTATTGGCGGTAATGGTGCAAGAGAGTATTACACCAGCCCCGACGCGTTGAATATCGCACGCGATGCGGTGGCCAGGAAAAAAATTCTGGCGGCGATTTCCACGGCGCCGGTCATTCTGGCCAATGCCGGTGTGCTGCGTAATATTCGTGCGACCGGCTATACTACCGAAAAGGCTATACTTCAGCAGGCTGGAGCTGTATATACCGGTAATCACGTAGAGCGGGACGGCCTTATAATAACTTCTACCGGGCAAATTGCTGTAGTGCAATTCGCTGCAGCCATAGCAGAGGCACTGGCTGGAAGGTGAACGAGAGACGAGGGACGATTCGTCCATTATACGTTAACCATCATTGGTAGATAGACATTCATTACCATCGACGCCATAGTAAATTCTCCACTTTTCAAAACATAAATACTTATTAGCGAAAGGCTTATAAAATTTACCAAAATTTTTTTGACAATAAGTTATATTGTGCTATAATTCTAATACAATAGAATATTAGATGAATAACTCTTTACAATCACATGGAGAATATAGATGGTTGGATTCAAGCTTGATCTCAAGAGCGGCGTTCCTTTTTATCGCCAAATAGTTGACCAGATACGATATGGAATTGCCTCCAGACGCCTGTCGCCCGGAGAACAGCTTCCCACCGTCAGAGAGCTAGCAGTACAGTTGGAGATTAATCCCAATACTGTCCGCAAGGCCTATTCTGAATTGGAGATTTTGGGTGTGCTGGACACTCAGCAAGGCACAGGCACCTTTGTCAGTCATCAAGAGGTGGAAATTGCAGACTCGGAAAAAAGCCGCATGATTAAACAAATCTGCGATGAGCTGGTCGCCCGCGGCCAGCAATACAACATTACAATGAAAGAGATTGTTGATCATTTACAAAGGAGACTTAACAATGGCCGAGAAAAAGAAAACTGGAATAGTCAGTTCAATAGCAACCAGGTACCAGGAAAGTCAGGTTGTCTCTGAGCTTCATGTTAGTCTGGTTGCTCTGTTAGCAGCGATATTTATATTACTGCTGGGATTTGTCGTGAATCGTTTTATACAACACGACTGGTTTATCTTTAACATACCCACTGCCGTAGTCACCATCTTTCTGAGTGTTTACACCTTGTTGGGATTAAAAATTGCAAAGGAATGGGAGCGGGCGCTGGTTCTGCGCCTGGGCAAATTCAGCCGGTTAAGAGGTCCCGGTGCGTTTTTCATAATACCGTTGATAGACAGCATCCCCCAGGTAGTGGACATGCGGATTCGCGCCACCGATTTCGCTTCAGAATCGACCCTGACTAAAGACACCGTTCCGGTCAACGTGGATGCGATCTGCTTCTGGATGGTCTGGGACGCAAAAAAGGCAATATTAGAAGTTGAAGCCTATTACGTGGCCATTGTTTTATCAGCTCAGACTGCACTGCGTGACATCATCGGCACGCATGAGCTGGCTGATTTGCTGACGCACCGCAGCGAGTTGGGAAAGAGATTGCGGGAAATCCTGGATGAAAAGACAAATCCCTGGGGTATTACGGTTCAATCCGTGGAAATTCGTGACATCATAATACCAAAGGATTTGGAAAATGCCATGTCCAAGCAGGCTCAGGCCGAGCGGGAACGCCAGGCCCGGATTATTCTTGGAACGGCGGAGACCGAAATCGCCGAGAAATTCGCCCAGGCTGCTAAGCAGTATGAGTCTAATCCCGTCGCGATGCATCTGCGCGGCATGAACATGCTCTTTGAGGGGCTAAAGGAAAAAGGATCGATGATTATCGTCCCCAGTTCTGCGCTGGAGACAATGAATCTGGGAGCGATAGGCGGACTGGCTGCCCTGAGCCAGATTAAAAGTGAAAAAGAACCAGCTTAGGCTCCGTAGCGGTTTGTAATCGGCAGCCGCCGGTCTTTGCCGAAGGCTTTGGGCGTAATTTTTATCCCCGGCGGACACAGCCGTCTTTTGTATTCATTTCTATCAACCATTCGAATAACGCTATGTACCTCGTCCTTCGGAAGTCCCGATTCAATGAGCTGTTGAGCGGATTTGTCTTCTTCGACGTAGCCTTTGAGGATTGTATCTAACAAATCGTAGTCCGGCAGCGAGTCGGTGTCTTTTTGGCCGGGCCGCAGCTCGGCGCTGGGCACTCTGGTTATTACATCGGCAGGGATAATTTCGCGTCCTGCAATTTTGTTTATGTGCTCAGCTAATTTATAGATGACGGTTTTAGGCACGTCCTTTATAACGGCAAAACCTCCGGCCGTATCACCATATAAAGTGGCATAGCCGACCGAGGTTTCGCTTTTATTCCCTGTAGTTAATACAAGGGAGCTGAGCTGATTGCTCAGTGACATCAGAATAGCGCCGCGGATTCTGGCCTGCAAATTTTCGTATGCGATACCTTTATCGTCCCAGCCGGGCACTACCTTTAACTCTTTATGGAATTTGGTTAGCATCGGCTCAATGGGAATAGTCAACAGCTCGGCACCAAGATTTTTAGCCAGGAGCTTTGCGTCTTTTATTGTCTCAGGGCTGTTAAATCTGGATGGCATTGTAACACAGACGACGTTCTCCGCGCCGACGGCGGTTACGGCTACGGCGGCGGTGACGGCAGAATCTATACCGCCGCTGACGCCAAGCATAATTTTCTTAAAGCCGTTCTTTAAGGCGTAATCTCTGGTACCGAGAACAAGCGCCTGATAGGTTTCATCAACGAAATCTGTGGGCTGGCTGGCTTGTGACCGTTTCGGTTCAACCTGTACAATCCCATTATCCGACACAGTGACATCAGCAATCAGCAAGTCTTCAGTAAATGCTTTGGCTTTGGCAGATATCTTGCCGGTAGAATCGGTGAACATGCTTCGGCCGTCGAAAACCAGTTCATCCTGTCCGCCGACGAGGTTGCAATATGAAACGGCGCAGCCAAATTCTTTTGCACATTGGCCGATTATTTCCTGTCTTTTATTAATCTTTCCCAAATGGAATGGAGAGGCTGAGATGTTTGCAATCAAGTGGATTTTACTCCCGACCTGAATAGGGGCATCCTTGAGAAAATACTTTAGCCATTTGATGTCCCATATATCGAAACAGATAGTAATCGCAATATTCAGATTTTTTACATTTATTACCACCGGCTCATTGCCGGGCCGGAAATATCTTTGCTCATCAAATACGCTGAAATTGGGCAGCAGGCACTTTCTGTAAATTTTTGTAATCTGCCCATTTTGCAGGACGGCTGCTGAATTAAAACTGTGGTTTTCATTATTTTCTGCAAAGCCGACTATCATGGTCGTGCCAGGGCAATCAGAGGCAATTTTTTCCACAATTGATCGGTTGTCCTTTAAAAAGTGTTTTTTGAATAGCAAATCTTCGGGCGGATAGCCGCAAATAGCCAGCTCAGGAAAAACCAGCATATCTACATCAGCCTGAATTGCCTGACTATAGATAAGGCGTATCTTGTCTGCGTTGCCGACCAAATCACCCACAACTGCATCAAATTGTCCCAATCCTACACGCACAAAATACCCTTTAAACAATCTAAACATATAACCCGCCTTCGCCAAAGCTAAGGCGGGTAAATTTGTATCCTGATGAGATTAGTACACAGTGTATTCCTGTCAAGACTTTTTTAGCGCTTGTAGGTTGCATGTCATAATTGCTCGCCATGCCCGCTGGACAAGCTGTCCTCCGTTTTCTGTTCTGTAATTGGCTTTGTCCTGTCTTGAGCCGGGTCGAAAGATTGGGTTTGTTTTCACCAAATATCCAGTACAATTTTTTCTCATAATCAATTGATATATTAAACTTTACATCCATTTGACTTTTTCGGAAATTGGCTTTGTTTTGCATAAAAATAGGCTGGTTTGTAGAGGATTCTCGACAATTGTAGAGCAGACCATGGCCACAGGTGCCATGGCTAACTTGGGAATTTTTGCTTTGTAATTTTACGTTTTGAATTTTACGCTTTGATTTGCTATCCCCCATGCTAAATACTATATACTATATGCTAAATTCGATGTTACATTATATCCAAAAACGGCTTAATTTTCAAGTAAATTTTCAGGAAAACAGAACGCTGATTGTCTCTGTTATTTTTCACCTTAGACTTCGGCGATTTTGTGCTACTCTGCGAAGTAGCGAGGCTTCTTCGCTACGAAGCACGAGTCCTTTATTTTCTGCTCAAAGATTTCGATAAGTTTTTTGTTTTCCTGGCGTAAGCCATCCTGGCGATTTTGATAGTTGGACAACTACTGTATAAGTATATGCGTATATACTTATGGACTGCTTTAGGAATCAAGGATTTTAGAGTGAGGGATTCGGTGCGAGAGATTTTTAAGCCCAGAGAGCGGCGATAGAGTCTGAGATTTTTTTCTCGAAGATTTCGATTAGCCGGTTGTTTTAATTTACGATTTTCTGCTCGGTTTCGATTTGGGCGATGATTAGATTTTGAGCACGGATTACAGAGATCAAACGAATTTGGCGGCATAAGTTTATAAGTATATGCGAATATACTTATCGAGTGTAACAGTAAACGGGGTTTTTGGGGGAAGTGGGTATTCAGTCGCAAATAAACGGGTCTTTAAAACCAGATAGAAGAAACGATGTCGGAGATTTTTTTCTCGAAGATTTCGATGAGTTTTTTGTTTTCCTTTTGATAGTTGTGCAAGTACTGTATAAGTATATGCGTATACACTTATGGACTTTTGTTTGGCAGCGTTAATGTGTTATGCGAAATGTTGTGTTGTGTGAAATGTATAGTTATGTGAAATTGTGAAATAAGGAGTGAGCCGTTATGGTTGATGTCGAAAAGCTGGCAAGGATATTTAAATTGTTTTCGGTTGAGGCACGGATACGCATTGTTCAGACACTTAAGCGTCGAGCAATGTGCGTTACTGAGCTGACGTCGCAACTGGGTATATCGCAGGAGGCAACTTCTCAGCATCTGCGAGTGCTGAGAGATGCGGGAATTGTATGGTTTCAAAAGAGAGGTTTTCATGTTTACTATTCACTCGATAAACAAAATATGGCTTTCATTCACAAAGCAGTCAGTGCGTTATATGAGCCAAGCAATACATAAAGAAGATTTCGCACAGTTATATAAGTATATGCGTATATACTTATAGGGTGCAACAGGAAACGGGGTTTTTGGGGGAAGTGGGTATCAGTCGCGAATAAGCGGGTCTTTAAGACCAGATAGAATAAACGATGTCGGAGATTTTTTTCTCGAAAATTTCGATGAGTTTTTTATTTTCCTTTTGACAGTTGGGTAATTACTGTATAAGTATATGCGTATATACTTATAGAGTGATCCCAGTGTAGATGAAGATCGGGAATTACATTATCGTATAGGAGACTCCGCTACGCCGAAGGCTACGCCGGATAAGAGAGCGCTTCGCAGAGACGAGTAGTTTGTCATAGTATCAAGATGTAAAACAATATTAGCAGCATGGGCTACATTCTGTTATTAGGTTCGGCCATCGTTTTCTGCATACTGTCCCCAACGATTATTGAATGGCTGTCCCTAGTTAGTTAAGCTTCTCCTAATACGAAATAGTTAATATTTAAGATGCGATCACAAGCTTCTCAAGATTCTCCCAAGCCTTCACAAGCTTTCAAAAATTTTCAAAAGAAATGCTTGCTTTTTTAATAATATTATGTATAGATGCTGCAACTTTAAGAGGAGATACACCTGTTGATTCAAGGCAGAAAGAGCATTGTGCGTTGCTAACATCAATGGATGTGTAATTACTGAATAAATTAAATATGAAAGAAGTGCCTTGAGTTAATTTAAGCAAATTTCTTATGTTTTTTAGGTAAAAATCTATTAGTCTGTCAAAATTGTTTTTGTGACTTGTCATTCCCGCGAAAGCGGGAATCCAGAACTATTAACAAACCGGATTCCGCATCAAGTGCGGAATGACAACCTACCTAATCGAATTTGACAGACTACTAGTCCCTATACAAGCGTGATTTTTTGTTTTTTATCACGATTTGATTCGTAAA
>CAZRNB010000067.1:0-15809 GCA_964601355.1 uncultured Pirellulales bacterium
GAAGGATTTACGAGATTTGTCAAATTGCGTGTAGCTGGTTTTTTGGCAAGACTTTCGTCTTAATCCTCCGTCGCTTCGACTTCGCTCAGGATAGTTTTGAGAATTGGTTAATTAGTATCTGTTGCGGAAACCGGTTTTTGTCATTCCCGCGCAGTGCCTGCCCTGAGCGATAGCCGAATGGGCGGGAATCCAGTTTTCCGACCTGGATATCTGCTTTCGCAGGTATGACATCTTCGTTTTTATTCTTTCCACAACAGATACTAATTAGATATAATTTCCTCACTACTTACCCCACATCACCACCAAACTTCACGTTATAATTATTTTTATTTATTCTTATTGACGCCCGGTTAGTTCTCCGATATAATGTGTATTAAGTGGGGTATATTCTCACGTCTCTCAAGAATATTCTCTTCAAAAATCAGGGAGACAGATTTTATGGCCATTAGCAGGCCAAAGGAGTACAGTAGTGAGTACAGGTATAGTAAAATGGTTTAATGGTAGCAAAGGCTTTGGATTTATCACACCCGATGCCGCCGGCGAAGACTTGTTTGTTCATCACTCGGAGATCAAGACGACCGGCTACGCCAATCTTGAGGAAGGCCAGAAGGTTCAGTTTGATGTCGGACAGGGCAAAAAAGGCCCTTGTGCGACCAACGTAATCCCTTGTTAATCTAAAGAAACACACCGGAAAAACCAACGCTCCTCCGCTAAAACCGGAGGAGCGTTTCATTTTCACACTTAACTCGCCGAATAAACAAAAGTGAATAGTATTTAGTGAATAGTATTTAGCCCAACGACAAAACCACACCAACTAACGACTAAATACTAACGACCAACTACTAATCGTTAGTACCGACCACCGCCACGGCCACCACCAAAACCTCCGCGTCTTCCACCACCACCACGTTCGCCACCACGATCGGTTTTCGGCCGGGCTTCGTTGACATTCAAAACTCGTCCCATAAACTCCTTGCCGTTCATTGCTTCGATAGCTTTTTCTGCTTCAGCTTTAGAGGGCATTTCTACGAATCCGAACCCTTTTGACTCGCCGCTAAACTTATCCATTATTAGACGAACCTCTGTGACCTGGCCAAATTCTGCAAAAGCCTTTCGAAGCTCATCCTCGGTTGTCTTAAGCGGCAAATTTCCTGCATAAATATTCATTGTGTTTATTCCCTTTCTTTTAAGAAAACTCTTGCCGGAACTACCGGCGTTCAATAGTTACGTGCTGTTATGTTATTCGCTCCGCTGGAAAGAGTCAAGCATTAATTCTAAATCCCGGCACACGGGAACCTCAACCCCCAATAATCACTCACCAATTAACCAATTACCATTCTCCATTTAACCAATCAACTCATTCTCTACTCCCATGCTTTCCTATTTGCCCAATACCCTCCTAATCATCCGCTCGCTGACGCTCGCGGCTCTGTCCTCTGCTCTCCGTCCTCTGCCTTTTGACTTCCCAAAAAATCGCCAGAAAAATTATCATCGACGCTTAACGAACTGGTTATTGGTAACTGGTTAGATGTGCATTTGGCGAAAGAGAACACAGAGAAAAATTTCATCCTTCGTAGTATTACGCAGAAGGAAAATCAAATGTTAAAATGCAAAATTCGACTGCGGCGGATAAAAAAGTATGGTGTCCCAAGATTTGACCCAGATTTAAGGAAGTTATTCAACTATATAAGTATATGCGTATATACTTATGGAGTGCTTTAAGAACCTTAGATTTGAGAATGAAGGTAGGGATCTGAGAATGAAGTTTTTGAGAATGATGGATTTAATTGCTAATTCACCCGGCGGAGAAAAAATTAAACGGCCACTGTTATTCATTATTCCTATTATTTATCAATGAAGATTACCAAGGCACTTTTGATGACCAAATATGTTGCTTAAGGAAACGCTCTTCCGCAAACGTCCCGCCCCATATTACTGCTATTACTGATCACGCATCACAAGTTCAGTCTCTTCTTTAACATTAACCCTCTTAACCCCTCCAGTGTTCTGCTCTTTATGAAATCAAGCAGTTGATACAGGCAATTTTATTCTTTTTATTATCTTTTTTTGTTCTTCTACCCAATTTCTTGGTTTCAATCCAAGATTTCTTTTTATCTCTTTTATATCCTCTTGTATAGGCCCCATAAGAGTTCCTGAGATAAGATGTAAGCTTGTATCAACACTAACAAAGCTTTTCTCTTGAACTGATGTCAGGTATTCGATTTTTGTCTTAATATCTTTACTATCTAACTTGAGCTCTATAATACTGTCGCAGATATTTTTTAGTATCTTGCTTATATCATCTTCCATGAAAACATCCCTTCGCAATAAAAATCAAATTAATATTTTGTTCAAATTTTCGCATGTTAATAGAACACGAATTATACTAATATTATCGTCCATTATTCAACAAGAATATGTTAATTAGGGAATTTTTTAGGATAATCCCTTATTTTCGGCTTAAAACGGCATTTTTTACATTTCACAACGACAAACTTTTAAGATTTATTGTACTTCTCACCGTTAAACAACTAAAAAATAAGGGAGTTTTTCAAGGTTCATTTTTTCAAATTTATTTTCGTCACCAAGCCTGCGGCGGAGAAAAATATGGTGTCCACAGATTTGAGGAAGTGATTCATCTATATAAGTATATGCGTATATACTTATGGAGTTCTTTAAGAACCTAAGATTTGAGAATGAAGGTAGGGATTTGGTAATGAAGTTTTTGAGAATGATGGATTTAATTGCGGATTCACGCGGCAGAGAAAAATAAGTATGGTGTCCCTAATGGCACTAAGTTAAGCATTTTTCCTATTGTTTTGACAGGCAATTGCGTGGATTTCACCAGCAACCAAGCTTCTCTTTTAACCAAAATTCCCTTAACTTAGTGCCATTCTATGGTGTCCCCAGATTTCCTATAAGTATATGCGTATATACTTATGGAGTGCTTTAAGAACCCCCGCTCCTGTCTTCTGACAGGAAGACGCGGGGGGAGAATGATGGATTTAATTGCTGATTCACCCGGCGGAGAAAAATATGGTGTCCCCAGATTTAAGGAAGTTATTCAACTATATAAGTATATGCGTATATACTTATGGAGTGCTTTAAGAACCTTAGATTTGAGAATGAAGGTAGGGATCTGAGAATGAAGTTTTTGAGAATGATGGATTTAATTGCTAATTCACCCGGCGGAGAAAAAATTAAACGGCCACTGTTATTCATTATTCCTATTATTTATCAATGAAGATTACCAAGGCACTTTTGATGACCAAATATGTTGCTTAAGGAAACGCTCTTCCGCAAACGTCCCGCCCCATATTACTGCTATTACTGATCACGCATCACAAGTTCAGTCTCTTCTTTAACATTAACCCTCTTAACCCCTCCAGTGTTCTGCTCTTTATGAAATCAAGCAGTTGATACAGGCAATTTTATTCTTTTTATTATCTTTTTTTGTTCTTCTACCCAATTTCTTGGTTTCAATCCAAGATTTCTTTTTATCTCTTTTATATCCTCTTGTATAGGCCCCATAAGAGTTCCTGAGATAAGATGTAAGCTTGTATCAACACTAACAAAGCTTTTCTCTTGAACTGATGTCAGGTATTCGATTTTTGTCTTAATATCTTTACTATCTAACTTGAGCTCTATAATACTGTCGCAGATATTTTTTAGTATCTTGCTTATATCATCTTCCATGAAAACATCCCTTCGCAATAAAAATCAAATTAATATTTTGTTCAAATTTTCGCATGTTAATAGAACACGAATTATACTAATATTATCGTCCATTATTCAACAAGAATATGTTAATTAGGGAATTTTTTAGGATAATCCCTTATTTTCGGCTTAAAACGGCATTTTTTACATTTCACAACGACAAACTTTTAAGATTTATTGTACTTCTCACCGTTAAACAACTAAAAAATAAGGGAGTTTTTCAAGGTTCATTTTTTCAAATTTATTTTCGTCACCAAGCCTGCGGCGGAGAAAAATATGGTGTCCACAGATTTGAGGAAGTGATTCATCTATATAAGTATATGCGTATATACTTATGGAGTTCTTTAAGAACCTAAGATTTGAGAATGAAGGTAGGGATTTGGTAATGAAGTTTTTGAGAATGATGGATTTAATTGCGGATTCACGCGGCAGAGAAAAATAAGTATGGTGTCCCTAATGGCACTAAGTTAAGCATTTTTCCTATTGTTTTGACAGGCAATTGCGTGGATTTCACCAGCAACCAAGCTTCTCTTTTAACCAAAATTCCCTTAACTTAGTGCCATTCTATGGTGTCCCCAGATTTCCTATAAGTATATGCGTATATACTTATGGAGTGCTTTAAGAACCCCCGCTCCTGTCTTCTGACAGGAAGACGCGGGGGGAGAATGATGGATTTAATTGCTGATTCACCCGGCGGAGAAAAAGTATGGTGTCCCCAGATTTGGGATTGATTCATCTATATAAGTATATGCGTATATACTTATGGAGTTCTTTAAGAACCAGGGATTTAAGAATGAAGGTAGGGATTTGAGAATGAAGATTTTGATAATGATGGATTTAATTGCGGATTTACGCGGCGGAGAAAAAATTAAAAGTATCAGCTTATTTCCTTTAACTTTAGAATTCAAATATATCTCTGAAAGTTTCTGACTTCCTCTTTTTTCTTGCCTCCTCAACTAATTTATCAAGAGATTCACGCACAACTTTCATTTTGCGTTTAATTATAATCTTCGCCTTCTCCATTTCTTTTTCGATTATGCTAAGATATTTAGCCAAAAACGATTCAGATATTACATCAATTTGATAAGTATCATGCTTGTCTTTTGAGAAATATTCTTTTCTATATTGTACGTGATTTGATTTCACCAACTTTATTTTTTCACCTTTAACTGAAGCAGCATATAAAGCACCCTGTAGTATTAGAACAGGATAATAAATTTCTATATTAATCTACTCAGTTTCATTTTTTCTTGGAACAACATAACTTTTATAATATTCATCTATGGTTGCTTCTAATGAAAAGATTAGGTCGTTTAACGAATTATGCTGTTCATCTTCGTGAAAAGCAATCCATGGTTTGGCTGGATCTTTTCTCGTAAATGTGCAGTATTGAGTGGATATTGGTCCTTTACAGTAATGGTGATACTTTTCAAAATTTAAGAAGTCAGAAAGACCTCTAAATTCGTAACCAGATTTTTCCCTTGTAATACCTTTCTGGATGGGAGTTTTTACTAAGAATTGAACCGGCAATCCTGCGCATTTAACCTCCTCGTGATGCATAAAAGATATTGGTGATTCTTTAATAAAAAATACTATTGGCTGTTTGTTATTTTCGCATTCACATAGTAATCTCGGGAAAATAAATTCCCATTTTCTTGACAGTTTAAATGCACTTATAGCATCGATGTCAATCTCTCTTGATTTTCCTGTTAAAGGATCAGGATATGCCGCATTCGCTGTTACAAAATATCCATGCTTTCCTATCACAGTCTCAACGCGTTGTTCAAGTAAATAACCCGAACGTGATATTGCCTCTTTTATTTCTGCCGAAGTAATTTTTTCTCTTTTAATATGTTTGAAAGCACCGTTCTTCATATTAATTTCTCAACATTTTTCTGTATCTTTAACCCGAATTTCGCTGGAAGTATTCAATCGAGCATTTCCAAAATTCCGCAATTCCTGCCAAAGTAAAATATCTCTTTTACCCAGCTTTGAGTTATTTATTCATTAGATTTGTTACGGCCCGTCACCGTTTTCTGCCACCGTTAAGCTGTGACTGTCTATATTTTTTTCAACATTCCGTATAATTTCCCATCTCATTGCCGGCAATCCTATTCTTCATCATATATATTTTCTTGTTCTATAGCTTGCATTGCTCGCTCATATTTATCCTTCATAGAGGCGATTAACTTTTCTAAGTTGTCTTTCGATTTATTATGACTTGCTTCCATCATCGCTCGGTATGCTTTCTCATCAAATGGAGCATCCAATTCTTTTCTAATTGCCACAATGACGGAGATTAGTAATTCCTCGGCTGATTGGGCCTTCTGTTGACATTTAGGTGTAAGGTCACAGGTAAGTTTGACTATTTTGTCACCAGTCTTTTTAAGCTCCTTCATTAATTGGTCGGATCGACTTTTTGCACTGTCACTGTTAGTTTCAATAACAGACCATTTCCGCTCGTCTATAATCCCCAAGAGATTATGTTCTTTCATCTGTTCAAGGTATATTCCTCTTTCTTCTCTCGTCTTATCTTCAACTTTATCTAATGAGTCGAACTTCTTTTCTAACAAAACGATTTCTAATATTTGAGGAGCAAGTTCATTAAAAGCTTCGTTCATATAGTCATCAAATCGATTTACAGCTACAAGTGTCTCCTTGCTGCCGATTACCTGAATTTGTGTTATCAGATCTCTGTACCCTTCAGGTAAGGGTTCTCTTCTTCTTTTGGGAAAGTCTGCGAGATAGGTTAACTGTTGACCAATTTTTTCAGCCGCAGAAAGGTAGACATTGCGACGGACAGACATTTGACGTTCTTTTTCTCTCTCTCTTGAGTCATGCTCTAATTGCCAACGCAAAGGTACCCAAGCGAGCAGTCCACCGATAACTACTGCAATTAGAGGCCAGATGAAGTTCGGTATTAACCTTAGAAATTTGAATAAATCGCGGGATTTTTGCTCTTTTAGCATTTTCACTCCTTTTTCTTTATGAAAAGATAAAATCGGGAAAGTCACCCATTTTTTCAACAAAACCCGCAATTCCTGCCAAACATATTTCGTCGCTCGTCATTCGTGAAGAGTATCTCGCGGTTAAAGAGCAAAAGAGCATACGTCACAAGACACACAAGGCATAAATTAAAAGTGCACAAGAGCAGATTTCTTATCTTACAGGTATCTCATTCTGAAAATACAAATTAGCTGAAAAGAAGGGTAAAGTCAACAATATTTCGTATCTCGTCATTCGTGAAGCGTATCTCGCAGAAAAGAGCATAAGAACACAAGGCCATAAGTGCATAAGGGCAAAAGAGCATAAGGGCAAATTTCGTCGCTCGCCTGCCCTGCGTAGCCGAAGGCGAAGCAAGGGTAACTCGTCATTTGTGAAGCGTATCTCGCAAAAAAGAGCATAAGAACTCAAGGCCATAAGTGCATAAGGGCAAAAGAGCATAAGGGCATACGATAATAAGGTATAAGAACAAATTCGTCATTCGTCGCTCGCCTGCCCTGCGTAGCCGAAGGCGAAGCAAGGGTAACTCGTCTCGCGTATTGCGTATTGCGTCGTGCGTATTCCGCAATAAATGCGGAATTACGAGTATCAAGTCATTGACCGGCACAACAAGTGTGCCGGCTAAACAATCGTCCTTCGTCCATCGTCTCTCGTCCATCGTAAATCCCCACCTGTCAACATGGCGTATCCAAAACCGAGAATATGCCAAAATTGCCGTTTTTGACCCCTGCCCAGCGCTGGGCGGGGCAGCAGAGCCTGCAAAGCAATCAATTTTTATGTAACATAGCTGCTTATAAAAAAAGCAGTTATGCGAGGAGAAAACAAAATGGTTTTCAAATGATTCAAAAGCTGGTATATTCTTTGCTCATTAAGTATAAATTATAAGTGAAATCAACTTCCCTGCCTGCGGCGGTCCACAGGACGCCTTACGGCGGGATAAGCTTTCAACCCTTTTTAGACTCGTCTCGGCAGAGGCTGAGCTGTAGCAGGGTTCGTCGCGGGCCGCTTTAGGCGAAAACCGTAGCGGACTCGTCTCGGTGGTGGCCGAGCCGGAGCGGGATAGGAGAGAAGCAATTATGGCAGTCAAACAATTGACATTCGAAGCGGACGCAAGAGCAGCTCTGCTTTCCGGCGTAGAAAAACTCGCAGCAGCAGTCAAATCAACACTCGGCCCGAGAGGCCGAAATGCAATCATCGACAAGAGCTGGGGCGCACCGACCGTAACCAAAGACGGCGTAACAGTAGCTGAAGAAATCGAGCTTAAAGATAAAAATGAAAATCTCGGCGCAAAACTGGTAAAAGAAGCCGCAAGCAAAACCTCAAAAATCGCCGGCGATGGAACAACGACCGCTACCGTCCTCACTGAAGCGATTTTCAAGGAAGCTTACAAAAATATAGCAGCAGGCGCAGACGCTATGGCTCTGGCACGCGGTATTCAGTCAGCAGCAAAAGCCGTGACCGACAAGCTCATTTCGATGGCCAAGCCCATCAATATCACCAAAACAGATGACATAATCAATATCGCCTCGGTATCAGCCAACAACGACCCGGAAATCGGAAAGATTATGGCTAAGGCCTTCCAGCGGGTCGGCAAAGATGGCGTCATCACCGTCGAAGAGGGCAAAAGCTTCGAGACGACCGTCGAGTTTGTGGAAGGTATGCAGTTTGATCGCGGCTACCTCTCGCCTCATTTCGTGACCGACCCCGAAAACATGGTCTGTGTGCTGGAAAAACCTTACATCCTCGTGCACGAAGAAAAAATCAGCAGCGTAACCAAGCTGATACCGTTATTGGAAAAGGCTGCGAAAAGCAAAAGGCCGCTGCTGATTATCGCAGAAGACGTTGAAAGCGAGGCATTGGCTACTCTGGTCGTTAACAAGCTCAAAGGCATCCTGCAAGTCGCTGCGGTCAAGGCGCCCGGCTACGGCGACCGAAGAAAAGCTATGCTGCAGGATATAGCGGCGCTAACGGGAGCAGAGCCTATTCTCAAAGACCTGGGAATAGAGATCGACAATATCAGCATCAAGCAGCTCGGCCAGGCCAAGAAGGTAACCATCGACAATGACAACACCATCATCGTGGAAGGTGTCGGGAGCTCCGAAGCAATAAGCGGTAGAATCAAGCAGATTAAAGATGAAATAGAAGCCACGACCAGTGATTATGACCGCGAGAAACTGCAGGAGAGGCTGGCTAAACTAACAGGCGGCGTCGCTCAAATCAACGTCGGAGCCGCCAGCGAATCAGAAATGAAAGAAATAAAGGCCCGGATTGAAGACGCCCTGCACGCAACCAGGGCAGCAATCGAAGAAGGCATTGTACCAGGCGGCGGCGTTGCTCTTATCCGCTGTATCGACGCCGTCAAGCAGTTAAAATTGGCCGGCGATGAAGAAACGGGCGCCAACATATTAGCCAAAGCGCTCACTATGCCCTGCTACTATATCGCTGCTAATGCCGGGGTGATAGCAAATCTGGTCGTTAACAAGGTTTCTGAAGGAAAAGGCGGCTTCGGTTACAACGCCGTCACAGACCAATACGAGAATCTGCTGGAAACAGGCGTAATCGACCCGGCGAAGGTAACTCGAATCGCCCTGCAAAACGCCGTAAGTGTGGCCACACTGCTATTAACCACCGACTGCCTTGTCACTGAAAAGCCGAAGGAAAAAGAAGCTATGCCGGGTGGCCCAGGCGGCATGGGCGGCGGCTACGGCGAAGGTATGGAAGATATATATTAGCAGAGAAATTAAAAATGCCTAAAGTGACTAAAGTGCCTAAAGTGCATAAAATTATAAATTATCACTTTAGTTCACTTTAGGCACTTTACACTTTAGTCACTTTTAAAAAGAATTACACAATGAATAGGCCAATATCAAAAAAACCGGCTGTAATAATTGCTCTATTATGTGCTGTGGTATTTTCAGGCTGCTCACGAATAGCAAAAACAGCTTCTGTTTTCAGGTTAGGCAAGAAAGAGACTAAACATACCAAACAAGACACTACATCTCCCAAAAAAGATACTTCACCTGCCAAAGCCGTCCCACACAAAGCCTGTCACGAGCGAAGCCGAGAGATCGAGGGGAAAGAAACTACACTTACCAAAGACCAACGAATGAATTGGTTTCGGGACGCCCGTTTCGGCATGTTCATTCACTGGGGCCTTTATGCGGTGCCGTCAGGAACTTACAAAGACCAGCAGGTTGAAGGTATCGGCGAATGGATAATGGAAAAGGCCATGATTCCGGTTGATGAATATGAGCAGTTTGCCAAACAATTCAATCCGACGAAATTCGACGCGGACCAGTGGGTGCAAATCGCAAAGAACGCCGGGATGAAATATATCGTTATAACAAGCAAGCATCATGATGGCTTCTGCCTGTGGGACTCAAAGCTAACCGATTACGATATTAACGACGCTACGCCGTTTAAACGAGACATATTAGCGGAATTAGCTGCCGCGTGCAAAAAGCACGGAATCAAATTTTGCTTATACTATTCGATAATGGACTGGCACCATCCGGATGCGCAGGCGCCTTTTTACCCGCTCTATAATGACAGAAACAAAACCAATCCAAATTTTGATCGCTATGTCGAGTACTATCTAAAAGGTCAGCTGCGAGAATTGATTCAGAACTACGGACCGCTTGGAATACTTTGGTTCGACGGCGAATGGATAAAGGATTGGAGCAGGGAAATGGGCTGGAACGTCTATGATTATGTTCTTAGCCTTCAGCCGGATATTATCGTGAACAATCGCGTTGGCAAAGTTCGCTACGAAAAACCTTCGCTTAGTGAAAGCGAAGAATTTGCCGGTGACTTTGGCACGCCTGAACAGCGGATTCCCTCATCCGGCCTGCCGGGCGTTGACTGGGAAACATGCATGACTATGAACGACACCTGGGGATATAAGTCCTACGACGACAACTGGAAGTCAACAGAGGACCTGCTGCACAACCTGGCTGACATAGCCAGTAAAGGCGGCAACTTCCTGCTTAACGTCGGCCCGACTGCCAAAGGTATCATTCCGCAGCCCAGCGTCGAGCGGCTGGCAGCAATGGGTGAATGGATGAAGGTCAACGGCGAAAGCATCTACGGCACTACCGCCAGCCCGCCTGGCTCATTACCCTGGGGACGATGCACCGCAAAACCCGGCAAGCTGTACCTGCACGTCTTTGATTGGCCGACCGACGGCAAGCTGAACGTGCCGAACCTGAAAGGAAAAGTTAAAGAAGCATATTTATTGTCAGATGTAAAACATCCTGAGCTGCTGATTGACCGTATAAATGAAAACGAGATTACTATCACCGTGCCCCAAAAGGCTCCGGACCAGGTTGACACTGTAATTGTTCTGAAAATTGATAAATGAAAGTGCTTTAAATAATGTTTGCGTTAAAAACCAAAGTAAAAATAGATAAGGAGTGACGGATTATGAAACTGCGACCATTAGATGACAGAATCGTAATAAAGCAGTCAGAAGCCAAAGAAAAAACAGACGGCGGCATATTCCTGCCCGACACAGCCAAAGAAAAGCCGCAGGTTGGAAAAGTCATAGCCACGGGGCCGGGCAAATTGCTCGACGACGGCAAACGCTGCCAAATGTCCGTAAAGAAAAACGATGAGGTTATGTACGGAAAGTACATCGGAAACGAAGTTGAAATCGAGGGAGAAAAATACGTAATCGTACGAGAAAGTGATTTGTTGGGCATAGTAGAAAAGTAAATCGGTGTTTTTTAGTTCATTGTTCATAGTTGATAGTTCATCGATGAACTATGAGCTACGAACTCATAACTTGTTTTAGAGGGAATAAAAAATGGCAAAGCAATTGATGTTTGATGATACAGCACGAGCTGAGCTTAAAGAAGGTCTAAAGGAGCTGGCTGCCGCAGTCAAGGTAACTCTCGGACCAACCGGCAGGAACGTGATTCTGCAGAAAAGCTGGGGCTCACCCAAGATAACAAAGGACGGCGTCTCCGTCAGCAAAGAGATTGAGCTGCCGGAGCCTTTTAAAAATATGGGCGCAAAGATGGTCAACGAGGCCGCCAGCAAGACATCCGACGTTGTCGGCGACGGCACAACAACCTCCGTCGTGCTGGCAGAGGGCATCTACGTAGAAGGAATCAAGCACGTAACTGCCGGCGTCGATCCAATGTCTCTGCAGCGAGGAATCAGCAAAGCTGCTGACGTGGCTTGTGAGTTTATCAAATCAGCCAGCATCCCCGTCAAAGGTCACAGTGACATTGCAAAGGTGGCAGCCATTAGCGCAAACAATAATCCAAAGGTCGGCGAAATCCTGGCCGATGCAATCGATAAGGTCGGCAAAGAAGGCGTTATCGAGGTCGAAGAAGGTAAAGGCATGGAAAATGAGCTGACCGTGGTCGAGGGTTTGCAGTTCGATAAAGGTTATATATCTCCATACTTTATGACCAATGCAGAGACCCAGGATGCCGTCCTCGAAGATGCTTACATCCTGCTGCATGAAAAGAAGATATCCAACGTTCGCGAATTCATACCCCTGCTGGAAAAAATTGCGCAAGTCGGAAGACCTCTATTGATTATTGCCGAAGACATCGAGGGAGAAGCGCTTGCAGCATTGGTTATCAATCGCCTTCAGGGCGTGCTAAAGGTCTGCGCTGTCAAGGCTCCCGGCTTTGGCGACCGAAGAAAAGCTATGCTGGCCGATATAGCCGTCAGCACGGCAGGACAGGTAATCAGCGAAGACCTCGGCATCAAGCTGGAAAAGATTGAGCTTTCACAATTAGGCAGCGCCAAGAAAATCGTGGCGAACAAAGAAACAACTACCATAATTGAAGGAGCCGGCAGAAAGAAAGACGTCATCGCTCGCTGCGACCAGATTCGCAACCAGATGGAAAAAACAACAAGTAACTATGACCGTGAAAAGCTGCAGGAGCGGCTGGCAAAATTAACCGGCGGCGTAGCGGTCATCAAAGCCGGCGCCGCAACCGAGACGGAAATGAAGGAACGCAAGGACCTGCTGGACGACGCGCTTCACGCCACCAGGGCTGCCGCTGAAGAAGGCATTGTGCCGGGAGGCGGAATAATATTTTTGCGGGCTATCGCTGAGGTTGAAAAGGCCAGAGCAAAAGCCAAAGGCGATGAAAAAATCGGCTTCGATATCGTCTGCAAAGCCCTTAGAATGCCGACAACCCAGATTGCGGACAATTCCGGCGACCAGGGCGACGTAATCACGGCACAGCTTCTCGAGAAGCTGCAAAAAAATAAGAATATCGGCTACGATGCCAACACCAGAAAGCTTGTTGATATGTTTGACGCCGGAATTATCGACCCTGCAAAAGTTGCCCGGACAGCGCTTCAAATGGCCGCCTCCGTAGCAGGACTAATGCTGACTACAAGCGTTTTAGTGACAGAGTACAAAGAAGACAAAAAAGAAGAACAGCCGATACCTGGTGCAGTAAGATAATGCCTCGTATCTCGTGAAGCGTGAAGCGTATCTCGAGGTTTGTGCCCCGGTGTAGAAAATTGTGAGATACGAGATGCGAGATACGAGATACGAGATACGAAGTTATGGCCAAACGTGATTATTACGAAGTTTTAGGGGTGGAGAAGAACGCCTCCGCCGAGGACATAAAGCGCGCATACCGCCGCATGGCGATGAAGTATCATCCCGATAAAAACCCCGGCAACAAAGAGGCAGAGGCAAAGTTCAAGGAATGTGCCGAGGCTTATGAAGTTTTAAGTGACACTGAAAAACGCCAGCGGTACGACCAATTCGGACATGAAGGTCTGCGCGGAATAGGGATGCGCGATTACTCGCATGTTAATTGGCAGGACATCGGCAGCATATTTGAAGATTCCTTTGGCTTTGATGATTTCTTCGCCGACATCTTTGGCACCCGAACGTCAAGAGCATCCAGGCGAAGTGGGCCGGCAAGAGGCTATGACCTGGAAACCGGTGTCGAGCTTTCCCTTAATGATATTGCATCGGGCACAGAAAAGACAATCGAGTTCACGCGCCAGGACAATTGTCCGGACTGCGGCGGCTCGGGCTCCGCTCCGGGAACAAGACCTGCACAATGCCCCACCTGCGGAGGCCGTGGCCAGGTCGCAAGAGGCGGCGGTTTTTTCCAGATGGTTTCAACCTGTCCGCAATGCAAAGGCAGCGGACAAATCATCACTAATCCCTGCAAAAAATGCAAAGGAAGCGGCAAAGTTCCGAAGAAAAGAGCCGTCAATATTAAAATACCGGCGGGCGTCCACGAAGGACAAGGCGTAAGAGTAGCCGGCGAAGGTGAGCCTGGCCGCGGCGGCGGACCAAACGGTGACCTCTATTGCTACGTAAGAATAAAACCACACGAATTTCTTCAGCGGGACGGTAACGACCTTATCTCCGTTGTCCCTATCAGCTTCACTCAGGCTGTACTGGGGGCAACCATTGAAGTCCCGAGCCTGGATGGAACTCGACAGCTAAAAATCCCGCCTGGCACACAGTACGGCAGCATCTTCAGGATAAAAGGTCAGGGCCTGCCGGATATACGTTCACGCAGAATCGGCGACCAGCTTGTGCAAATTACTATCGAAACCCCAACCAGGCTAAACGCACAGCAGGAAGAGCTGCTGAGAGAATTTGCCAAAACCGAGAACAAAACCGTTTCTCCAAAATCCAAAAGCTTTTTTGAAAAAATGAAAAAAAACTTCCATTCTCCGTAGTTCCATCCTTCGCAGTCCCTTAGGGAAGCAGGCACTACGAAGGATGAATTGGTAACCACTAATGACAGAGAAAAGGAAAGAAAAACACAAAGAGCATGAGGGTCAGCAGGCGACAGTGAATGAGCTAACGGACTTCTATGGCTTTTTGGATAACTTACTCACAGGAAGCAGACTGCTGCAGGAAACATTAGATAAGCATAAAGAAGCTCTGGAAGGCAATAAACCAAAAGAGCCATACGAAGACAAAACCTTGCTGGAATTTGAAAAACAGAAGAATGACTGCTTGAAGGACTTGCTCACAGTTGCCGTCGATCAATATCAGCGGGTCGGTGCCGAGCACGCAAATTATCAAAAGCGAATTTACAAACAAATCAACGACACCATTGCCTATGAAAAGGAGATGATAATAAAGGCGCTATTGCCGGCACTGGATAATTTTGAATCCGCACTAAGCGGACTTGCAAACAGCCCATCCGCTGAAAACGTGAATGACTTTGCCAGGGGCATCCGAATAATTTATGAACAACTGCTCGATATATTAAAAACGCACGGCGTCGAGCTGATAGAGGCACTCGGCGAAAAGTTCGACCCAGCTCTGCACGAGGCCATGCTTCAAAAGACTGAGCCTGAAAAACAAGATAATCTCGTGCTGGAAGAATTTCAAAAAGGATACAAGCTCAACGGTCGTGTCATTCGGCCAAGCAGGGTAGTCGTCAATAAGTGGCCAGGCAACAAGCTGCCGGCAGAAGAAACAAAACAACCCGAGAAAAATTTAGAGAAAACCGAGGACGAGTCAACCGACACGCAGTAATATCGTATTGCGTATTGCGTGATGCGTATTGTGTGAATTTGCCGAACAATCTCGAATCTACTTAAAAAATTTTAACGCGATACGCAATACGCACGACGGAGAACGAAAAATGCCGACTTACGAATATAAATGTGAAAGTTGTGGATACGAGTTTGAGCAGTTCCAAAGCATAACCGCTAAGCCTATCCGTAAATGCCCAAAATGCGGCAGGACAAGTATCAGAAGACTCATTGGCACCGGTGCAGGAGTAATCTTCAAAGGCCCCGGCTTCTACGCGACGGATTACCGAACCGAAAGCTATAAAAAGGCCGCAGAGAAGGAGAAAGGTGCATCCGGCAAAATCGCCGATAAGAAGGAAACCAAAGCTGAAAGCAAAGAATCAAAAACCGGCGCAAAAGCTGAGCCTGTCACAAAGGACAAAAATACGTAGTATCCCTTACTGGAGAAATCAGCGTAGCCAATTCTCCCCGCAGGCACATCAACCACATTAGAGAATTAAGCTCTCTAATCCCAATGTATCTGGAGCGGCTTTCTCTAACGGGGTCAATGTCACTACTACTCTGTCGCAGTTTGAACGATGGATGTCATTGCGAGCGAA
>CAZRNB010000068.1:0-15750 GCA_964601355.1 uncultured Pirellulales bacterium
CACAAGGCATGCAAACACACACGCGTAAGATTCCGTATCCCGGCTTTGAAGATGGCAAGCCGGCTAATTATCACTGGACGGCGGTTCTCCAAAAGTATGAAAAAGAGCTGGATGATTTTAAACGTAATATTGGAGATTTGGAAACCAGTAAAAAATAACGTAACCGTTCACGCAGAAAATAAGGCGTTTTTATGTCATTGCGAGGCCTTTAGGCCGAAGCAATCTCAAAAACGAACGATTTTAGATTGCTTCGCTTCGCTCGCAATGACAAAAACACAGTTTTCCCGTGAACGCTTACAAAATAACAAAAAGATATCGTTGACCGATACTCGATTCTCAACTCATCACGGCGGAGCGTGCCGGTCGCTAAAAGAAAAAATCACTGCTTTTAAAAAATAACGGGCTTTATTTTTTTATCTCTGAAGAAGGCGTATTTTCCCCCGGTGATAACAAACTGATTTGCGCCTGCAATTGAGAAAGTGTGATTTTCATTTGCTCAAGAGCAGCTATTACTTTGCTATTGGTCTCCTGACTCTTATCCTGCAGAAGCGTAAGCTGCTCTTGTAATCTGGCCTGGTTTTGTTGGACGTCTTTTAGTGTGCCGACCATCATTTGGAGGTTATCCTGATTTCTTTCTTCGGACCTTAGCTGTCTCTGGCCAATAACGTCTATAAGGTTAGCCAGCTCTTTATTGTTGTTTTGAAGGGTTTGCTCCATTTTCAGTAAATTTTTTTCCAGGCCTGCCGTGCTTCCATCAACTCGCTGGACGTTTGTGTTCAAACCTTCAACTCCGCTGTGCAGTGTGCCCTGATTACGTTCGATCCCGACGATGGAATTGGTCAGACGCTGGTTTTGTATTTGCAGCATATCCCGCAGTGCAGCATGTTCCTGCCCAATCACAGCTATCATATCATCAGTTTGTTTCCTTGTGTTTTTCTGGACATCTTCAATTGAGACGTGCAACTGAGTCTGATGGTTCTCGATACGGTTCATATTGTCGGTCATTAGCTGGGTATTGAGCTGAATCAATTGCTGCATTTCGAGCTGGTTCTGCTCCATTCGCGCCAGCTCCTTGTTGCAGCCGGTTAAAGCTACATAGATCATTACCGTCAGCACAGCTAAAGCCGTTCTGACAACGAGTGTTTTTGCATTAAATTGCCGGTTCATTTTTTGAGCCCTCATTTTTTCTTAACACCAATATTAAACTGATACAGAATACAAGGGTAAGCACTTGTATCCTGAATTCCTTTTGATAAGCCATCAAATGACCATACTCCTCTCTTACTCTTAAACTAAGATACAATTCTACCTAAAGTCGGGATAATGTTCAAGTATTTAATTGGAATGAGACAGGAAAAAGCGCCCGCGGATAGTCAGCCAATGATATTTGACGTTTCTAATGACGACAGTATAATAACATGCTTACCGATTACTATATCAATAAGAAGGATTACTAATGCGTAGAAAGTTCGTAAGAGCAATATTTCCGGGCTCGTTTGATCCGATCACAAACGGGCACCTGGACGTAATAGGCCGCGGCATGAGACTCTTCGATGAGCTAATCATCGCGGTCGGTAAAAGCCCTGTTAAAAACCAGCTCTTCACCCCGGAAGAACGCGTCGAAATGATAGGCGAAATAATCCACAAAAGAAAAATGAAGGGCGTCTCGGTCGAAAGCTTCAACGGCTTAACCGTCGAATACGCCACGAAAAAAAAGGCGGACGTCATTCTTAGAGGCCTGCGAAGCCTTACCGACGTCCAATATGAATTTCAGCTCGCTATGACCAACCGAGCCGTGGCCGGCATAGAAACCATCTTCATTATGACAAGCGAGCAATATGGCTTTACCAGCTCGACGTTGATTCGTGAGGTGGCCTCACTTGGCGGAGACCTGTCAAACCTGATCCCGGAAAACGTCCAGCAGCGTTTGCAACGAAGATTTAAGAGAAGAACCCCCAGTAAAACTGGGGGCTAAATATTTAGCCCCACGTTTCACGTGGGGTCTTTTTATGTTCACAATAAGTATCGAAACTTGCTTTCGTGCATCGCACCAATTGATCATGCCTTCCGGCTTAAAAGAGCCCGCACACAGCCACAACTGGATCGTTACCGCCAGCGTCAGCTCAGATACGCTAAACAATATCGGGATAGTAATGGACTTTAACCAGCTCAAATCGGCCGTCGAAACAATCGTGGCTGAATTCGATAATAAGCCTTTGGACAAAATCGATTATTTCCGCTGGAATAACCCCTCGGCTGAAAACGTGGCCAAATATATATATGAAAGAATTGAGCAGAGACTGCCGAAAGGGCTGAAACTGCAAAGCGTCAAGGTTGTGGAGGAACCCGGCTGCTCGGCTGAATTCATAAAGTAAATCTGCAGTGATTTACTAAATTTGACGATACTTTTACAGAGGATTTTATTATAATAACACAAAGAATCGAGTATTGAGGATCGCGTTAATTATGCTTTGTCAGATTTGTAACAAGAAAGCAGCTATTATTCACCTGACTGAGATTGCCGATGGACTACGCAAGGAAATGCACCTGTGTGAAAGTTGTGCCGTCGAGCAGGGTATTGCCGCCAAAAGTCAGGTCTCGATAAATGAGCTACTCAGTAACCTGCTTGCCGTTCAGCCGACTGACGAGGATATATTTGGGCCGTCGGAACAGAAGATGAGCTGTCCGCTATGTGGTTTTACACTGGACAAATTCCGCAGGGAAGCGGTCCTGGGTTGTCCCAACGATTATGAGTTTTTTGAGAAAGCACTCCTGCCGCTTATCGAAAGGGCTCATAACGGCAAGACGAGTCACTGCGGCAAAATCCCTTCAAAGACGCCAAAGCAGGCAAAAATGCAGATGAAGCTTGCAAATCTGCGTCAGCTATTAGATACCGCCGTGCGAAAAGAGGATTATGAATCAGCTGCCAGGTTGCGAGACGAGATAAAGCAGATGGAATCCTGACATACGATCCTCGTCGAGAGTCAAGCAACGGGAATTGAGGTTCGAACATGAAATTAACTGATTTTAGTAACGATATAAATGAATGGTTTAACGGCTCAGGTCCGCTGTCGGAGGTGGTAGTTTCTTCACGGATTCGTTTAGCGAGGAATCTTGCCGGTCACAAATTTCTCTGCCGATGCACGAACGCCGAAAAATCTGAGATACTCGCGAAGCTGAAGGACGTCTTAATGTCGCTCGACCTCGGCGACGAAGTGTTCTATATCAGCGTGGATAAGACTTCCGACCTGAACAGGGATTTGCTGGTAGAGCGGCATCTCATCAGCCGGCACCACGCCGCAGGCCGGGGGCCGCGAGGCGCCGTCATTGCAAGGCGGGAATTCTTTACTGCCATGATTAACGAGGAAGACCATCTGCGAATGCAGGTGCTTAAAGCCGGCTGTCAGCTATCCGGCTGTTACGAGCAGATCAGCCATATTGACGACATGATTGAGCAGAAGATCAGCTTCGCTTTCAGCCCACGTTTCGGCTATTTAACGGCGTGCCCCACGAATCTCGGCACGGCCATTCGGTGCTCTGTGATGTTGCACCTGCCGGCCCTGAAAATGACGGGCCAGATGGAAAAATTCTTCAATGCCGCAAGAGATTTGTCCCTGGCTGTGCGGGGCCTTTTCGGCGAAGGCACTGAGGCGGCAAGTGATTTGTACCAGTTGTCCAACCAGGTTACGCTCGGAGTATCGGAAGAAACAATTGTTTCGGAATTTGAGCGTACCATCATTCCCGAAGTCATTGAATATGAAAATGCCGCCAGAAAAGAACTGCTCAGCACGCAGGTTGACACCCTTGACGATAAAATTTCCCGTGCGATAGCACTTTTGCAGAATGCCCATTTGATAAGCTCGCAAGAGGCGTTGTTTTTGCTGAGCCATTTGCGGCTGGGCGTTAATATGTATGAGCGTATGGGGGCAACAACTCCTGCATTAAAAAGACTTCGCGACCTGATCGGACTGCGGCGAGATAAGTCGAGCCAAAGCACGGGTAAAGATGAAGGATTATCTATTGCGACCATTAACCGCCTGTTTATGCTGACCCTGCCGGCTCATCTGCAGCTAAATTACGGGAAACCGCTGGATGCCACCAGCAGAGATGCGCTTCGAGCCAAGATTATTCGCTCAGCCCTGAGCCAGGAAACCTGAATTGATAATTTGTATATTTAGCCCCCAGATTTATCTGGGGGTTATCTATAAGGGGATTATTTCCTGCCAAAATGGCACAATGAATCGGCAAATTAGGTATGCAGCCCCGGATAAGAAATCAAAAGCTGGCAGCTAAAAAAACATAACCTGCTAATATGTAAAATGTTAAGTGTATCGGTCGGCACATTCAAACATCCTTCGACCCGGCTCTTGACAAGATTGGCACGTCTTTTGCACATCTTAAAATGAATTTCTTGTTATTCTTAATTCTGAATTCTAAATTCATAATTCAGAAAGGAAATTAACTATGGCTAAAATTATTGGAATAGATTTGGGAACAACAAACTCTGTGGTGGCTGTAATGGAAGGCCCGGCGCCAAAGGTCTTGATAAACTCATCCGGCTCTCGGCTGACGCCTTCGGTGGTCGGCTTTACCGATAAGGGCGAAAGGCTCATAGGCCAGATTGCGCGACATCAGCAGGTGACAAATCCAGAAAATACGGTCTTTTCCATAAAGCGTTTTATGGGCCGACGCCACAATGAGGTTGCCTCGGAAGAAAAATTAGTGCCTTATAGGATTGTTGGAAGTCCCGATGAGCTCGTCAAGGTCGAGGTGCGAGGCAAACAGCACACGCCGCCTGAGATTTCGGCTATGATTCTGCAGGACTTAAAAAAGACCGCAGAGGACTATTTAGGCGAAAAGGTCACCAATGCCGTTATTACCGTGCCGGCCTATTTTAATGATGCGCAGCGTCAGGCAACTAAAGATGCCGGCACGATAGCAGGGCTTAAGGTCGAGCGAATTATCAATGAGCCTACTGCTGCGGCCCTTGCATACGGCGTCGAAAAGAAACCGGACGAAAAGGTGGCCGTATTCGATTTTGGTGGAGGCACCTTTGACATCTCTATTCTCGATATCGGCGGTTTTAAAGAGGGAGGCGGCGTTCTGGAAGTATTAAGCACCAACGGCGACACCCACCTCGGAGGTGATGACCTGGATGCGGTTCTTATAAACTACCTCGCCGAGGAGTTCAAAAAACAACATGGCATAGACCTGCGCAAAGACCCGATGGCGCATCAGAGACTGAAAGAAGCTGCGGAAAAGGCAAAATGCGAGCTGAGCACCCAGCTTGAGGCCACGATAAATCTGCCCTTCATCACTGCCGACGCCTCAGGTCCGAAACATCTGCAGATGACTATTACACGCAGCAAGCTCGAAGCGCTCTGTGATCATGTTTTTGAACGATTGAAAAGCCCTTGCTACAAAGCGATGGAGGATGCAAAACTGAAGTCTTCAGAGATAGCCGAGGTGCTGCTGGTGGGCGGCTCAACCAGAATTCCCAAGGTCCAGCAGATTGCCAGGGAAATCTTTAACAAAGAGCCGAATAAGAGCTTAAATCCCGATGAGGTGGTTGCCGTCGGCGCTTCTATCCAGGCGGCGGTGCTGGCCGGCGATACCGGCGTAAAAGATATTCTTCTGCTGGACGTCACGCCACTATCGTTAGGTGTCGAGACCTTAGGCGGAGTTATGACAAGGCTGATTGAGCGCAATACTACCATTCCGACCAGCAAGAAAGAGATTTTCTCGACCGCCGCGGATAGCCAGACCTCTGTTGACATACATGTGCTGCAGGGCGAACGCGAATTCGCCCGTGACAATCGCACTCTGGGCAGATTCCAGCTCACCGATATTCCGCCGTCTCCGCGAGGCATTCCACAAATCGAGGTGGCTTTTGATATCGACGCTAATGGCATTTTGAACGTCTCGGCCAAGGACCTCGGCACCAGTAAGCAGCAGTCCATTGCAATTAAGTCAAGCTCAGGGCTGAGTGAGCAGGAAATTGACAAGATGAGAAAGGATGCTGATGCGCACGCCGCGGACGATAAGAAGAAACGAGAGGTGGTTGATCTGAAGAACCAGGCTGACCAGTTGATTTATTCGACGGAAAAGACGCTTAGAGAGCATGGCGCCAAAGTCTCCGGTGAAACTCGAGGCAAAATCGAAAGCGAGGTAAATAACCTCAAGGAAGCGATAAAAGGTGAGGATGGCTATGCGATAAAGAGGGCAATGGAAAATCTTAGCACAGCCGGCCAGGAATTGGGCAAAGTGCTTTATGAAGAGGCGGCCAAGAAGCAGGCCGCTTCGGCTTCAGCCGGCGGGACGCAGGAACATCCTCCTGAAAGTGAGGTCAAAAGAAAAGGCGATGATGATGTAATCGACGCCGAGTTTGAAGCCAAGGATAAATAAAACGATGGACGAGGGATGATAGACGACGGACGACAAAAAACAGACGATGTTTTTCCATGTTTAGCCCCGCAGTTTACTGCGGGGTTATTTTTTACAGCCAACGGTCGGACTTGTCCAACAAGGCGGATTCGAGAGGTTTATTATGACAGTCGAGCAAGATTTGCATATTCCCGATGGCTCTGCCATGAGCAGGCAGCAATACATAGATTTCCTCATCGAAGCACATAACCTGATGAAAGGGCTTCCCTCGTACCTTGCATCAGCAGAAGATATAAACTGTCTTGAGTTAGCTCATCTGATTCCTACGGTGCCGGAAACAGTACTGGCAATTTACGTAGGCATCAACGATGCCGTCTGCAATAAAGCCTTAGTAACACCACTGTTGCCCCGGCACAGCCACAACAATGTGTTTGTCTTCGACCCACAGGCGTACTCCGGCGGCAGGGATGTACCAGCCGGAACTATCGACGCCCGGAAGATTCTTACAGGCTTTGAACCTCCTAATGGAACGTGGGACAGAAGCTGGACTTACTTAATGATTCAGGACCCTTCTCGCAGATTTGAAAGTCTTTGGGCTGAGAAGGGTTACATAGACATGATTCCGGCCAAGCTCGAAGACTTTACTATGCTGGCCAATTCATCAAAGAGCAAATTGTGCATTTTTATTGACGTCAAAGCTTTCGAGCATCCCGTCAACAACTCCCGCAGATACCTCAAAGCTGCCAGAGCCCGTGGGGAAAAACATGCCGCTGAATTTACTATCCCCAAAGCCATAAGTGATGAGTTCGATGGTTTGGCGCCGGTTATGCTGAACCAGGGTGAAAAACTGTACGTTGCCACAACCGATTTTAGTCCCTGTGCGCATGGCTGGACCAATATCTACAAAGAAAATATCGAGCTGGCCGTAGTAAATGAAAACTCCGCTGTGCCTTTGGATTTAGTGATCGCCAAACCGCCGGTGAGCCCTAAATATTCAAAGTCACTTATACCTGCCAGGGGTTCCGCTGACATGACTACAGATTGGTTTTACCGCGGCCAATTAGTTTCAAGACTCCCGCTGCTGACAGGCCAGCTCAGTGGCTGATGTTTTCAATTCTGCCGATAACATTATATCCATGGCTGATTTTGCTGTTAATAAGTACTACACCCAAGCGGGTGCACGTCACATTTGAAGGCAAAGAGTGGTCTTTTTATTGTCTATTATCTCAATTGATAACATCTGGCTCCCTTTTGTCACCTCGACCGAGGCCGCAAGGCCGAGCGGAGAGGTCTGCCTTCAAAGCAGATTTCTCCACTTCGGCCCACCCATAATGGGCCTACGGTCGAAATGACACACGTCTCTGTCTTTTAGGTTTTACCAACAATCTTGACGTACACTCTACCCCGCCTTTGATTTCTCTTGAACCATTGAAGTACGCACCATGTTGATCTATAATCATTTTATGAATACTAAAAATCAAAGCCTGTTGCCCTTTTGTATCTGTTTGGCGCTTATTGTGAACGTCCCCCTTAATACACTGGATGCCAATAGCCCCTCAGCTATTCACGTGTGGGAAATGAAGGAAGTCACGCTGAAAGCAGAAAAGGACTATGGAAATTGTTTCACAGATGTGACGTGCTGGATAGAGCTAAAAGGCCCGAATTTCTCAAAACGAATTTTCGGTTTCTGGGACGGCGGCAATGCTTTTGTTATACGTATTGTGGCGACAGAGCCAGGAAAATGGCAATGGACGAGCGGGTCAGACCAGCCTGATGATAAAGGGCTGAATAATCATACCGGCGAATTTAATACCGTTGACTGGACAGAAGGGGAAAAATTGCAAAATCCTAACCGTCGCGGTTTCGTTCGTCCATCGGCCAACGGACATGCTTTACAATATGCCGATGGCACGCCGTTCTTTATGGTTGGTGACACCTGGCTTGCAGGGGCCACGTGGCGGCTGCCTTTTAGAGGTGTCTCCTCTTCAAAGGATTATGTGCCCGGCCCGGGCATTGGTTTTGAAGACGCCGTGGCCTACAGGAAAGGACAAGGATACAATTCCGTCAGCATGATCGCCTGTTTTCCGAACTGGGAATCGGATGGCCACGCCAGTACTTATGCGGATTCCAATGGTATATACCTGAGAAACGCATGGGAAAAATTCGACTACCTTGTTGAAAAAGGCAAAATGACTGCAAAAAATATGCGTGATGAATATGGTAACAGGCCCTTTAAGATGTCACCCAAGCACAACGGCGTAGCTGATTTTGATCATATCAATCCTGAATATTTTCAAAGCTTGGACAAAAAAATGCAGTATATGTCCGAGCAGGGTTTTGTCCCTTTATTGGAGACCGTAAGAAGGGACAACTGCCCGGCGTGGAAGGCTTATTTTGACTTTAATGAATCATACTCTCGATATGTTCAATACCTGATTTCAAGATACGGTGCGTATAATATGATTTTTAGCGGGATACACCTCGATTGGATTCCAAAAGAATACAGCCTGACCGCCGATGAATTTAACCAGGCTCTTGTCTATCATTTAAAAACATACGGCCCGTTGCCGTTTGGACAACCCTGCACAACACTAATCAATGATTCCACTTATACACAGTTCGGCCACAATCAGGCATGTCCCTGGCTGACCATGCACAGTGTAGGCAATAAGCCGCGCGATCATGGCGTGTACAAGGCGATTGAAACCCTTTTTAATCTTGAGCCTCCATACCCGGCCATAAATTTTGAGCCGTATTATACAGGCTGGAACCATGAAATAAACATGCCGAATGGCGAGCGTCCGCCCGCTGACTCACCGCGCGACAATTATTTCTCACGCGCACAGATGTATGGCTCGGTTCTTTCGGGGGGACTATCGGGTCATGTGCATGGCACAAGCGCGTACGATATTACCACAACCGGAGAGCCGGCAGGCGTTCGTCCCCATTTCTGGGATGCGTTAAAGTTTGAATCGGGCCGGTATATGCAGCATCTGGCGGCATTTATTTTATCCGAAGGCAATAAGTACCAGACATTACAGTTCAGCTCACAAAATATACACCCACAAAAAGCCGCAAACAGTCCCCAAAGAGGTTTGGACGGCTGGTCATTTATGATGACTACAGCCCAAAAAGACCTTGCTCTGCTTTACTTTGAGAACCAGGCGGAATTACCCACGTTAAGCGGCTTTAAACCCAATGCATCATATAGTTTCCAATGGTTTAATCCCAGCAATGGCCAATGGAAGGAAAGCATTGCCATTAAAACAGATGAAAAAGGAATACTGACACTACCAGGATTTCCCGATGGACAAAATCCATCTACCACTGACTGGGCGGCCAAAATTCGTGAAATTCGGTAAAGATAAAACGTTCAGCTAACAGTCGCCGTTCCGGCGACGGCTAAACGAAATTTAGCCCCCGGTTTTACCGGGGGTCTTCTATTCATTGCGGGATTATTTTCCCAAAGCCAACGGTCGGATTCGAACCGACAACCCCCGGTTTACAAAACCGGAGCTCTACCATTGAGCTACGTTGGCAGATATTTACATTGTAGAGATTTTATAATAAACCTAAGTCAATTGCAAGAAAACAAAAGCAAGTAATACTGATGGTGTGTGACCAGATTTTGTGGCGGCCCCATTGTCATTGCGAGCCCGCACTTGGCGGGCGTGGCAATCTCAAAACTATAAATGTAAGAGATTGCTTCGGTCGCTTCGCTCCCTCGCAATGACAATGACAGATAAAATCTGATCATTAATACTGTTACATACTGCCACAAAAATTAATCGCACACTACTGATGATATGTAATATTTATATCTCTTCGTTGAATTTGATTATATTTTTTGCAGTTTCAATAACCTTTTGCCTTAGGGCTTTTGGTGCAAGCACCTGGACCTGGTCGCCATAGCCGAGGATCCACCAGGTTATCTCTCCCAGGCCGTCAACGCGAAACTCCATAGTAGCTGAGCCGTCACTGTCACGTATGACCTTTTGTGTGCTGTGCCATTGTACCTCGGTAACGTTATCTGCTACTTTAGGCAGAAAACGCAGCCTGACGTTATAAAGTCTGCCTTCCGGTATCATCGACCAGGCTCTGCCGAGGTAGTCCGCTGGATTGAAATTGTCCCCTCCGATGAAACATTTGTCTGTGACCTGAGATTCCTTGATCCGATTGAGCTTAAATGTGCGGATGCCCTGGTGAAAACTGGAGAAACCCAGCACGTACCACGCCCTTTGATTGTACAGCAGATGATAAGGGCACAGCTCAAGATCAATAATCTTGCCGTCAAATAATGAATTGTAACGAATGTTCACCCTGCGCTTGTTGACGATGGCCTTTTGCAGCTCCGCAAACGTTTTATCAAGATGATCCATTGGCGCCTGAGCACTTGGCACGGCAGAAATATTTTGCAGAACCGAATTGCAGTATTGTTTTATTTTTATAGGCAGATTGTTCTCTATTTTCAGAGCGGCCAGCAGCGCAGATTTCCTAAACGGCAGCTGTATCTGATTATTTACCTTATAAGCCAGCAATAGCAGACTCAAAGCCTCCTGCAGATTCAAATCTATTGGAGGCAGGAAGAATTCAGGCTCTATGGTATAACCGCCAGTCTTGGCGTCATAGTGGTAGGGTATGCCTATAAACTGCAGTTCTTTCAAGTCGCGGAATATAGTCCGTCGACAGGTTGCAAAAATCTGGGAAAGTTCGGTAACAGAGTATCTCTTCCCTGCCTGTAATGATGTTATAATTTGTAGAAGTCTACTAATTTTCCCTCTTTTCAAGAATTCCTTCACCATTGGTAGGCCCCCATCTGGATTCTATTTCTATTGCGGATAGGTATCTGTAACATATTAAAACCTACTGAATCATGGACAAAGGTTATTATACAATATGAGAATTCTGCTGTTGACTCTATTTCCGAAAAATTTTTAAACTCGCAAAGGGAAAACAAAAATGTGGATTAAGTAAAACAGTAAGCATAAGTTTAGTAATGTCTGCCGCGAATCAAAGATATGAACGATAAAACCGAAGATTGCTCAGGAGAGAGTGCTCTTAAAAAACATAATCTCTTACAATTGCTTGACTTCTATAGCAAATTCGTTATACTTGTCTTTGGATTGAGTAATCTTAAGTAGAAGGCATATATTATGGAAAAACAGATAAAAGCTATATTATTTGTAATAGTTCTTGTTATTGCTCAGATAGCCATGGGAAGAGTTTCGACAAGAGTGTACTTGGCTGATGGCAATACCCCCCTTGAGCTTGCCGATCCTAACATTCCTTTTTTATATCGAGATATTATGGTTGAAACCAAGCTCACGATTGTTGTCAGCTCAGATGCTAATGGTTATTGGGAAGGCGACTTATCTATTGGAGAAGAAAACCTGTTTTATGGACTCTTGTCGGCTAGAGACTACAATGAGACTACTCACGATTGGGCGGGCTCGCGTTTACCTGCCGCTGGCAACATGGCATTGGTATGGGATTTGCCAGAGGAGGGTTTTCAACGATTTAATTTGATAGGTTATGACACTGCCGTAGCAGGCGATTGGTTTATTATTGATTACACCGCCACAAGTGTAGGCACCTGCAAGGTTGGATTCTACGATCATGCTGTAAGTTGGGAAGATCCAATTTATTATCTTACGTTCTCTCATGTTCCCACACGCGATTTCAATAGTGATACTAAAGTGGACTTTGCCGACTTTGCTGTTTTTGCTTCACACTGGCGGCTAACCGATTTCAACGATCCAAATTGGTGCGAGGGAACCGACCTCAACACGGATGGTAAAGTTGATGGCGATGATTTACTGCTGTTTGCTGTGTACTGGCTTGAAAGCACACAATAGCTGCAGTGTCTCAGTATGTCACCTACGGTTCTTCTTATTCTGCATTGATTTCATCCGAAGGAGGTTTATACACATAGCAGGTGCTGAACGTGTTCTCACGATGTTAGCTTTCAATCTAATTGTCGCTACTTTCAGGACCTTCCAAGTTTCTTCTGACGCTAAAATATTTTCGGCGGACTATCAACATTTTGTAATTTAGAGTCGCCTTAGAATATAGATAGGTAGGGTACATGCTTTTACCTGGGAAAATCCAGATATAAAGTCAATTTTCACTATCCAAGTTTAGAAAAGGAGGAGGTCATGAGTTCGAAACGCATTGTTGTAGTAATCGGTGTTTTACTTTCGGTGAGTTGTGCTGCTTTTGCAGATAGACAATTGGACAGAGCAGAGATCTTGCAAATCTTTCAAAAACTAACAAGTCAACCAAGAAAAACCTGGGTATCTGTAGGTACAATCGAAGCAACACACGAAGAATACAGGGCTCCAAAAACTACAGATACAAGTGAGGTCAACAGTCAAATCAATCAAGAGATCCAAGAATATCAAAACAATCCGAACAAGAGGGAATTGACAGAAGAACTGCAGAAGATGAAGCTTGATGCCATACCATTTAATGTCCGTTACAGATTGTCCAATGAATATACAATGAATTCCACGGTTGTTGTAAGATTTGATGGAGACAGATTTTACTGGGAAATTAACGTGGTCTCACGCACTGATTCCATAAAGCCGGGCAAAGAACTCGAAGGTAATTTTATGACCGAGGAGTTCAATCTGGGCTGGAACGCAAGACGCGCATTCGCATGGGATGGCGAAAAATATACTACTTATTCTTTGTCAGCTAATCAGCTAATCGTTGACTCAACAGGTAGAACTCCCCACGTTGTCAATGGCCCACTGACCGCAGGATTGATTCCCTGGGGGTACGGCTATTATACGTATGAAAGGCTTTCCACTGCCCAATTTTCTGCAACCGAGGAAGCTATTGATGGTCAAACCCAGATAAATTTGACGCTCATCACTTCTAATGGTTCAGAATCGCTTTTCGTGTTAGATCCAAAGAAAGATTACGCTGTCCTGTCTTGTTCAATCAATAAACCTGACAATTTAGTAATCTATCAACAATATGGCGACTACCATCTGATATCAGGCCGTTGGATTCCTGCTTCTATTTATGTTGAGCAACGTGATGCTCGGTCAAACAGACAAGTAGCATACGACCTTTGGAACTTTACCAGCATTAGTGGTATTGTTCCTGTACTTTATAGTTTTAACGTTGACTACGAACTTGGTGCGTTGATAGAGTACCGCTCTCCCGTCACCGATAAACCCGCTATGTATTATTATTCACACATCGCTGGTACGGACCAACTTTTAGGTGAGAGATTAGCTTTCGCAGCCTCTGAAGGCACGCAACCACAAAACTGTGCAACAGTAGCCTTAAAATATGCTGCTTTGCAGGTAAGCAAAGATATTACGGATCAAAAGCTAACTCAATTAGTTAGTGAACCAGATAAAACTACAAGTCTATATGCAATGAAGCAGTTTGCGCAAAGCCTCGGATTTTACTGCCGGGCTCTCAAGACTGACCTCCAGACACTTGAGCATTTACATGGCTGCAAAGCGATTCTGCATATTTCGGGGAAGAACCATTTTGTTGTACTTGACCATATTGATAACCAATATGTTTGGCTCATAGATCTGGCAAATAATAAATTTTATTACCCTACTGATATTAACTTTTTTGGCATGGACTGGACCGAAGGCACAGCACTTTTGATTTCCGACAAACCTATACAATTACAAGGCAACTCTGCTGATATCGAAGATAGTCAGCTTCACAATATAATTGGTGCTTCAGGTTATACCTGTACCAGATTGCTCCAGGAATATAATGTAATATTTTGTAGCTATACTGCCGGGGAGTGCTGGGGTTACTATCAGGAGTACTATGAACGTTGGGGTTGTGAATATGCCCCGAGTGGCAGTTGCTCATACTCTATAGTTATCCGGATGATGAAATCTCCCTGTATAAACGACCCTTATAATCCCGATGCTTGTGATATAACAGGCGAATGGACACTTTATTATATGCGGGCATGCAATTAGCAACCTCACCTGCAAGGCAGGCCGGTAGAGTAGAATCCTCAATACTCCTTTAATGCTCGATCAAGGTTGACGTGCACAAGAAGTAATCTAAAATAAGGTGGTATGAAATGTAGAGCCTTTACTGTCATAGAATTACTTATAGTAATTAGTCTAATCGCATTTCTTGTAGCTGTATCAATTCCTTCATTGAGAAGTTCAAGAAGGCAATCCAAAGCGATTTTATGTGGGTCAAATGTCAGGCAGTTGATTCTTGGATTGATGAATTATGAAACCGACAATGAAACTTTCCCATACGCTTTTGATAACAGTCCTATAGAACCACCTCCAGGTGGTTATCCTGGATACGCTCAATATGATAGAAAAGGCTGGTGGTGGTTTAATCATATAACTGAGTATTCCATAAAAACTGCAAATATGAAGGAAGTGATTTGGTGCCCATCCAGACAGATAAGAAATAGCAGCCTTAAAAATAATGTACTATGTGGAAATTATGGCGTTAATCAGTCAATATGTAAAAGCTCGGCTGGTAGAAAAAGCCAGGCTGAATTTATTGGAACACCTTTACGCGCAGCAGATATACCCTATCCCGGTCAAACATTGCTCATAGTCGATGCCGGTTACAGTATGATAAACTGGTGGCACGCAACGGATTCTCCTCCCGTTCCTCTTGGCAGTACTATCGAAGATACTGCATATATACCTGGCCTCTCAATCAATAAAGAACGGAATTTATGGCCTGGCCAGGAAGATGATGCTATATATGGACGACACCCCAACAAAACGGTTAATGTTGGATTTGCAGATTACCACGTCAGCCGTGAAAAATCTGATGATTTGTTTGTTGAGAAAGCCGGCGATACTTATATAAATCTTCGCCCTCTTTGGCTCCCAAAATGAAACGATCTAAAAGGAGGCATTTTTAATAACAGCTTGTATTTCATCACCGCTTAAATATTCAAACTTCATCGACGATATTAAAATATACCCACTCTTAATTAACGACAGTTGATACCCTTCGACTTTCTGAGGAAGGTTGGTTTTAGGATCTGCAAAAACCCGCCACTTTTTGAAGACGATAGAACCATCGTATGCTTTTTCGACCCATGTCAGGTCATAAACCTCAATACCGTGTGCATAAGCTTGCAAGTCATTGTCAATTACATGGCTCCATTTGGCGTCCTTAGGAATTTCTGATATATTGTAAAACGGCATTAAGCCCAGAGAACCGGTTATCCTTTTTTCAACGTCAGAGATTAGGTCGTCAGACAGCAGTGCCGTCTCGATTAAATCTGTGCCCAATTGTTTTGTTTTTCTAATCTTATTTGTAAGGTCCAACAAGACCAATTCTTTTCCAGTTTTCACCATATAGATATTTAGTGGCCGTGAAATCCATTTTTCTTCT
>CAZRNB010000069.1:0-15707 GCA_964601355.1 uncultured Pirellulales bacterium
TTAGCTCGGCTATAATTTGACGAGCCATTTTTTGGCCGACGCCATCGAGCGTCTGTAATGTTTTGTCGTCTGCATCTTCAATCGCTGCCGCTATAGTTACTATCGGAATGCTCAGCAGCCGCAAGGCTTTTCTTATGCCTATCCCTTTGACGCTGGTGAATTTTGTGAAAAAGTCCCTCTCCTGCGTGCTTAAAAATCCCACCATCCTCGGTATCAGATTACCGCCGCCGGGTGCACCTTCATAGTACTCCATAGTACAAAGAGAAACGTTCGAGCCTATTTTATCCGCCAATGCGCTCACGCAATAGCCGGGCAGCATCACTTCATAGCAAACCGGCCCAACCTGCATAAGGGCGCTATCGGTATTAAGCTGATGAAGTTTTCCTTCAATCCTTGCAATCATAATTTCATCGCTCGTCGCTCGTATTTCGTATGTCGTATATCGTAGATGGTAGGGTGGGGCTTTCATCCTTCGCAGTCCCTAAGGGACGGAGAATGGATGCCCCACCAATTAAAATACTGCTGACCTCATTGGCACAGCATAGAGCTGCTGCTATAGCATCGGCCACGTCGGCCGGTTCAGGAATCTGCGGCAAGGCTAAAATCGTCTGAATGGTCCTTTGCACCTGCTCCTTTGAAGCCCTGCCGTTGCCGGTCAGGGACTTTTTTATACGGGTGGCGTTGAAACTCCTAATCTCCGTACCAGCCTGTGCGCATCGCTGCAATATAACGCCCCTTGCATGTCCCATCAATATAGCAGTCCTCGGATGTGTGTAATGCGAGTATAACTGTTCCACTGCAACAATCTCAGGTCCGAACTTTCCCAACAGCGAATCCATATCCTTAGCTATCTGGTTCAGCTTTACTTCTATTGGAGAGCCAGCAGATGTTTTGAAAACGCCTGCTTCAATTAGCCTCTCCGCGTCTCTGTCGGTCTCTAAACAAGCGTATCCACAGACCTGCAGACCAGGATCAATGCCGAGTATCCTCACTTCCATCTCCAGTCAGTCCCGTCGGGCTTATCTTCCAAAATGATACCGATACTCTCTAAGCATTTGCGAAGATTATCCGCTTTGGCAAAATTCTTCTCTCTACGGGCTTCGCGGCGTTGCTCAATTATGATTTCAATTAGTTTTCCAGCCAGCTCATCGTCAGCTTTGCCGGCCTGCACACATTCATCCTGTACAATACCCAATACGTCCCCGCCAAGTCGTTTGAACAAATCATCTATTGCATGAAAGGTTTGGTGTGTGGTTTTGCCGTCCACCAGAAGTTTGCCTGCCAGCCTGGTTACGTCAAACAGAACCGATAGTGCCACAGAGGTATTTAAATCATCATTCATGGCCTCATCAAATTTCTCCCTCAACCGGCCAATTTGCTGAATTATTTTTGTGTCCGGCTCCCCTTTCGGTGCTGCCTTTATTGTTTTCCTCACTGTGTTGACCGCCTCAGAAATTTTTTCATAGCCGCTCTGGGCGGCAGAAAGAGCTGCATCAGAAAAATCCAGCGGACTTCTGTAATGGCTGATTAAAATCAACTGTCTTACAGCCAGCGGATCATAAGCTTTGGTTAATCTCTCGTGCGCACTCGTCTCGGCGAAGCGAGCCGTAGCCGGACCCGAAAAGGCCTGTTTGAGCGTTATAAAGTTGTTCAGGCTCTTGCTCATCTTTTGTCCATCGACTGTCACCATATTATTGTGCACCCAGTATCGGACAAACTGCACATCCCTGGCAGCCTCAGCCTGGGCAATTTCGCATTCGTGATGCGGAAACTTATTATCCAGCCCGCCGCAATGTATGTCGAGGGGCTGGCCCAGATATTTTGTGCTCATCACAGAGCATTCCAGGTGCCAGCCGGGAAAACCCATCCCCCACGGACTTGGCCACTGCATAATATGGTTTGGCTCAGCCTTTTTCCAAAGCGCAAAATCAGCCGGATTCTTTTTATCAGGTGACACTTCCACTCTTGCACCTGCCATCATATCCTCAACATTTCTGCCGGATAATTTCCCATAATCTTTGAATTTTGAGACATCAAAATACACCGAGCCGTTGGACTCGTAAGCGTAGCCTTTCTCCAGCAGGGTCTTCACCAGCTCTATTTGCTCAACTATATGGCCGCTTGCCCGCGGGCTTATATCCGGCCGAACGCAATTGAGCTTATCCATATCCTCGAAAAAACTGCGTGTGTAAAATTCAGCCAGTGCCATCGGGTGCTTCTTTTCTTTCATGGCAGCTTTTGCAATTTTATCTTCGCCTTCATCCGCATCATCGGTCAGATGGCCCACGTCGGTTATATTCTGCACATAAGTGACATTATATCCGAGATAACGCAGGTATCGCACCAATACATCGAAGCTGACATAACTTTTCGCGTGTCCTAAATGTGTTTCTCCATACACGGTTGGGCCACAAACATACATACCAACCTTGCCTTCCTCCAAAGGCTTAAATTCCTCTTTTCTCCTCGTTAGACTATTATAAATATATAATCCCATATAATCCTTTTGACACTGATTTAATCTATTTTTTTTCAGACAAGGATTAACACAGATTTACACTGTTTTTCTTATAAATATTTTAATCCTCTTCTTGTTTCAAAACTAAATTCTCCAATAACTGTTTTATCTCATCAAAATATTCCGTATCAGATATATCCACTGCACAATTAGAGTTACTACCGCCCCAGTACTTTTGGGCCGATTCCGAATGAGATATAATATTATGGTGTTGGGATTTTAGTGTCTCTCTGACCTTGTTTTCGGGCATAATTACCACTATGCGAATTTTCTTCTTACGAGGTTGTATGTAAGCAAACTGCCTTTTATATGCGACGCCAATGTAAGACTTAGTGGGATTAAATCGCAGCGTATCTTTCACGTCAAGAAATAGCTGTTTAAGCTTACTATAGATGTCCTTCACATTCTGGTCGCAATTTTCCAGATGAAAATCTTCGGTGTATTGTGAAGTGCGATCTGGTTCTTGTGCGGGAAATGGTGAGACTGCGTCACTGAACTCAAGGTCTTGGAACGGAGGCTCAAGAGTAACGATATTATTATTTTCTTTTTGAAAGTGATTGACAATCTGAACTTTGACCAGCTTACCCCATGTATCTGTATACGTATTAATTATCTCCTCAAACTCAAGTTTTGGTCCATCGATTATAATTAAAATATTCTGACTGCCCTCTAAAGTATCTTTCAAAAACTTATAAACTTCTCTTTCTTTTATCAAGCTCTTGATTCTTTCACTTAAAGATGAATCTCCCTCGAAAATCGAAAATATCGTGTCGATAAACTTTTGACGCTCAGCCTGGTTCCTATAAAAAGCAAAAAACTTGGTTATCTGAGGAAAAATGTGCTTGAAAAAATCGTGCCTCTGAAGTTCGACTTCGACAAGGTAGAATTCAGGATTGTCCAAATCCGCTAAATCAATCAGAAAACCATCCGGTATAGTACCACCAAGAGACGAAGTTTGTATATGTTGTTTGAGATCAACGTAGATTGCATTATTTCCGAATAGCGCAACAGCATTCTCAATAATAAGTTTCTCAAATTCATTCTCATTATCATAAAATTTCTGCTGAAAATTTTGTCCATTTAGAAGAACGCTTATTGCCATATTCAAACCTTTTCTGCCGAATCGAACCCGAAGATGCATCGTTTAACTTCAACAGATTGACCGAAGTTTATTAAGAGGCCAACGTTTTGTCCCGTAGCTTTCAAATAATTGACAAGCTGAACCTCGTGAACGGAATCGAGCTTGGTTACCGCTTTAATTTCGACGATAATTTTATCTTCAATTATCAAATCTGCAAAATATTCTCCCACTACTTTGCCGCGATAGGTTACCTCTAAAGGCGCTTCCACAACACAGTTTAAACCTTCCTCTTGTAATTCAATAGCAAGAGCATTTTTATAGACCTTTTCGAGAAAACCATATCCTAATTCTTTATGTACATTATATGCAGCAGCAATGATTTTCTTTGACAATTCCTCGTGTTTTAGCATTTTTACAACTCTTATTACTCATATAACAGTGTCAATCAGTGCCAATCCGTGTAAATACGTTTCAAACTTATACAGTGTTAATCTATGTAAATCCGTGTCTAATTTTAATTCAGTGTAAATCAGTGTCATACAGAACGCTACAATCTGGGTTTACGTTTCTTTCTCAAAAGCGCTATTGCCGTAGCGGCTATGGCCTGGCCGGCGCCGATGTCACCGAGCCCTTCGTTTGTTTTGGCTTTTACGTTCACTGAGGTAAAATCAATCCCCAAAAGCTCGGCAATGCACCTTTTAATCTGTCCTTTGACCGGCTCAAGCCTCGGCTGCTCCGCATGTATTATCAAATCAATATTGACCACCTCCCATTTCTTCTCTTCGAGCTTCTCCTTTATAATGAATACAAGCTCCTTGCTGTCGGCATTTTTCCAGCGTGGGTCGGTATCCGGGAAAAATGTCCCTATGTCGCCCATTCCGCTTGCCCCGAGCAGCGCATCGATAACAGCGTGCAGGCATACGTCGCCGTCGCTGTGGCCAATCAGGCCGGCCGGGTACGGCACATAAACCCCGCCGAGCATCAAGTTTCTGCCTTCGATAAATCTGTGTATATCGGTGCCTATACCGCTTCGATATTCAGCCTGGTTTTCTTCAATCACAACTGTCCCTTTGTGCTGGGGACATCCGTCCCGGTAATTCTTACTGCTTGCGCCATTGCCTGGCCGAGCGCCTTGAAAATCGCTTCAGCGATATGATGGCTGTTTATGCCATAAGGCACATTTACATGCAGATTAAGTTTGCCTGCATTGGAGAAGCTGCGCAAGAACTCCTGCAGGCATTCGACGTCAAAGTCGCCGATTTTGTCCGTTCGATACTCCACGTTATACACGAAGCTCGGCCTGCCGGACAAATCCACCGATACATTGGCCAAAGCATCCTCCATCGGCACAGAGCTGTGGCCGTACCTGGTAATTCCTTTTTTATCTCCAAGGGCTTTGGCCAAACATTCGCCGAGGCATATTCCAATATCTTCGACCGTATGATGAGCATCGACCTGCAAATCACCTTTGGCCTTTACTACCAAATCGAGCTTGCCGTGTTTGCCCAGGTGGCTGAGCATGTGGTCTAAAAAGCCGATGCCAGTATCGATTTGGTATTTACCGACACCATCAAGATTAAGCTCACAGATGATGTCGGTTTCTTTTGTTTGCCTGTGAATCTGAGCGGTTCTCTTTTCCATAAGTGACATCCTTAATCTGATAAGATCTCTTTTAAGGCAGCAAGCAGCTTATGATTTTGCTCTCTTGTCCCAATCGATATTCTCAATTTATCATCTATTCCCGGCAGGTTAAAGTATCTTACGTAAATATTGCGCTGCACTAATTTATCATAAATCTCTTGTGCTTTGCAGCTTTTACTTTTAGCCAGCACAAAATTCGCAAAACTATTTGGAACCTCAAAGCCCAGGAGTTGAAGCTGCTCAACAAGGTCTTTGTGGTCTGCCTTTACCTTTTCGACATTCTCTTTGAAATACTGCTGGTCTTTTATCGCTGCAGTTGCCGCAGCGATGGCTACTGCATCAACATTGTAGGAATCTTTTACCTTCATCAATCCGGCAATTAAGGAAGGCTTCGCAATCGCATAGCCAAAACGCAATCCTGCCAGCGAATAACCCTTGCTCATAGACCGTAGTATTATCACATTATCAAAATCCTTAACCATCGCCTCGCAGTTGTCTTCTGCAAAGTCCACATAAGCCTCGTCGATCAGCAATACGCCTGTCAACTCATCCGCCAATGATGCCAGCTCGCCAACATTTATAAAACTCCCCGTTGGTGCATTCGGATTGCAGACGATAGTCAAGGCTGCACCGGTTGCCGCCAGTTTAGCCGGCAGGTTAAACTCATTGTCAAAAGGAATCTCGATAGCCTTACAGTTTTGCAGATTAGCCAAAACCAGATAAAGGGAATATGTAGGAACAGGATACGCAACAGGGCGATTTTCATCACAAAACGCACGGATAGCCATACTCAGTAACTCATCTCCGCCGTTGCAGCACATAATATAGTCCGGCTGAACGCCGTTCACTTCAGCCGCCGCCTGCCGGAAGGCATTGCCCTGCGGGTCAGGATACCTGCGAAGCTGCTCCGGCGTGATTTCCGCCAGCACTTTCATCACAGCAGGCGAGGGTGGATAAGGATTTTCGTTGGTGTTAAGTTTCACCACGTCCGCCTGCTTAGGCTGAAAGCCCGGCTCATAACCTTTTGCCTTTTCTACATTTTCTCGAAAATAGCCCACAATTCGCTCCAAAAATGTCATTGCGAGGCCACCGAAGGTGGCCGTGGCAATCCCCTTTATTAGGTTTGAGATTGCTTCGTCACTGCGTTCCTCGCAATGACAAAAGAAAATCAACCCACTATTCGCCCGAAGATTATACGAAGATGTACTCAGAAATGAAAGAGAAGATTTTGTAAACAATGTTTAGCCGGCACACCAGTTGTGCCGGTCAAAGGAAACTTGGTGGGGGAAGACCTACCTTAACCGAAGCAGTGTGTATTAAAAATCGTAAATCTTAAATCGCAAATCGAAAATTGGCTGTCGTTTCCTGCCTAAAAAAACCGCACCTAATCCAATCACCATCTACAGGGTATTCAGGTTTTTGCATACCTTTTTCTGGATATTTTCTAAATTACTATGTCATTTGGTCTTCTTTTCGGATCCGGATTCCAGTTTTTTCAATAGAGAAGGAGATATCTGAATAAGATCGCCTCTTTTCTTTTGTAGGTCCTCCATGAGATTCCGGGTTATTTCAAAACCATCGACTAAAACCAGGTGTTTTTCACCCCGATCTAGACCTTTGCAAAGCCCCTCGTCCGATATCGTGCTTCGAGTCCCCGTAACTGACTTATTTAGTCGATTAAATCTGAGGACATATCGAACGCATCCCATCGCGGTCTCTCTGGGTTTTGTAACTATCTCTTGCGCATCCCATCGCTCAATCTCATAGATCTCTAAAGCGACAGAAAGATAGGGCTCGCCCTCGTGCTTTACGATTGCCGTCGCCTCTATACATTTGCCTATGTCTCTAAAGCATTGGATTTCTGACCTTTGCTCCGGCCACGCCTGTTTCTCGCCAGATATGGTCCAGGTGCCTTGTGCGGATACGTAACCTTCACCCCACATGTCCGTATGGACAAAAAGTCCGCCAAGATTGACAATTTGACGGTCGAGTATTTCCTTATCTTTTTCGATTTGTTTTAAAGTCTCATATGATAATGGATCTCCGGTAACCGGAATCCCCATGTTCTTTTGGTAAGTCCGCAATGCAGTTTGCGTTCTTTCATCAAGAACTCCATCAAATGGACCAGGATCATACCCGGACTCAGCAAGTATAAGCTCCGCTATAAATGTGAACTCTGTCCGGACTTGAGAATATTTCTCGGGATTCTGCTTCCATTCTGATAGCTCTCGGTCATACTCAGCCCTCTCGTTGACTGGACTATTAACCTCTTCGATGAGTTTATCTGGTATATTCGGTGCTTTCTGCGGCTTGTTAGGATCAGTTATGCGAAATAATTCAACGATAGTCGGCTTTTTGTCCTCTCTCTCTCTCTCTCTCTGACAATTCCTGCTTTGGATTAGCTGCAAAATAGTCGTTGATAAATTCGTTAAGGCTCGCATTAAACTTTTCTTTCAATCTGACCCGAATATCTTTGAAGTCTTCTTCCTTGGCTGAAATTATATCATACCATTCCCAAGTAACAGCATAGCAAGAAATCGTTGGGTCTCTTGCTAAAAGTACGGTTTGCCTGAGCTGAATTTTTATATCTGCTACGGGACGTGGATAAGTCCCTTTCCTGTGTGAACTAATCCATATTTCGAGCTGGGGATCACGTAGAGTTTTACGGTCTTGAGACGGCTCCAGAGATTTACGTGGAAAGACCTCTATACCAGAACGCCTGATCTGTATTTCTGCTTCGATCTGCAATTCCCGCTCTGTAATTTCTAAATCTGCCTCATCACTTGGAAAAATGAAGACTGAAACGTTACAACCTTTTAGGCTTGATAATGTGGCTCGTCGTTCTTCCGACCATTGTTTTATTTTCTCAAAGTATCCGGTAGGATAGTTAGGCTCGAAATCTTTTATAGGTTGATTTGCCCAAACCAAACCTACGTAAACGCCAAAGACCACTAATAAAATCCAGTTCTTTCTCGTTTTCATAGATAGACCTTTCATTAAAAATCTCGAACTTAATTGAGATAAATAAACCTTCTCATGCCTGTCAATCAACGAAAAACAGACAAAATTTTGCCTTTTAAGTGAACAGGTGATAAACTAAACTAAATGTATGAAATAGAGTACAATAAAATCTCGGAAATGATTGATAACCTTGAAGCACTTAAAAAAGCAAGGGAGCTGTACTGGAGGGATTGCCCTGCACGCCAAAAATATCGCTTTTATACCCCGCCACCAAAGGATCGTCAAAAGGATCGTACATATAGCCTTTGGTTAGTAAGTATTCAGTTGTCCATCAACAAGATTAAGTCTGATTTAGACGAGTTGTTCACTTGCATTATATTAAACGGCTCCGGAAATTGGTCTGTTGATGGTATTAAATTTGCACTTGATATATTCGCAAATGATTTACGAAAGTCCGGCACTTTGGATGCGATTATTCGAGAATTTAAGGAAATTCGCCAAAAGCTGAAAGATAAATCGCATGAAGAGCCAGCAGAAAAAGGGCAAAAGGCTAAGACTACCGTTATTGCGACCATCGTTAGTTTATCAATAATTTTTATATTTGTTTTATCAGTTTGGCATATTCCATTTGCACCATTTACTCGGATCAAGAACCATCCACATAGTTATGGTATTCAGGGTAGTATTGTCTGTATCATTCCTTGTTTGATTCTTGGGTTTTTCAAGCCTAATTGGCGAAAATGGTGCTGGGGAAGCGCAGCCTTAGCACTCCTGGCAGGGTTGTTGTCTTTACTTTGAGAAAATGTTGGGGCAAGCCCCAACCTACAATTTTTAGCATCGAGTATCGAGAATCAAGCATCGAGGATCGAGTCAATTAATCATAAAACCCGAAATCGTACCCTGCATCGAATAAAGCTACGATGTTCTCGACAGGCACGCCAACCTGAATGTTATGGACATTATTGAAAACGTATCCGCCGCCTGACTTAAAGATTTCGAGATTTCGCCGGACGTGCTCTCGAATTTCATTTGGTTTTGCAAAGGGAAGGACATGCTGGGCATCTATGGCGCCACCCCAGAAAACCAATTTCCTGCCGAACTTTTCTTTTAACTTTTTCGGCTCCATATTGATAAGGCCGATCTGAACAGGATTAAGAATATCAATGCCGTTATCAATGAGGTCTGGAATATACTCCCAGCACGAGCCGCAGGTGTGATACCAGATTTTCGCACTCGTTAAAGATTTGATGTGCCGGACGAGCTTTTTCTGCCGGGGCTTTACTATCTTGCGGTAAAAATCCGGCGAAAATAAAGGGCCGGTTTGCCCGGCCAAATCATCGCCTATCATCACAATATCAATGATGTCACCTATCTCAGCCATAAAGACCGTATAATAATCGAGCCAGAATTTCAAAATTCGGTCGAGCAGGGCCTCGCAAAACGCAGGATTTTCGACCATATCCAAAAACCATCGTTCCAAACCCCTCATATACCAGCAGATTTCATAGACCACGCCGCCGATGCCGGTCGAGATGGCATACGGAGTTTCCTTACGCAATTGCAAAATCTCTTCTCTCAATCCTGTGAAACGAGTAGGGTCATCACCCTTCGGGAACGGATAGTCAGCAATATCCTCGATAGTAGCGTTTGCAAGAGGGTGGTGCGAAATATCCATATACAGTTGTTGCTCATTAGGCATCGACCAGACGATGCCAAATTCATCTTTAAGGTCTTGCCAGAGCTTGCCATCCCGAATATTTTGTTCGATTCCACCCTTAAAACTATCGGGTCCGTGCGCACATACGTAGCGAATATCAACTCTGAAACGCTCCAAAACCTCTTCGCAAGGCTTGGCAAGCTGCTGGACAGGATCAAGAATCGTTATCTGGTCCTTTAACCCGTGAGATAGCTTGCCCCCGCTCTTGCTTTGCAAGAAGCTGCGGGGGTTATGCCCTGACGAGTAACATCTCACGGGTTGAATACCCAAAAAGTCGAGCAGCTCAGCGTACGCTCTTTTATGTATGCCGGTTTGAAAGCCCCCAAAATCGATAGGCACTCTATCGGGAATTTGATGATTGAGAGCCTTTAGAACACGCTCCCGCGATGTCATCGTCTCTTTCTTTGCCATCTTCAATTCTCCCTCAGTACGCCCCCCGCACCAATCGTCCTATATGTTAAGTGCCTAAAGTTTTAAGTGACTAAAGTGCCTAAAGTTTTGAATTATAACTTTAACTCACTTTAGCTCACTTTAGTTCATTTTAGGCACTTAAGTCAACCTAACTTATTTCTGGCAGTAATCTATCAGACGGGCGATTTCGCTTCGCAGGTCTTTGCGATGGATAATCATATCGACAAAGCCGTGCTCAAGCATAAATTCGGCCGTCTGAAATCCGTCCGGCAGCTCCACTTTTATTGTTTCTGCGATGGTTCGAGGCCCGGCAAAACCAATCAAGGCGCCCGGCTCAGCAATTATCACGTCACCTAACATAGCAAAGCTTGCCGTCACTCCGCCGGTTGTGGGATCGGTCAGAACCGAGATAAAAAGGCCTTTTGCCTCATCGAATTTTGCCAGCACCGCGGAGGTTTTGGCCATTTGGCCCAGCGACACCACACCTTCGTGCATCCTTGCTCCGCCGGAGCTGCTGACTACAACCAAAGGCAGTGACTCCTCCATCGCCGTATCCACTGCTGCGCACAGTTTTTCACCTACCACGTAACCCATGGAACCCATCAGGAAATTAGGCTCCATCGCCCCGAGGATTACGCCCCTTCCCTTGATAAATGCCTTGCCGATCAGCATAGCCTCCTTGGCACCGCTTTTTTTCTCATCGGTTTTAAGACGCTCTTTATAAGTAGTGCCTCTGAACTTAAAGTCCAGAGGGTCGTTAGCCGTCATGTCGCCGAGGAGCTGCTGAAAAGAATCTTCATCGACAAGATACTCGATCCGGGTAGCTGCCCCGATTCGAAAATGATGATTGCATTCCGGACAGACGTTAAGATTCTCCTCGACACTTTTTTTATAGAGCATACGCTCACAGCCGGGGCAGCGCATCCACAGCCCTTCGGGCATTTCTTTACGCGGCCTCAATGAGAACCCGTTCCATTTTGATTTTGTTTCTTTGGCCATACAAAAAATAAAATTAAGGGATTAGGGATCAGGGTTCAGGGCTTAGGTTTTTGCTGACCCCCGACCCCTGAGATCTGATCCCTATACTAAATTTTGAATTTTAATCTTTGATCTCTTTACAGGCCTCTCGAATGGCGTTTATTGCCGCCACACGGTCGGGCTTTGAAAAAATGGCGTTGCCGGCCACCAGCGTATCGGCACCATACGAAACCACAAGCGGCGTAGTCTGGGGGTCTATTCCGCCGTCAACTTCAACTCTTATAGTGGGGCCGACAATCTCCCTGACCCGGATAATCTTTTTTGCTGCATCCGGCATAAACGTTTGTGCGCCAAAGCCCGGATGAACAGTCATTACTAAAATCATGTCACAAAGCGGAGCAACATCCTTAATACCTTCCACCGGCGTATCCGGATTCAAACATATCCCAGCCGTTGCTCCAAGCTCATGTAACCTGTCAATAATCTTTCTCGGCTCATCGGCTGCCTCGACGTGAAACGTCACGTGATCGGCGCCGGCCTTAACAAAATGCTCGGCATACCTGTCCGGCTCGCTTATCATCAAATGGCTGTCAAAAACAAGATTGCTGTAATTGCGAAGCTTGGCAATCACCGGCGGGCCAATAGTAATATTCGGCACAAAGTGGCCATCCATTACGTCTATATGCACAATTTTCACGCCGGCAGACTCAATCACGGCTATCTCGTCAGCCAATCGTGCAAAATCAGCGCTCAATATAGACGGCGCTATCTCAATTGTCCCTGCCTTGGGCAGTTTCATCTTCGATCCTTTAGCAGCTCTTTCAAATCATTCCATATTCTCATATCCTGGGCCTCATCGCAGAGTTTCGTTGCCCATGTCTTAAGATACCGCGTATCGAGCTTCCCCTTATGGCGCAAAACGATACTCTTTGCATCGAGCAGGTCCCTATCCCGGCCCGGGATAATCTTTAACAAAATCAAATCCTCCGGAGTAGGAAAGAACGCCTTTAAGCCGTACAACTTAAGCGTCTTTGCCCTTTCAAATGCTTCTGTTTCCAGTTCGGTTGAAGCAATAATAAAATCGATGTGGAAATCTTCGTAATTTATCTGAAAGACACCGGTTCGCTCGGCAGAGTCGAGGCACCTTGCCTTGATAACCTTGAAACCAGCTTCTTTTGCTTTACCCAAAAAAACAGGGACATCCTCCCTGCTGATACTTATATCGACGTCCACATCCGCAGTAATGCGAGGTTCACCCATTGCCCCTGCTGCAATTCCTCCGATTATCAAATACTTGTACTTCCCCTTGTTGAGAAATGTCACAACTTTCTTATAAACATCTTCCAATAGAATTTTCATTTATTTCGTCTGTCCTGCAGGGATTTTTTCAGACAAATGGGATTATCCTGTGAGAAATTATCTCGCCATTCCAATATAAGTTTTGATGAAAGCATTTTTTCCTCGAGACGTAACGCCTTCTTCCAGGACAGGGTTCGCAGCCAGTGTTCTTTCTCCCGCCGGAGCCCCTCAAATCTTCTTTTGTCCAGCAGACCTTTATTGTTTTCGACTCTTTTCATTACTTATACCCGGCCAGCTCAGGAATGGAGAATTAAGAATTGAGAATTAAATTTTCTTCATTCTAAATTCTCAATTCTAAATTCAAAACAAGGAGCATCGTGGATAGTGAATCAGACGAACCACGAATCACGAACCACGAACGCCGAATACTATTTCTCATCGAGGATTTCGATGGCTTTGAATTTTTTACCCTCTAAAAGCTCAAGTGACGCACCGCCGCCGGTGGAAATATGGCTTATTCTATCCTGAAGACCAAGTTTTTCGACGGCACTGGCACTATCACCGCCGCCGATAACGCTGCGAGCTCCCTTATCAGTAGCCTCTGCCACTGCCAAGGCTACGGCTTTTGTTCCCTCATCGAAAGGCGGTATCTCAAATACGCCCATAGGACCATTCCAGACGACAGTCCTGGCATCAGCGATATTCTGTGCGTAAATCTTGGCCGACATGGGGCCGATATCGACTGCCTGCCAACCCAGGTCTATATCCCCTACGGCGACACGATGCTCCGCCCCGGGCTCCAGCTTCCGTACCACCGCGTGATCAGGTGGCAGGACCACCAGGCAATTTGCGTCAGCGGCGCGGTCAAGCAATTGCAGGGCCTTATCCATGAAGTCGTTCTCGCAGAGGCTGTTACCGATAGCCTTGCCGCGTGCCTTCAGGAAAGTGTAGGCCATAGCCCCACCGATGATGATTCGATCAACCTTGCCAATCAGGTTCTCGATCACACCGATCTTATCGGAGACCTTGACACCGCCGAGTATGGCAACGAACGGCCTTTCAGGTTTGCTGATAGTATCGCCAAGAAACTTTAGCTCCTTCTCTACAAGGAAACCGATGACCCGAGGCTTGTCTTTCATTGCCTGAGGCACGGTGTACATCGAGGCATTATCTCTGTGAGCGGTGCCGAAAGCGTCATCAACGTATATATCCGCCAGATCGGCAAGCTGTTTGGCAAAATCGTCTTTGGCCTTTCGCAGTTGTGCATCTTCTTTGGCGGCTTTATCCTTTATCGTTTCTTCCTTATGGAAACGCAGGTTTTCAAGCAGCATACAATCGCCGCTTTTGAGCGTTTTAGCCTTTGCCTTGACGTCCGGTCCGATGCAATCGTTGGCGAAGATTACCTTCTTACTCAGCAGCTCCGACAATCTCCTGGCAACAGGTGCCAGAGTGAACTTTTCATCTCTCTGACCCTCGGTTCTGCCGAGGTGACTCATCAAAATCAAAGCGCCGCCTCGTTCAAGGATATTCTTTATTGTGGGCAGTGCTTTAACAATCCTGTCGTCACTGGTGATATTACCTTTGGCGTCCTGCGGCACATTAAAATCGCAGCGCATCAAAACTTTCTTACCCTTCACATTGATATCAGCAATGGTTTTTTTAGCCATAATAGTTTCCATTCATTGTTCGTTGTTCGTTGTTCACTGTTCGTTCTCAATGAACTATGAACTAATAACTATGAACTAATTAACCCTTTACAGCTTAGCCAGCCTTTCAATCAGGTCTGCGCTACGGCATGAGTAAGCCCACTCGTTATCATACCACATGGTCACCTTGACCATATCGCCGTCCAGCACTATTGTGTTGGTCGAGTCAAAAATCGAGCTGGCTTGATTGCCAATCACGTCGCTGCTGACTATCGGCTCATTAACGTACTCAATGATACCCTTCATTGGGCCTTCGGCTGCAGAGCGCATAGCCTCATTAATCTCCTCAACGGTGGTTTTGCGAGCAGCCATGAAGGTAAGGTCCGTAATCGAGCCGACCGGTACCGGCACCCGCAGGGCGTAACCATGGAGCTTACCCTTCAATGCAGGAATCACTTCACCGAGGGCTTTTGCAGCACCCGTAGTTGATGGCACGGTGTTAAGCGCAGCCGCGCGGCCGCGACGTTTATCCTTATAGGGCATGTCCAAAATCGCCTGGTCATTGGTGTACGCATGGATGGTCGTCATCAGCCCCTTGACAATGCCAATCTTTTCATGCAGAACCTTGCAGACCGGAGCTAATGAGTTGGTTGTGCATGAAGCGTTAGACACACATTTCATGCCGGCCTTAAGCTGGTCGTCGTTGACGCCCAGCACAATAGTAGCATCCGGCTTATCTTTGGCCGGTGCAGAAAGCAGCACTCGCTTTGCGCCCGCCGTCAGGTGCGTATCATAACCGGCCTTACCTTTGGCTGCGCGGGTTGTGAATTTGCCTGTGGATTCGAGCACCACATCCACACCCATCTTGCCCCACGGCAGCTTAGTCGGATCCTTCTCATTAAGGATTGGAATCTCGCTGCCGTCAACAACGATGGAGCTACCTTTGACCTGCACTTTGCCCTTGTATTTGCCCTGGGTGGAGTCATACTTGAACATATAGGCCAGCATATCTGCGTCGAAAAGGTCGTTAATCGCCATAACATCGAACCGTTTCGACTGCTGCGCCATGACCCGCAGCACTAAGCGACCAATTCGGCCAAAACCGTTAACAGCTACTTTTACTGCCATCTGTAAATCTCCTTTTGATTCATAATTTTAATATCGGTTTCTAACATCCTCACTTTCGCACAACGAATAGAAACAATACTTTATTGATAAGCCCAAAGTCTGTCAAGGATTTATTCCTGATGAGCGGTTTGGTGGGTGCATGTCAAGATTGTTGGTAAAATCTGCAAGCAGAAATGTACGTCATTCCGACCGAAGCCCCCGTGTCTTCTGTCGAAGACAGAAACGGGGGCAAAGCGGAGGAATCTGCTTTGAAGGCAGACCTCTCAGGCTACGGCAGGCTCCGCCCTGACGAGTCCACTCGGCCCTTCGACTTCGCTCAGGGCAGGC
>CAZRNB010000070.1:0-15572 GCA_964601355.1 uncultured Pirellulales bacterium
TTAGGAATGTTCGAGTCCGCTCCTACCCAAAATCCCTCATATATACAACGGCCCAAGTGCTCGGCAAAATGACCATAAATCTCCGGTGAAATACGTTCCTTGCCTTGATTCACGTGCACCAGCAATTTACATGCCTCATTTGAGTCCGGTAGAATGTACGTTTCAGCAGATGCATTCCCTAACAATCCACTCAACATTAATGTAATAATGATCAATGTGCACTTTTTACTACTCATTCCATATCTCCTTAAAAAATATCTAATCCATGAACAGCGATTCTTACATCATCTTTAACTCCCCTCGGGTTTTTGGGTAGTTCTGTTCGGACTGGCCGGCATACTAAAACTATCGACAGGATCAGGATTGCCCGGGTCAAATCCCTTAAAATAATCCACGATGTATTTAGCAATATCAAGCTTGTTTTGTCTTATACCCTCAACGACACACTTGGCCAATTCATAGCTGCCGTAGTTATTGTGATGAGTACCATCCTGGAAGGCCTTGTCAATATTTTCACCCAAAGCTTTGTAGAATATCTTGCTTATGGTGTTCAGGTCGATAAGGTCAACTTTTTCTTCCTTAGCCGTTTGACGCACCGCCTCCGGATAATCACCAAGCGTGTTTTTGACCACGCCATCCTTTCGTTCCATTGAAGTCACAAGAATAGGCGTACCGCCCTTCTTTCGCGTCTGGACGATAAAGTGTTTGAGGTCATTTTTGTAGGTTGTGAACGCACCGACGCCTTCACCCTTTTCTTTCATATCGTTATGCCCGTATTGGATGAAAAGGAAGTCCCCCGGCTTCATAAGGCTGAGCACTTTGTCAAGCCGCCTGGCGCCGAGCGAGCTTCTCAGGGATTCGCCCGATTCAGCGTGATTGGCAATTGCAACTCCCAGCTTAAAAAACCGTGGCAGCATCTGTCCCCAGCTATTCCACGGCTCCAGCGGCTGGTCACAAACCGTAGAATCACCCAGTAAATAAATTGTAGGAACATCCACCTTCTCAATCTCAACCGCACAAACGCATGGACGCGCACCATTAAATTCCAAAGTCAATTTGTCATCCCAGGCCGCAAATTCCGTCGTCTTCTCACGGTCTTTCAACCTGACTTGGCCGTCCCCGACTTGATCGGGAATCGAAATATTGGGCGTTCTAATGTTGACGATAAACTTTCGTGTCTCGAACTTCCCAACTTCAGTGTGCACTTTTTCCAGCATCAGCCTTCGCAGCTCGGCCTTAATGGTTGTGGTTGATTCGCCGTTGCTGTCACCTAACGTTACTGTCACCATATAATTTTCCTCAGGCAGCCTGACAGAGAATAAAAACGGCTTATCGCTGGTACAAAAATCGCTGCTGAGTGCATTATCTCCACCGCGATCAACCGCCTCGACCGTTCTGCCTGCGGCGGACTCGAAGCCATAACCGAGCTCTTCGTTGTAGACTGTGGTCGGCAGTATCTGGATATAGTCCGGCTCAACTTTTCCTGGCCCAAAATCGAACCTCCAGCTTGTTTTGCTGAGCGAAGTGTCTGCCGCTTGAGCATTCACAGGTTGTCCCGCGAACACGAGTCCAGTGACAACAATACAAATTACGGTACAAAAATGCTTGCCTGGCATTTTAAATCCTCCATTAAATTACTTATCTACGCAATTCGCCGAGCATTGTTACCCTCCTAAAGCTATGTAGAACAGGTGATCTTGAGGGTGTAAGCATAATCACAGGGCTTTTCCGGCGGCATTGTGACTTTCAGGCCGGTTTCATCTTGCGTCCATTGCAGCTTACCCTTAAAGCCCAGCAGCTCGACGTTCTTAATCTCTCCGATATTGTACTGACTGTTTGTCGCTAACTGATTTATTACAACCTGCTTTTCGGGCCAGCCCATTAGAAAGGCGTAGATTGTTCCTTCCTTTGTTGTGAAGCGGATGTCCTCTGCGGTGTACGATCTTGCCTGACCCTCGCCGAACATGCCGGCCTTTATCTTGGTCGGGCCTCCGCCGTAGGTCTTCCACGGGCGGGTGCCGTATAAGCCATTGCCATTCACATCCATCCACTTCGACATGCCCTCCAGGAAGGCGACCTCGCGATCGTCAATTGTGCCGTCGCCGCGGACCGGTATGCTAAGGAGTAAATTGCCGTTCTTGCTCACGATGTCGATGAGCATATTCACAACCTGCCCGACGGTCTTGTAACGATTTCTTTCTGCAATGCCGCGGTCATAGTGCCAGGAGCCGATGCAGGTGTCGGTCTGCCATGGCTCAGGCATGATGTCGGTGGCTACGCCGCGCTCGATGTCTTCGACGACCGCCTGCTGCAGCTCTTTGTTAAGCCCCTTACAGTTCACGACGACATCGAGCTTCCCGCCGGTCCAGTTGAGGCCGGCGTTGTAGTAGTGCGCGACTATATCTAGCCCGGCCTTGCCGAGCGGAAGACGACTGATGTTGTCGAAATAAACAAGGTCGGGGTGGTATTTGTCTATGAGGTCCTGGCAGCGGAGAAACCATGTCTCAGTGAACTTTGGATTCATTGCAGGCGGCTCCTCGGTCCACAGTCGGTCATTCTTCTCGTGCCAATCCGCGACCGTCTTGGCGCCCGTAATGCCGTCGGGCATCTTGATATTCGGCCCTGTGTAGAGGTCTTGCGGGTCAAGGCCTTCCCACCATTTGCCCCTGCCGTCAGCTTTGGTGAGCGTGGCGGCATCGTATCGCACGCCGGCCAGTGGTCCCTCGCCATCGTAGCCGTAGGCGGTCTGGAACCAGTGCCAGGCGTGGGCCGAGTGGTTGCTAACGCCGAAACGAAGGCCGTTCGCCCTGGCGACCTTAGCCCAGGTACCGACAATGTCCTTCTTCGGGCCGACATTGACCGAGTTCCAGGCGTGATACTTAGAGTTGTATGCATCGAAATTATCGTGATGGTTGGCGAGTGAGACAAAGTACTTCGCCCCAGCCCGTTTGTACAGAGCTATCAGCTTCTCCGGCTCCCAGTTCTCGGCCTTCCAGAGGTTATCAATCTCCATAAAGCCGAACTTGGAGGGATGGCCGTAGGTCTTAACGTGATAGTTATACTGGTCCATGCCCTGGATGTACATGTGGCGGGCGTACCAGTCGCCCTGCTCAGGCACACATTGGGCGGACCAGTGCGCCCATATCCCGAACTTGGCGTCGCGGAACCAGTCGGGGACCTGATAGGCCTTGAGCGATTCAAGATTTCCCACGAATGGTCCCTTCTGAATCTCAATGCCGGATTGGCTTGCAGCTAAAGCATAAGCAGCTCTAACGGCAGGCACTGCAGCGGCAATAACCTTTATAGCAGTTCGCCTTGTCATAAACATAGATTTTCCCTTTCATTCTTTAAGTTTAAGACCCGCGATTTTCAGTGTATAAGCATAATCACAAGGTCTTTCTGACGGCATTGTCACTTTCAGACCCGTTTCATCCTGTGTGAATATAAGCTCTCCCTTGTGGCCAAGCAGAGTGACACTTTCGATTTTGCCTGCAGGAGCCGTACCGGCAGCAAGTGACGTGATGACAGCCTCGTCCTCCGGCCACGCCATGAAAATGGCAAATAACGTGTCGCCTTTTGTAGTGAAACGAATATCTTTGCCTGTGTAATACTGGCCCTTGGGCAGGGGATAAACACCTTCGCCGAATTTATTCCACGGGCGTGTGCCGTAGATAGCTTCGCCATTGACCTCTATCCATTTGCCGATACCCAGCAGCAGCTTCTGCTGTTCGTCAGGGATGGTGCCATCAGCCTTCGGAGCAAAGTTCATAAGAAGGTTGCCGTTCTTGCTGACGTTTTCAACCAGCCGATATACAATCGATTCTACGGTGCAATATTGCGCATCCGCGAGGTATCCCCACCTTTGATGGACGGAATCATCAACCTGCCAGACCTCCGGCTGTAACGTTGTGGGGCCGCGTCCCTGTCTTTCGTAGTCTTTGACGCTGCCGGCCAGGTATGCCTCATCTTTTGTACAAAGCGTCACTTCCCTGCCCCATTCTTTGGCACGGTTGTAGTAATAGGCGGCGACCTTCAGCTTCAGCGGATCAAGGCTGCGGCTGTTAATGCCGTTGTCGAACCAGAGCATATCCGGCTGGAACTTATCAATCAACTCAAAATTCTTCGCAATCCAGATCTCAAGAAATTTCTGACAGGCTGTTTCGCTGCGGTCGGCTACGCTGTAAAACTCAGCCCAGTTCGGGTCGTAAAGGTCTGTTTTTAAGTCCTTAAGCGGGTTTATGAAGGTAAAATGTTCCATACTGTGGTTGGAGACGCCAAATTTAAGGCCTTGCTTCCTGCAGGCTCTAGCCAGGTCTGCGATGAGGTCACGCTTTGGGCCCATCTTGGCAGCACAGAACTTATTTAGAGCGCTATCCCAGAGAGAAAAGCCGTCATGATGCTCTGCGGTAGGGATAACGTACTTGGCGCCGGACCTTTTAAAAAGCTCCGCCCAGGCATCGGGATCATACTTCTCACATGTGAACATCGGGATAAAATTCTTGTAGCCGAATTTCTCCTGCGGTCCGAATTTCTCCGCGTGCCACTTTGCTATTCCTTCGTTGCCATACATGTGCTTAACGTACCACTCGCTCTGACGGGCCGGAACTGCGTAAACACCCCAATGCAGAAAGATGCCGAATTTGCCGTCTCGGAACCAGTCGGGAACTTTGTAGTTTTTCTCGATCGATTCCCAGTTAGGCTCGATTGGGCCTTTGGGAACAGGCGTCCCGGCGGCAGCAGCCGCTGCAATCGTTTCCGGCGATGCCTGTGGACCCATCTGAGCCGAGGCCGTCTCAAACGCCCCTGCGATGACAACAACAAAAAACATCAATACAATAAAACGGCTGCTTGACATATTAATTCTCCAATTGTCCAATCCTCACCAATTATCATCCCTCATCTACCGTCTTTACCCACTCGCTGACGCTCGTGGCTCTGACTCCCGTCTTCTGTGTTCTGTATTCTGTTTTCAAACTCATGGCATCTGTTTAAGCCCCTCCCATTTAATATTCCATTTTCCATTTTTGGGAAATCCTGGCGCATGGTTATCGTCGCAGCCATCCCAGCCTGCAGCCATCATTGCGACCACTGTGAGCAGGCCGCCGTTTCCCGGCAGATACAGCGGCAGCCGAGCCGATTGATAATTATGCCCATTGGCTAAATATCGGTTCTTTTCCGCCTCAACGAACAAGGCATCTATCGCCGCATCCGGCTCACCCAGCCGTGCCGCTGTCATCGCCATCATCGGATAATCCCAGCCCCACGTGCTCGGCCAATCCCAATTCTGCAATACAAACTCGAGCGTACGTTTCATCGTATTCGGGTCGATAAAAGGAGTCTGTGGAACAAAACCCAGTGCAGCTAACATTGAAGGATGATCCTCAATAATTATATAAGGCGGCGTTTCGATAGCCGTATAAATTCCATCACGGACGTTAGGACGTGAAAGATTCCGGATAACTTTATCCCAATTTGGATCACGCTCCAGGCCAAGCCTTTCTCGCCATTTCTGAGCGGTTTCCAAAGCCCAATACCAGTAAGCCAGCTCAAATGTGGGATTTAGATTGCTTCTGCGGTATTGTCCGTAGCTTTCCTGAGCCGGTATCAAAGCAGGCCCAAGCACGAAACGGCCCTGTGATTTATCCCATACCGGATATGAAGCCATAAATTCAGCCGTTTCAAAAACAATCTGCCTATATTTCTCCAAAGTCTTCTGGTCCGGATGAGCACGATAACACAATTCGGCATAGTAAATCGGATGCGGCTGCTGCCATATCAGGAACACGCCGACAGTACTGGGACTGTCACTCCCATCCGGAGATGTCATCTTCGGCCAGCGTACTCCACGATAGCCCTGCAGTTCCGCGGCGGCTTTTGCTTTGGGTAAAATTGACTGGTACCATGACAGGCTGCGTTCCAGCAGATCTACACGCCCCCACAGAGCAAAATGCACCGCGTGCCACCAGTGCATCTCAAGATGAAATTTGCCGAACCAGCTATTGCAGACAAGGCCCGTTTCCTGCGGCGGAAGTGTCCCTGCACATTGAATGGCTGTTAAGTATTGCGAGAGCACAACTCTTCGTTCTAATTCAAAAGCTCTCGGATCGGTGCACTGCGAAAAATCAATCGCCCCGCCGCTTTGCCAAAAATTCTGCCAGTATTGCGCTGATGCCTCGCGAACTGTTTGAAAATCAGGGAGAGTCTCTTTTATCTCCATCGGCGAAAAAGCAAATACAATTTCCAGCGAATCCTTACCGGAATAAAACTCATATTCATGTTGCGACTTGGTTCGGATTCTAACCGGGAGCGACCAAGCAGCACGGACATAATACCGATCTGCATCAAGGATGCGGGTAAACCCCGCAATAAATTGCGGGGCTAAATATTTAGCCCCCAAATTTAATTGGGGGTTTTTTAGCGGTTTTACCGCAGGTTCTTCGTTAATTTGCACTTGCGTTGTATGTAGTTCCGGGTGCTTCCAATCTGCTGCATTTCTCCATTCGTAACTACCATAAGGAAACGCAAGTAAAACCGCCAAACTTTTATAATCAGCCTCGATACGAACTGCAAGAATGTCACGCTCAGAATGACAAACGGTTAGAACCTTAAATTTGTGTCCCTGAAACTCGAATTGACTGCTCAGAAGGCCCGTCCAGAGGTCCAGTGTTTGAGAGGTATTTATAAGGTCGTCAATCTTCGCCGGTGAACCGTCAGGTTTGGCAATGCTCAAGCCGATTTGCCCGAGGTGCAGACGGTGCGGATTTGCACGCAGCCAGGCGGCAGCAGGCGAATAATCTTTTTTATAGTCTCTATCCGAAGCATAAGGCACTTTTCGCCCTGCTACTTCGTATTCCTCAAGAATATCTGACAGTTTGTATTCCTTCGGATTCGGTATAGTATGCCAGCCCCACTGAGACTGTGTGCCAAGCGGCATACCCTTCTCGTAATACTGAGGAAATGTCTGCAGGCCGGTGACGTCAGCGGTAAATGCAAACCGGCCATTACCAACGGATAACGGCGTAAGCGGATCCGGCTTATTGAGGGTGACATTATGCCGTCTGACTAATACTTGACGATCTATCTGATGTCCAGGTGTATTTGAACTATCTGCCTCCACAAGCTCGCCTCCATTGGACCGAGCTTGTGCTCCGAGCGCAACGGTAAATACTAATACTGACAAAACAATAAAAATACACCTTCCTGCTTTCATCTTTTTCTACTCTTGCATATTAAGCACCAATGTTTTTTCTGCAAAAGCTTTTACGCCAAACAGCTCCGCCGTCAAATCCTCCATCACCTCCGGATTCCTTTGCACAAAAACCTTCTGGTCTTTTTTCCACGGTGAAATTACCAAAATAAACTCCGCATCTGGTTCGGACAATTCTTTTTTCCAGCGTTTAAGCCACACGTCCCATTGGCGTTTACACCAGAAGTTATCAGCGACAAGCAGACCATTGAGATACAGCCGAGCCGTGTCGCCGATGTACTCAAAACGCACGAGCACGTCACTAATAGAGTCCCAGTCAATATCGCCGACCTGAATGCGCCAGACCTTAGGCGGGGCATCAAAAGACTTGAAGGGATAGGTTTGATCTGAAGCCGGCAGCTCAGAAATTGTTTGTGACGTCACGGTAACTTTCGGCAATGGAGTGCCCAGTAAAGTATAAACAGACATTCCTTCCTCTTTCTGAGTTGTGATGCTCTTGCCATTAAAGGTAAATACATGATCTGTAGCCGGGTATATACGGAGCCGTAGGGTGGGGCTTGCCCCACCAGTTTCTTTGTCCGATAAAGGTGGGCTAAAGCCCACCCTACCATTCTCTCGACGGTCCCGAAGCATAAGACGCTTTCCGTCCTGCCATAGCTCGGTCGGACAAATGGCCATGCAACATCGTCCTGCTATCCGGATGTTCCAGACGTTGAGACTATCCTGCTCAGAGATTAGAAGAATTTCAACTTTTGCGCCACTTTGCGTTGTCAGCCGCAAAGTTCCGGTACCTTGTGGCTTTATGAGCCAGCTATCACCATCACGACGGACTTGTCCCTCCGGCACGACCGGCTCATTGACACCTGCCAAACATAACTGCGTCTCGATCCCGAATAAATTCACCATGACCAATCGTGTCACTTCGCCATCCTGCCAGCGCATCAGCGGTTGCGAAGTGGCATACACTAAAATAGCATCAGCTACCGTCACATTGATAGGAAACAATCCGAGGCTTTTTGAAGGGATAGTAATAGGTTCAACTGGAAACAATAATTTCTGATCTTCTAATGTTACCGCAAACTGCACATTCTCGCGGTCGGGCATATCAAGATAACGCTGGTAATTGTTGAAGAAAAGAAAGCCCTGTTTGCCTTTTGAACGAAGTGCATATCTTAGTTTCGAAGGGTCATTTGCTTCCGGGCGTTCCTCCGGCAATGAGGGTACCATCGGCGCCAGCTCCCGGCCAAAATCCCTAATGAATTGATGCAATCGCTTCAGGTGGTAATATGAATCGTTGGTTTTGCCGAATTCTCCGAGCGGCGCCTGGAAATCATAAGATACCAAAGGCATTCCCCCTTCAACAAGCCGCCCGGTCACGCCGAGAGGCTGCGAGCCGCCGTGGTACATATAATAGCCGATCATATTCGCACCCTCTCCAAGGCGGCAAAGAGCCATGCCCTCCGTATCTTTCGGATCGAGAACAGGACGCCGGGGCCACTTGTGGTGCATACCGCCACCAAGCTCAGCGGTTGCATAAGGGTAGCGGGATGGGTCATATCGCAGCCGTTCTTGTTTTATGCGGCTGGTTACCCTGTCACTGGCTACATCCGTGTTAATAACAAGACTCATCAGGTCTGAGAACAGCAATTCCTTAAATGGCGGCAGCTGGTCGATCCCTTCAGCCCAGAAAGGATCGACATACGAACCTTGCACAGGCAGCACTTCATCCTTAGGCACATAAGCTCCACCCCAGCCCGTCACGGAGTAATAAGGCACGTCCATACCTAACCGGCAGGCAATTTCCTTGCATTTTAGAATATAAGATTCGTCGCCGGTGCCGCCTACGTGGCCGAATTCGTTATCGAATTGAATGCCGATGATGGGACCGCCATCCTTATGATAAAGCCCCTTAATCTGCTCAGCAACGGCTGAATACCATCGCTGAACCTGCTCGAAATAGGCTGGGTCCATGCTCCGCGGTTTGCAGACCTTGCTTAGCCAATCCGGGAATCCGCCGTTGCGTGCCTCGCCGTGACACCATGGGCCGATACGAATCCAAACAGGCATATTATGTTTTTGACAAATTTCCAGAAATCCGCGTAGATCGCGGTCACCCTGCCAATTATTTTGGCCCTGTATTTCTTCGTGGAATATCCAAAACACATAAGTAGCAATTACTTCAATGCCGCCTGCCTTCATAGCCAGCACCGAATCTTCCCAATACTCGTGCGGCACACGAGCATAGTGAATCTCACCCATGACCGGCAGCCACGGCTCGCCATTTCGAGTGAAATATAATGAATTAACGCCGTAGCTCACACCATCAGGCCCATCCGGCGTGCCCATTCGCAAGTGCCCTTCAAGGATATTAGGCATCTTTGCGGCAGCCTTTATCCTCAGAACCTGAGAATCTGTTTTCGACTCTGCCTGCACCACCTGAGCCAGCTTAAAAAGCCCTTTAATCTGCTCGAAAGCAAGTTTTGCCTGTGGATTAAACCGCCCAGAAGCCATATAAGCTAATAAGCTGTGCCGAAGCTGACGAACGGTAAGGCGATTTTGCAGGTCGGTTTGAACATCGATTGAACAGACCAGAATCTTTCCGGTTCCGACTGATGCCTCGAAAAGCAGGGCCAGCTTACGACAATTATTCCAGTCGTCAATGGGCTGCAATATAGGCGTAATCTCTCGTGGTAATTTGTCCATGATAATCGGCTGACTATTGTCGAGCAGATCCTGCCATTGCCAGGAGGCATGAAAATCAGTAGGGAACTTAGCTAACGCTGGGTGGTTTGGATCACACAAAATCCCCAGCGTGTGAACTTTGTTCTTGGGGAAGGTGATCCGGTTCCAGAATATCGGCTGAAATGAGCCAACCGTATCGCCTGCAACGGATGACGGAGGAAATAACAGAAGCACCTTCGCACCTGCATCTAATTTTTTCTCAATTTGCTCATCAAGACCCGTCGCTATATAAATATCGCTGTTACCTAAAGAAGGCAACGTTGCCGGATATACCCAAAAATCCCAATCGTTTGCATAAGGTGTCCCGACAAGCTCTATTTCGAGGTTGAATCGGCCTGGCACTTGCATGCCCCTTAAGCTATATTCGATATTACCTACACGAGTTAGTCCTCCCATCGGCAGGGAAGACACATTAAATTTTCCATCTTTAATCAGGCTTTTATTGCTTTGGGTAATCCTCCAGATTAGCTCTACATTATATAAATCTGCTGCACTATAATTCGCCACGTCGATCACGGCTTCAAATCTGCTGTCTCCTGTAAATATCAATTTTTTCATCCGTGCCAGCGGCACAACGTCATTACAGAATCGCCGGTACTGCTCTGGGCTGCAATAACCTTTGGATTGCCACAGGGCATTTAAGACTCCCACAGGCGCAGTCCCCTGGCCGGGAAAATCATGCAAATCAAGCAATTGAAAGCCGGCAAAACCAGGAGTCCGCAAGGCCGTCTCTATCTCCTGCTTATATAGAAGGGTTTGAAATTTTCCGCTTGCCATAAGGAATTGGCGGGCAAGGTGGCCCATACCTGCCTTTTGCAGTTTATCCCGGAATATTTCTATATTTTTGGCCTTCAATACGCCGGTATATTGCTTATCCTCGTCCAAATCCGGATACGCACACCATTGGCCGATTTCATGGCCGATGACCGGCACGGGACGGGTATTGACGTGCTCATGATAGTCATCAAAAGTCTGAGGCGGCTGGTTAAGCCTTAATGTTTTGTAGTTCTGCAGCCGGACAGCACTTTCAATGGAATACTGGTTTTCCTTAATCTGTGGCCAGCCGGCCCCTGCAACATAAAACCTGCGATTGTCTCTTTCCTTTAGGCTTTTTAGAAGCTCAGCGAGAAACCTGTCACGATTCTTGCCGCTGGGTTCATTGCTGGGCGAGAAGAAGCAGAATGACGGATGATTGCCATACGCCTTAATCATACGGTCGATTTCTTCATATATCCACTTATCAAGGGCGGTGCCGTCGCCGAAACCGGCCCAGCATGAGCCTTCCACCTGCAGATAGAAACCGACCTGGTCTGCCGCTGCAAACGCTGCCTCCGGCGGACACCATGAATGAAAACGAAAATGGTTAAGGCCGTGACTTTTCGCCACGCGAATAATCCGTTTCCACTCCTCGACGTCTGTTGGGGGATAACCGTGCTGCGGAAAAATGCAACATTCCAGAGTGCCTCGCAGGAAAATCTTGCGTCCATTAACCGTAAACTGCTTATCCTGGATACCCAGCTTCCTCATGCCGAATTGAACCTGTTTTACAGACTCTATCCCCTTAGCCTTTAGAGACAAAGTTAAATTATATAAAGCCGGGCTGTATTCATCCCATAATGAACAATCGCCCATATCATACTCATAAGAGACCTTCGTATCTTTTCGATCCCACTCTATAGGGATATGCTTTACGGGGTCGGGGTTCGGGGATCGGGGATCATCGGTTGGTAATCGAGCACCTGACCCCTGGCCCCCGAAACCTGATCCCTTTATCCTTTTTGCTGCAATTTTTAACACACCTTTTCCAGATTCGCCGGTTGAATTTCCCAGTTGAATATCAACCTTGATACGCTTATGCGTCACATCGGGAAAAATTTGTACATCATCTATCCAGATCTTCGAGCCTGTAGTAAGCGTAATCTTACCTGTGATGCCATTCCAGTTGGATTGTGTCTGGTCGGATATACTATGGGCATCTTTCCCCACGGGAACAACATAATCGTTGTCCACGCAGATAGTCAGATTGTGCGTACCTCCAGGTTTTAGTAAATTCGACAAGTCATATTCATGCGGTGCACCGAGACTATCGCAGGAACCAGCCGGTTGTCCATCCACCCAAACAGTCGTCTTCCAATGCGGCCTTTCTAAAAGCAATACGATTCTTCTATTCTGCCAGTTTTTGGGAATTTTCACTTCACGCTGATACCATGCTTTACCGACATAATGCTTATCTGGTGTCAGCCAAAAGGGACATTTAAAATCGTCCGATTGAACATATTCTGTGAAACGTGGATCGCTCAATAATTGCGTGCCGATTCTGCTGGTCCATTGAGTATTGGCAGAGGGCTTGTCACCAAACGATTGTTCCTGTAATGAGCCAGGCAGATTGATTTTTTCCGGAAGTTGTTGAGAAAACCATTGTTCGTTAATTCCAACGTTATCTCGATCCAGCTTAAAATTCCATTGACCGGAAAGGCCAATTGTATTAACTCCACAGCCAACACAATTCAGAACCAGCAAACAAACGAAACACATAAACATTCGTCGCATAATATACTCTCCACAAATAGATGATAAGTGCACAAGAGCATAGGTGCACAAGTCTTATGCTCTTGTGTTCTTGTATTCTTATGCTCTTATGCCCTTATGCTCCTGTGCTCTTGTACTCATTCAAATCTGAACCAATCATAATCTGCGTAACCAGGTTTTTGGTGAGCGTTTTGCGCCAAGCAGAATAATCCGACCTTAGCTCCAATCCATTTACCTGCTTGAGCGGTAAAGGGCTTACCAATCTCGGTGAACTCTTTTCCATCACTACTGTAACTGAAATCACATACAGCTCCTTTACCAATTTTTACCCGCAGCAGAAAAAAGTCACCTTGATAATTAACATTACCTTCTTCAATTTCTATGCCATTTTGTTCCGCATTTGAGCAGGACTTTTTAATCAGGCAATAACCTTTTGCTGTCTTTTCAACCACCAGGTATGAATAGGATTGCCCCATAATAAGCAAGCCTGTCTTGTCACCAACAGCGAGAGTGTTGAAGTTAAGACTTGTCGTTACGGTAAACTCTGGTGCAGGAAATTTCTGAAGCAGCAGATTCGGCACCAGCCATAAGTTTTTTACATTAGAAGGAGCTGGAACTGCGAATAATCGCAGCCAGCCAGGCCGTGTGGTTAGTGACGCCCATTGGTCTTTTGGATTTGCATGCCACCCCCACTGGGGACCAGGACTTTTTGAATTGAACTCATCGTTTGTCTGAGGGACTTCTATGGGCCATGTTTTTCCTACGTTGGGTTTTTTATATTTAGTCACTGGTTCCCCAATGCCATTGCCATCAGTGTCAACACCCATTAACGGCCAGTCATCAATCCACCACACTGGATTCAAATGGACGACGCGCCCATACGCACCACAATCCTGGAAATGCAGGAACCAGCTTTCGCCATTTTTTAACTCGACCCAGCCGCCCTGATGTGGGCCGTTGATGCCGGTCGCGCCCTGCTCCAGCACTTTCTTTACTTCGTACGGCCCAAAGATATTTTCCGACCTTAGTGCGAGCTGCCAGCCCTCTTTTACGCCACCCGCAGGCGCAAGGATATAGTAATAACCATTACGCTTATAGAATTTTGGTCCTTCGATAGTTGGCTGCACTCCATTTCGACCATCGAAGACCAGAGTTCCTTCGTCAAGCAGCTTTGTGCCGTCGGGACTCATACGGTGAACCGTCAGGATGCTGTTGACGCCGGCCCGGCTTTTAGCCCAGGCGTGCACGAGGCAGGCGCTGCCGTCATCATCCCAAAGCGGGCACGTGTCAATCAGGCCTTTTCCCTGCTGCACCAAGTGAAGCGGCTCCCACGGCCCCGCAGGATTTGTGGCCTTAGTCATAAAAATACCTGCATCGGGGTCGCCGACGAAAATCCAAAACCAGCCGTTATGATAACGAAGAGATGGAGCCCATATTCCGTTGCCGTGTTGTGGAACGTCAAAACGTTCGTCGGCAAAACGCTTGATTGCGTGGCCGATAATCTTCCAGTTGACAAGGTCATTGGAGTGCAGAATGGGCAGACCCGGCACACAATTGAAGCTGGAGGCGGTCATGTAAAAATCATCGTCAACACGGATGACATCCGGGTCAGAGTAATCAGCGAAAATCACAGGATTCCTATATGTGCCGTCTTCATTGTCAGGCTTCCACATTATTGTCCTGTTTGTCATCTCCGGCATCTGGACACACGAAACTGTTTGACCAGTCTCGGCAAGGCACGTTACGGAAGCGATGCCGCCTACGAACGAGCCGAGCCTTGACGAGCAGAGAACGAAAATTGTTATTACCGCAATCAAAATGCCTGCTCTAAACAGATGCAACTTGCCTATGGTCATAACCTACCTTTTCTACTTAAGAAACTTATGCTTTATATAACTATGCCTGATTCACTTTAGTAAAATTAAAATCGCTCAAGTCGTTTCAGAACAATAGCGGGAATTCGTAACGCAGTACCATAGTGATATCCTTTAGGAAACGATATGAAGCTCGTGATATCAGTCCATGTTTTAAAGTCTTTTGTTACAACCGCACCGCATCGCTCTTCATTGGAAATCCCAAAATAGACAATCCATTCATTGCCAAATCTCAGCACAGCAGCAGCTTCACAGGATCCCGGAGTGAACGGATCTGAGGATGGTCCCCAGGGACCTAACGGTTTGTACGAAAAAGCTACGCGGAGAGTATTGGTCATCCTCCGGTTGTCCTTATATACCAACGCATAACCCGTGCTGTGCCTGATGATAACGCCATCTTTAACGCTGTAGCCCGGCTCAAAAAACGGCTTGGCCAGCGCAAAGGTTTTAAAATCTGGTGTGGTCGTGTACCACAGCCGAGGATTGTCATTTACGTCTTCCTGAAATGCCTGGTAATAATTTGCCGGCAGCGTCGAGGACCAGGTAATAATAAACTGGCGTCCCGCCTCGTCGTAAAACAGCCTTGGAGCTGCCACGTCCAGCGCTTTCTGCTCAGACATAATATTTACATACTTTTGCTCAGACCAGTTGATAAGGTCTTTTGAACGGGCGTAACCAAAACCCTGATCGTTTTTCAAACCGGTCGCCCAGATTAAATGAAATAAGCCATTTGGGTCCTGCAGCAAGCTCGGATCTTTCATTAGTTTGCCCGTGCCAACCTGCGGTTTTAAAAACGAACCATTTAAGGCTGTCCACTTGATACCATCATAACTATAAGCCAGATGCAGGCCATCTTCACCATCGCCGCGGAAAGACATGAATAGATATACCGAATTACTATCCACAGCATTTGTTTTGCTTTTTGCGGCAAACTCGATTTTCTCAGCCGATGCGGGAACCACCTTCAAAGCAGAGCTTACTTTGCCCGTTTTAGGATTCCATCCATCTTTACCGCTCAGCACACTTTCCAATGTAATGTTCCCGGCTTGTTCCTCGGTCAACTGGCGGGCCCAGGACACGCGCTTTTGCAGATCAGCGCCAGTGCCGGTACTATTGTACTCAGCGCATCGGGCAGTCCGCTCACGGTAAGCTCTACCCCAGTTATTCCAGCCTTCGGGGCGAACCACGTCCGACATCGTAGTGTTCAGAAAAATCACGCT
>CAZRNB010000071.1:0-15515 GCA_964601355.1 uncultured Pirellulales bacterium
TCCCGATGAATCGGGACTTCGGTCGAAATGACAGAGGGTCTTTTCTACGGAGCATATTGACATCGAAAACTTAACAGAAGCCGACAGAGTCAATCTAATGTGATAGTTATTATTTTAGTTGACATAACTATCTGTTTTGATTAGACTTAACTAAGTCATTTTCTTGGATAGGCAGGAAGAGATGAGACCCCCCGTAAAAAGTAGAGGAAACAAGAAAAAGCTGGGTGAGCTGCTTTGTGAAAGAGCATATCTGGATGATTCTCGCCTCAAATTCGCTTTAACAGAGCAGAAGGTCGAACACAGGCTTTTGGGTCAGATTTTGCTTGATCTTGGTTATGTTACACAAGCTCAGCTAAATGAGGCACTTGCGCTTCAGGCAGGGATTAAAAAGATAGATTTGGCCGACATTTCGGTAGGCTCTGATGTTATCTCTCTTGTGCCGGCCGATTTGGTAAGCAAATACAATATTTTGCCATTATGGATGGATAATGGCCGACTGGCCGTGGCCATGACGAACCCGTTCCAGCCGAGGATTATTGAGGATTTACGCCTTGTAACCGGCAAATCTGTGTTTCGATATTACGCCGACCCGGTGGAAATGGAAAACTCGATACTAAAATTTTATGGCAGCGATGTTGCAAGAATGCTGGATAACCTCGTACCGGCTGACCAGCAGGCTAAAGACAAAGTATATAACGGTGACTATTCGCCTGCCAAACTGCATGAATTGGCAAGAGAGCCGACTTTGGTTAATCTTGTGAATTTAATAATATTCGAGGCGATTGAAGCCCGCGCAAGTGATATACACATCGAACCGTTTGAGCATGAGCTGAAGATAAAGTACAGAATTGACGGCCTGCTTGTGGAGAAGACACCTTCGTCGAAAAGACTTCACGCAGCAATCATATCTCGTATTAAGATTATGGCAGATATGAATATCGCCGAACGGTTTGTGCCACAGGATGGGCACATCGAATTCATGGGCAAAAAAGGAAAGGTTGACATTCGTGTATCAACTGTCCCAACGGTCTATGGCGAAGCTGTTCAGCTTAGACTCCTTGATAGGTCCGCATCGTTGATTAAGCTCGAAGATTTGGGCATGAATGCCCAGTGTTTGGAAGGTTTCGACAAATGCCTTCACAAAACACATGGAATTGTGCTTGTCACAGGGCCGACCGGCTGCGGCAAGACAACGACACTTTACGCTTCATTAAACAAAATATATTCGCCAGCTGTGAAGATGATAACGATCGAAGACCCTGTTGAATATCGGCTTGAGGGTATAAATCAGATGCCGGTTAATCCGAAGAGAGGTTTGACCTTTGCCACAGGTTTAAGACACATATTACGCCACGACCCGGATATTATAATGGTCGGTGAAATCCGAGACCGTGAGACCGCTGATATAGCGATTCGGGCTGCGTTAACCGGGCACCTTGTTTTCTCCACGCTTCACACAAACGATGCGGCGGGGGCGGTTAATCGGCTGATTGATATGGGCGTTGAGCCGTTCCTTTTGGCCAGCTCGCTGGAAGGTATTGTAGCCCAAAGACTTGTGCGAAAGATTTGTCTGAAATGCAAAGAGCCTTACACTCCTGAAGAGCATATACTCAGCAATCTCGATGGCTTAATGCAAATCAAGCCTGATACGACGTTCTATCATGGTGCCGGCTGTAATGATTGCAATCATACAGGCATGACCGGCCGGCTGGGAATGTTTGAGCTGCTTAGAATGACAGGTAAGCTACGGGATTTAATAGCGACAAAACCAACAACTGATCAAATCATAAGGGCGGCGCCGGCAGATCATTTAAGCATGGTGCATGATGGTATTGCCAAAGTGCTTCAAGGTGTTACAACCATTGAGGAGGTCTTTAGAGTGGCTAAGAGTATAGGCGACGAATTGTAATAGAGGTAATAACCGTGGTGGATAAAGTTTAATAAGAATAAAGAACACCGAACAACAAACAATGAACACCGAACATTGTGAAGGATTAAAATTTGGGCGAATTTTTCTACAAGGCGATTGACAAGGCTGGAGAGCACATTACGGGTATAATAGAGGCTGCTGACCGTAGAAGCGCCGTTGCTGTTCTGACTAATGAAGGCCGATTCGTGATGGAGCTTTCCGATAAGGCTCAGAAAGCACAACACGTCAGCGTCAAGAAGGAATTATCGTTGGATTTAGCCGGCTTTTTGAAATTTGGGTCGCGAAGGATTACCAGTAAAGATATTTTGGCTATGACTACTCAGTTGAGCACTGCTTTGCAGGCCGGACTTCCATTGATGAATGGACTTGAGCTAATTCGTCAGCAGCAGCATAAGGCAGGGATGAAGGATATGCTCGGTGATCTTGTGCAGGCGGTCAGCTCAGGCCAGTCCCTCTCAGAGGCTATGGCCAAGCACAGCAAGATTTTCAGTCCTTTATATCTGTCGATGATAAAGGTCGGCGAGACAGGCGGAATTCTCGAAAAGACGTCAGCCCAGCTGGCGGCGATATTAACTCGTGATGAGAAAATAAAGGCAAACATGAAAAATGCCTCGGCGTATCCAATTTTTGTACTATGCCTTGGTATTGTATCGGTTGTTATTGTCCTGACATCGATATTGCCGAGGATTATACAAACGGTAGGAGGTGGGATGCCGGCCATGCCATTACCGACCAAAATACTAATGGGAATAAGCAGCTTCCTGCGAGGATTGTTCACATCAGTTGTTGGCTGGATAGCCATTGCGTTAATTGCAGCGGGTATATATTACCTGTTCAGATGGACGAGGTCGGAAGGCAGAGTCAAATGGGATGCTTTCAAGCTGAAAGTGCCGATTTTGGGTTCGGTTTTACGAACGATCGCAGTAGGCAGATTTGCACGAACGCTCGGATCGCTGACCAAAGGAGGTGTGATTATTTTGGAGGCACTTGGCGTTGTTCGGGATACGCTTGGCAATGAGCTGCTGGGTAGAGAAATTGATAACGTGGCTGAAAAAGTAAAGCGTGGAGAGTCATTGGCTGTGCCTTTGGGACAGTCAGGGTATTTCCCGCCGTTGCTTGTGCAGATTGTCTCGATAGGTGAGCAAACGGGTAGGCTCGATGACCTCTTGCTCAATGCCGCTGAGACTTTTGATAATGAAGTGGATTCGGCGATAAACAGGTTTATGGCTATTTTCCCTGCGATCTTGATATTGCTGCTGGCTTTAATCATAGGTTTCATAATAGCGGCAACTTTGCTGCCGATCGTTGTAATGGAGCTCGGGGGAGGAGGATTTTGAAGAAACTTAAAGTGAAAAATGGAAAATACAAAATTTTGGAGTTCATTAGTTTTTCTGAAAGGCTGGCTAAATGAAACGAAAGGAGAGAAAAATAAAGGCGTTCACCCTTGTGGAGCTGCTTGTGGTAATTTTAATCATATCTATGCTCGCTGCGTTTGTTGCGCCCAGGATGTTTAAGGGGCTCGGCAAAGCCAAGAGGGACATCGCAAGAGCCAAGATGGCAATTATTGAGGATTCGCTGGCCAGGTTTTATATCCATTGTGGGCGGTATCCGGACGACTCCGAGGGCCTTGAGGTTTTGCTGGTACCACCGGCGGACGTGGAGGATAAGTGGAACGGCCCATATCTGAAACGTAGTGAATTGCTCGACCCGTGGAACAATCCATACATCTATGTTGCTGAGGGTCAATATAATCCGGGCAGTTTCGATTTGGTAAGTTTAGGCCAGGACGGCATGGAAGGCGGCGATGGTGACAACGAGGATATAGTTAATGAGTAGGGGATAACGGGTGTACAAAAAATGAACTAAAGTGAGCTAAAGTGCCTAAAGTGAGCTAAAGTTATAATCCATAACTTTAGGCACTTTAGTCACTCCAAATTTTAGTCACTTTACACTTTCGGATTTATCCTCCCGTAAGGGATCCCTGTCGGGAGAGAAGCAATATATGAAATACGATATACGAGATACAAAATGCGGTTTTACCATCTCAGAGCTGCTGATGGTGGTGATTATCATTGCTCTTGTCGGCGGTGTCGGAGGCGGCCTTTATGTGGGAACATATAAGAGGATAATGGTCGAAAGGGCGGCACGCGATTTTGTGCTTACGGCCAAATATGCACGAATAATAGCGATTGAAAAACAAAAGCCGTACAAATTGTATTTGGATGACGTTAATGACGGATTCTTATTGACCACTTCCCAGTGGAGTGAGCAGAACGAGCAGGTTGAGACGATAATCGTGAAAGACCTTTATTGCAGGCCGGTTGTATTCCAGGGCGAGGTTAAGTTTGAGGATATTAGAATTGCACCGGTTGGAGCTGAAGGAGCAATTGAAGGCAATCAAGCCGAGCAGACCGAAGAGGAAGGGCAGGTAATCACTTTTGCGCCGAATGGCTCAGCTCAGCCGGCTGTAGTTCAGATAGGCGACGGCCAGACGCATTATGCCGTCACTATTAGCGGTGCGACGGGCAAGGCAAAAATTTCTTTCGGCACCGCTGAGAATCTCATGGCTGGATACTTTGATTTGGATGCGGAATAACAATGCGTGCGAGAAAACACAATGATGGTTTTAATCTGGTTGAGATGATGGTAGCCAGTGTTATTCTTTCGAGCGCTGTTTTGACGGTTGCAGCGGTCAGCTCAAAAGCTTTGACCGGAACAAGGCTCAATAGACAATATGAGACCGCAGCGTCATTGATTGATAGGCAGCTTACTTTGATGGATTATATTGGTATCGATGCATTTGTGGAGTCGGGACAAACGGAAGGCGTTTTTGAGGAAGTTGAACCAGGATACCGCTGGGAGATTACTACTGAGTATCAGGGTATTGATAGTTTATATCTTGTGACTATAACGGTTACCTGGGTGGACAGGAATCGTCCACACAAGCTTGTGGCGCAGACCATGCTCGATGGGATTAGCACGTATGCAACATCGACGACTACAACTACAAGTACGACGGGACAGAGCAGGTAAAACAAAATGTATTTGAACAAAGCCATGTTTACATCATTGAGAGCTTTTGCTAAAGGCAAGGCAAGAGCATCCGGGACATTATCTCGAATGGGTTTTACATTAGTGGAAGTGTTGGTTGCCTCCACTATAGGGTCGTTTATTGCCCTGGTGGCCGTAGGTGCACTGAGGGCTGTAACGGCAAGCGCTGAGATGGTTGAAAACAATATCAGCGTAGCAGCCGAATTACGCTTTGCATCAAATGTTATTGCCCGTGACCTGATGAATCTGTACCGCGATCCAAACTATGCGAATACCAGATTCATCGGTTTGGCTGATGAAGCAGAAGATGGCTATATTAGTCATCTGATTTTTTACACTGTCAGCCGGACAAAAGCCCGCAGTAGCCAGCCCGAAGGTGACGTTTATGAGGTAGAATACAGTCTGGTAAGCGATGAGGAGAAATCGGTGTTAATGAGACGTTGCTGGCCATATCCTGACAAGGAGGAAACCGAGCCGCATGGGATTTTAACTGTGCTCGCCGAGGGTATTGGTATTTTCCAGATTAGATATTTTGATGGGGAGGAGTGGTCTTATGAATGGCCGGAAGATATGGAGGTTTTGCCTCAATTGCTTGAGGTAAGTATGGCAGCAACACAGCCGGGACAGACAAAACCGCTGATGGAATCTTTTATTGTGAATTTCAGCAGGTCCACGAGTATGACTGGTGTAACGGCGGAAAGTGGTACAGAAGCGGCAGGCAGCACGGAAAGTAGTGCTCCGACAGGTACAGGAGGTGGTAACACAGGAACGCCCGGCTCATGAGGTTAGGCAGCGGCAAGATGAGCAGCAAACAGGTGCGGAGATTTGGTTGATACTATGAAGAAAAAAGCTGACAAAAAAGGGCTTGTTCTTTTAGCAGTGCTCTGGCTGATGGTGATACTTATAGCAATTATTGCGACCGTCGGACGAAACAGCCGTCTCGATATGAAGGTCAGCCTTTCAACAATGGAGGAGCTTAGGTGCAAATGGGTCTGCCGAGCCGGAATAGAAAAGGCCGTCGGGATTCTTTATGAGGATCCGAGAGAGAGTGACAGCCTGGCGGATTTCTGGGGTAATAACGAGGAAGATTTTAATAATATTATGCTCGAAAGATGCAGGTTTACCGTGCAGGTTATTGATGAAGCAAGCAAGCTGAATATTAACACTGCCACCAAACAGCAGCTTATGGTGCTGCCGAATATGCTGGAAGAGATAGCCGATGCGATAATTGACTGGCGTGATGCGGATGATACGCCTGGTCCAACGGGAGCTGAGGCAGGGTATTATGAGAATCTGAAGTATGTATATATGGCTCGGAACGGCCCTTTCAGAACTGTGCATGAGCTGCTCCTGGTCAAAGGCGTTACTGAGGAGTTATTATTCGGCGAAGATACCAACTTCAACGGAAGATTGGACTATAATGAAAGAGATGGTGACGCAAGTCCGCCGCACGATGATGAAGATAATGAGATAGACCCAGGCTGGATTGCATATTTGACGTGCTATTCTTATGACAATAATACTGATGCCGCCGGCAATAGCAGGATTAACATCAATCAGGCCAACGAAAGTCAGATGGAGACTTCTCTGGGCATAACAGGGTCTCAGGCTAATTGGATCGTCCAAAATCGCGGCAACGGATACCAAAGTATAGCTGGTTTAATAAGCGGCAGCAGCTCAACGCAGCCTCAAGCAAGCTCAAGCTCAAGCTCAAGTGGAAGTTCGGGCCAGACTCAGGCTATCGATATGCAAACGTTCTCACAGATAGCGGACAAGATAACGGTTAGCAGCGGACAAAGAGTGCAGGGCAAGGTGAACATTAATACGGCATCGGAGTACGTCCTTGCGGCTTTGCTGGGTGGAGGCGATGCGGCTGTCTCGGCTGCGCAGTCTATAATTGCTTATAGAGAAACTTTGATGTATGGAATGGAAAGCATCGGCCAGGTGTTGCAGGCGGGGACGGTGAGCAGCGATAGTTTCGGAAGAATTGCAAATTATATAACCACGCGTTCGAACGTCTTTACCATTCGCTGTGTTGCGACGGCCGACAGAAGCGGTGCCGATGGGCTTTCGCTTCAGACAGAGGCGGTGGTGGATAGAAGTTCGAGCCCTTACCAGATACTATACTGGTTTCAGGGGGCAGGTTCCTAATGAGCAATAATGCACATAATGCCAATAAAAAGCTGTCTGCAGTTGCAATAATCCAAGAGGAAAGCAGGCTTAAAGCTGTTGAGGTCAGAAAACAGGATGACGTTTTTGAGCTGCTTTGGGCAAAGAGCAGCCAGGATAGTGGCACAGACTGGCGACTTTTTGCAGCCGAGTGCGGCTTGTCTGCTGGATTCGTCAAGGCGAACCGTGCCGGGGCGAGATTAGCTAATCAGCGTGAGCTTGATGCTGCAAAGACAACAGTGGTGGGCTTTGGCTCGACAGGCGTAGCTTTTTACCATATCGGTTTGCCGACGGCTAAAGAAGATGAGATTAAATCGATGGTCAGGATGCAGGCTGAAACATTATTGCCGTTGCCGGTGGAACAAATGGAGCTTGCCTGGCGGGCCGGACGGCTGCGGAACGGACAGGTGGCTGTCACTATAACGGCTGCAAGAAGAGAATGCTTAAAAGATTTCGTGGAAGATATACGCGACCTTAATCCCGCGAAAATACTATTAAATTGCGAAGGTGTGGTAAAGGCATGGAAAGAGATATTTGGCGGAGATGACAAGGATGCCGTAGTTGTGAATTTGACGGCACAAAGTACGCAGGTTTGTCTGGCTGAGTATGGACGATTGAGCAACGCCGTTATTTTGGATATGGGTATGGATGATTTTCTGGGAGCGGCTGAACCGCCGGAAGGAGAGCTGGATTCCGAGGATGAAAATGAGCTGGGACGAGCGGCAGCTATCGAAAGATTCATATTCGATATAAAAGGTGCTCTGGAAGTGTTTGATTATGCGGAAGCTGTGAAGCTGCCGATTTTTGTGCTCTCGGATGGCAGTGGTGCGTTAAAGGGAATAATTTCTTCTTTAAAGTCGGCAGGCTTGAAAGTAAAGGCTGCCTTGCCGCAGCTTCGAAAGGTGAAAGCGCAAACAGATTTTGGAATTGAACGGCTTTACGAATATCGTGTGCCGATGGGTCTTGCTCTGATTGCACTGGAGGCCAACGCCGATGGTTTTGATTTATTTTGTAGTTTGTATAAACCTGCCGGTGCAAGAGACAAAACAAATGGTTTGTATTCTCTTAAAGTGGCGGGAGCAATTGCAGCGGTAACACTGGCTTTATTTTTTATTATCTCTTATGCGCTTGATGTTGTAAGTCCGGGTGCAATCGAAAGGAATTTGCAAACCAAAGATCCGAATGCGGATATCAATCTGCTGATGCAACGACAGAACCTGATCAAGGTCGTTGCAGGGGAAAGGCCGGATTTACTCGAGCTTTTAAGGCATATTTCCGAAAGCGGTAACAACGGTATCAAGCTGGAGACCTTTCATTTTAAAAAGGGTCAATTGGTAAATATTACCGGACAGGTGCAGGAGCCTGATCAGCTATACAAATTCCAGGAAGCTCTAATGAGCAAAAATGGCGTGAAAGACGTTAAGATACAAAACACATCGAGAGATAACAAAACCAAAAAGCTTAAGTTCACTATGACTTTTAATTATAAGAATTTTACAAATAAAGGGACTCGAATGTAAGTTTGAGAGTCGGAGACTTTATGAGGGAAAAGTTGAGTGAAAAAGATATACGGACACTGAAGATCAGTGCCGTGGGTGTAGCGGCTATTATGGTGTTTGTATTTGGATCAAAGTGGTTTGACCATTGGTCACGGGCTCGAAGGTCGCTTGACCAGGTAAAAGCCAAATTGGCGCTTATCGATGTTGACAAAGCCAAGCAGGCCGGTTTATTGTCGATTGTTCCTGTCATTGAGATGCCGCAGAAAGAGGAGGCGCAAACGGTACTATTTAGAGACAAGCTTAACGAGCAGCTTAAGAAGGCAAGGATAAATAGCGAGCCGATGCAGGTTATTCCAGGCGGAAAAACGCCGCGGGCAGGATATAAGCTGATGCGTTTGAAATGTAGCGCCAAATGCCAGCTGACACAGGTGTTCGATTTGCTCGCCGGTTTAAATGAGAATCCATACCTGGTTGGGATAGAGGAGCTGAGACTGAGATGTGATGCACAAAAACCTCAGGATGTAGAGATGGATTTAACGGTATCTACGTTTGTTAAATGAAGAAGGAGACTAATATGACTATTAAATATCGTGACTATCTGAAAGAGAAGAAGGAATTTGTGCCAGTTGCTCTGCTTGGGTTATCGGCATTTCTTGGAGTTCTGGTTTTGATTAAGGTGGCGGGTTTTTTTGTAACGTCAGCAAGGGCGGAAAGCATTGTTGAAAGAGCCGTTGCCCAAAATAAAGCCGTTGTAAAAGAGGCCGGCAAATATTTTGCTGAGTCCAAAAAGCTTGCCGAGCAGCTTAAGAAGAACAATTTGTTTGCACCGCCTGCGACAAAGCAGAATCCGGTAAGTCAGGTGGAAGGAATATTGGGCAATGAGGCGTTTATAAGCGGGAGCTGGCGCAAGGTGGGTGACAAGATAGGGGATGCGCGAGTCGTCGCAATCGGGCCGGCGAGTGTCAAGATAGAATGGGATGGGAGTGCAAAAGAATTCTATCCTATCATGTCGAGCAGCTCTGAAGGTCAGGAAAGAAGACCAGGTGGGCCTGAGAGAGGGACGGCCGCGGCAGAAGGTGACAGACCAGGACGTGCAGAAATGGTTGTAGTGCGATCCGAAGAAGGTACATCGTCTGGCCCCGCAGGCATGGGAGGATCTGGCCGGATGAGAGGAGGAATGGGGAGCATGTCTGAGCAGGACAGAGAAAGAATGAGGTCTGAGATGCAGGCAACGAGAGAGAGAATGATGAATATGTCCCCGGAAGAGAGAGACAGGATGAGAGAAGAAATGCGTCAGAGATTTGCGGGCGGAGAAGGCGGACCTGGTCGTGGATTTGGTGGCGGATTTGGTGGCGGATCCGGCGATGGATCAGGCGGCGGATCCAGCGGCGGACGGGGCAGTAGAGGCGGCAGAGGCCAATAGATAATTTTAATGAGGTTAGTAGCATGAAAAACTCAGGGTCATCAATATTATTTGTAGTGGCTTGTATTGCAGTGCTTTTCGCTGCTTATGGAATTGGTCTATGTGTGCGAGAGGTTAGGTTCCAGCAGGCGGCGGTTAGATTGAAAGTAAACACTCAGCCCCAGATTAGCCAGGCCAGTAGAGGGATTCAAAAGCCGAGTGATAAAGTTCAACCGGTGAACGAGCCTGCTGAGGTAGCCCAGACTCCGTCTGAGGAGAGGCCGGCGCCTCCTGATAATGCAGGTAGAATGCCGTTTGGCGGATTATCTGAGGAGGAAAGAAACCAGGCAAGAGACAGACGGCAGAATATGTCTGATGAAGAGAGAGCCCAGGAAAGAGAAAAACGCATGGCTGAGATGGAGCAGATGAAAGCGAAAATGGAGAATATGTCTGAGGAAGAAAGGGAAAAAATGAGATCGGAAATGCGTCAGAGGTTTGGAAATAGACAATCCTCTGGTCGCAGACCAGATCGTGGTCAACAGCAGCAAAGTGAATAAAAGTATCTTGATACTCGATTCAAAATTCTCGATATGCGATATCATCGAGAATCGATCGTAGTTAATGTTGAAATCATTAACAATGCGAGGTGAATAATATGGAACGGTCAAAAATTATAATATCAATATGTGTTGGTTTTGCTGCGCTTTTCATCATTTGGAGGGTTGGTTTTTACCCGCCGGTTCCACAGCAGGCAGAAAAACCTGGCGAAGCTGCACAATCCGCCGAAGTGCAAAAGCAGCCTGACGCAAATCAGCCGACCGTAGCATCTGATGCCAATGCTCCTGGGGATGCTAATGGACCAAGAGGATTTGCCGACGCCGGCGAGCGCATGGGTTTTGGGAGAAGACCGGGACAATCGGAAGGCGGTGAGTCTCGTCGGCCCGGAGGATTCGACGGCTTCGAGGGTCGCTCCGGAGGAATGACGGATGCCAATGATCCCAATAGTCTAATGGTAAATTTGAACCTTAGAGATGTTCAGATGCGGGACATCATTAGACAAATTGCAGAGTGGACCGGCAAGACGGTGATTCCAAACGATGAGGCAATGAAGCAGAAAGTAACCGTTTATTCACCTGGTAAGCTGCCGAGGGATAAGGCTCTTTTGCAAATTTATAGCGCCATGCGTATGAAAGGCTACATCGTTGAATTTATAGACGAAACGATTTATATCAAACCTATTGCCGACGTCAAATTTGGTCTGGTGCCTACGATTCCGGCTGACCAGCCTTTGGCTGCAATTGAGAATAAGGACCAGATAGTTCAGAAGTTCTTTAAGCTTACGCATTATAGTCCTTCTCAGATAGGGCAGGTTATTCAGCCTTTGGTTGGCGAACATGGTTACGTCAGCGCCGATGAAACCACAGGCAGTGTTTTGGTAATAGATACTGTTGCGAATCTGATACGTATCGAGCGAATTATTTTAGAGCTGGATACGTCTCAGTCTGCGCAGACGAAAACAGAAATTTTTGAAATTCATCATAGTAATCCTGAAGAGATTGTTCAATTATTGCAAACGCTGGTGGGTGACGGAAGTGGCAGTTCCACTGCTGCGAGCCGGGGCGGCGGAGGACCGTTCCGTGGGCAGCAGCAAAGGACAGGGACAGGGACAGGGACAGGCAGAACCGGCGGCAGCACAGCCGCGGCAACCGTTGTCACTGTTGGAACAAGCAGGTCGCAGATAACGCTTATCGCGGAGCCCAAGAATAACTGGATTATCGCCAAAGCATCATCCGATGAGGATATAGAGCAAATCCGCCAGTGGATTACCAAGCTCGATAAGCCGGTTCAAACAATAACGGTCGATTATCCGCTTACCAGCATCGAAAACAAGAATCAGATGGTACAGTACTTCTTTAAGCTGAAGAATTACAGCCCGACGCAGATGGCCCAGGTTGTTGAGCCTCTGCTTACCGAAAAAGGATATGTAAGCGCCGATGAAAGCACCCGCCAGCTTATGGCGATCGATACGGTTGATAGCCTGATTAACGTTGAAAGAATCATAGCACAGTTTGATGTGCCCGAGGCTGAGCAGACTGTTCAGGATATTTTTGAGGTTCGTAATAGCGATCCGGGCGAAATGGTTCAGTTGTTAAGGATGCTGCTGGGTGACACGAGCAGCAGCACTACGAGAAGCCTGACCAGGGCCGGTAGCTCCAGCACAAGCGGAGGCAGCCGGTCTTCGTCGAGGTCCAGCTATACCGGTGGTATTAGTACGACAGGGGGCGCCAGAACGGGATCAAGCTCGGTGTTGATCGGGCCGAGTCAGTCACCTGTTATTTTGATCCCTGTGCCTAGTCGCAAATGGATTATAGCCAGGGCCTCGGCAGAGGACATGAAGCGGATTGAAGAATGGATAAATAAGCTCGACATGCAGGAAGAGATCAAAAAAGAATATGAAACCATTCCCATCACGTATGTCGATGCCACAGAGGTATCCGACCGTATCACACAGGCTCTGGAGCAGATGCCGGGGACGGAGCTCAGGGCGAGTGTTCTTGTTCAACCACTTGCGCAGGCAAGACAGATTATGGTCTTCGGCAGACAGGACATGCGGGAAATGGTCAGGGCACTTGTTGCCGAGGTGGATCGTCCTCCGGGTCAATTTATAACAGAACACTTTAAATTAAAATATGCTGATCCTGACCAGATCAAAACGAACATTGATGATCTTTACAGCCAAACCAGCTCTACAGGCAGCAGCTCCAGATCCTATTATTATGTTTATAGCTCCAGCAGAACTACGACGTCACCCGATACGGTTAAGGTGATATCGTATGTTTCACTCAAGCAGGTAACGGTGATTGCCTCGCCCGAAAACATGGACAAAATCCGTACGCAGGTAAAAGAGTGGGATGCTCCGCTGGATATAAATGAGGTAAAGCCGAGAATAGTTGAGCTTTATAATTCCGACCCGGTGCAGATGGCTACTCTGCTCAGGACGCTGTTTAGCGAAGAGAGCAGCGGCAACGGTATGTCAATTTACGAGCTGTTATACGGATATAGCTCAGGTACGGAAAAGCAAAAGATAGTCGGGCCGCTGTATGGGCAGCTGACCTTTGAAGAAGTGCCTGGCACAAAGAAGATAATCGTTATAAGCAAGATTCCGGAGGCGTACGCTGTTGTTGAGGCGCTGATACGCGATCTTGACAAGCAGGAAATGGCAGAGGTGCCCAAAATTGTTCAGCTAAAATACGCAGACCCTGAAGACCTGGCTGAGCGGCTCAATGCGATGTTTAACGCGCCTGGCACTAGTGCACCGATTCGTATTAGTGCGCAGGGCCTCGGCACTTATTCGATGGACCAGCAAACATCGAGCACTACAACCACCAGCGACACCGGTCAAAGTACCGGCGGCACCAGCGGCACCAGCGGCACACAGAGTTCGCAAAGCGGCTCCTATACTCCCTGGTGGTCCGGTTCTGGTGCTCGCAGCACTACTACCGAAGAGATGCCGATAAGCAACGTCATCGGCAGGATACGCTTTGTTCCTGACCCGCACAGCAAAGCTATTATGGTTCTTGCTCCTCCGGGGTATATCGAACGGATAGAGGAACTGATTCACCAGCTCGATATACCCGGCAAGCAGGTTATGATAAAAGCGGAAATCGTTGAAGTTGACCATAAAAGCATGACCTCTCTTGGAGTGCAATTGGCAACGAATTCATCATCGTTTGGTACATTGGGAGAAAATGCAGTAACCGCGTTGACATCTCTTACGAATTTAGCTAGGCACGGCACTGACACTACGAGCGAGCTTACCAGGACAACGATGAGCACAGCCGGTGCTACAGGGTCCGGAACTTTGCTCGGTGTGGGCATTGACGTATATGCACTGATTGATTTTCTTGTTAAGAATACCAACGCAAAGATTCTCAATCAGCAGACTTTGTGGACAAAAGACAATGAGGAAGCGAGCTTCTTCAAGGGCGATAAAATTGCATTTCAGACGCAGATGGGCGTCACAAACCAGACAACTACACAGAGTGTCGAGTTTCAGAGAGTAGGTATGACACTGGCGGCCAGGCCAAGCATTACGCCCGAAAAGAAGGTGGACATGGTTATAAACATAATCCTCTCACAGCTCACCGGTGACGATGTAAATGGCCAGCCGGCAAGGACAGAGATGGAGACGAAGACCAACATGATTGTTCAGGACGGCCAAACTATTATGCTCGGCGGCATCCTTTTCCAGAAGGATAGCGCTATTAAGCGAAAAGTCCCCTTCTTTGGTGATATACCTATAGCCGGCGGTTTATTCCGGCATAATGAGACCCTGCTGGCCAACAATGAATTGATCGTGTTTATTACGCCTTATGTGATAGACGAGCCAGACGAGATGCTTCCTGAGACAACAGAAGAAATAAAAGCGCCTAAGAGAAAGCTGGATAGCATACGCGGAGAATTAAATGAATCTATGGAAAAGCTTGAAGAGGAGCTGCAGTAAGTTAAGAGCATAGGAGCATAAGGTATTAGAAAATAGTGATATCTCTAAAAGAGTTTAGCTGGCTTATCCGCCGTAAGGCGTCCTGTGGACTTCGACCTGGCTCAGAGCCTGCCCTGAGCTTGTCGAAGGGACTGGCCTGTGGGGCCGGCAGAGTACGGAGTACAGATAACAGAGCCGCGACCGTAAGGGAGCGGTAAGATGAGGGATGAGGGACGAGGGACGATTGACGATGGACGAAAATAGCAGAGCCGCGACCGTAAGGGAGCGGTAAAACGAGAGACGATGGACGACAGAAAGACAGAAGACGGAGGACGGATGACGGATGGTAGAAGGAAGAGGGCAGTATCTTAGTAAAAGATTGTTTGACAAAGCCCAATAATGTGGTATAATTGATAAAACAAAAAAGATTAGGAAATCTTTAGGCCGCAGAGGAAGACAACTAACCTTTATGGCCTTTTTTGTTTGGCGCTTTACATAAAGGAGTAAAGATGAAAAAACCACTAAAGACTTCGCCTGAAGGCAGGAAATGCCTGTTTCCGCAGTGCACGCATATCTTGAGTATCTATAACCATGAGGCTTACTGTCGGATACATTGGGGTCAGATACCTCAGGAGCAAAAACCCAAAATTTCAACTTATCATCATGCATAAACCGAATAATACAGGCTACTAACCCCCGCGCAGGCGGGGGGACAATGGACGAACATCCACGACTTGTTGATTCAGAAAGTGAACAAGTCCACTACTGTGCTGATGCTGTCAAATCCGCCGAGACTGTCTCTAAAGAATTATCTGAACCGTGAGGAGCAGACTGAAAGCGATATCTTCCGTGTCCGTAGTCGATAGTCGCTGGTCGTTAGTCGCTGGTCATTAGCTAAATACTAAGTACCAACGACTAAATACTGATTACTACTTTTCGGTAGCTATGCGGTGTGAGCCATGCCTGAAAATGCACATCAAA
>CAZRNB010000072.1:0-15407 GCA_964601355.1 uncultured Pirellulales bacterium
GCACAGGCAAAATCGAAAGCAACAAAATCAGCTTTAGCCGGGTCGCGTACTTTGGGAATAATTGCGAAAAGCCCTGGCATAAAAATCGCCTTTGCAGCGTTGATAATTCTGGCAGTCAGTTTTTTTGTCTATAACCTGGGCCCAGGTGAAAAAGCCGATACTGCCAATGTCCCCAAAGTTGAACAATCTCCAGCCGAGATGCTAACAAACATGTCACTGATGACGGCTTATCGTCGCGGCGGGATAGAAGCTGTAGAACAACAGTGTGAAAAGGCTATTGAAAAGCTGGGTTTTCAGCCGGCTGAAATAACGGTTAAAGAATTACTCGCAGAATTCAATGGCACATAAAACCTGCCCGCCGTAACACTTTGGGCAGGCGGGTCAGAAAGGAAAACTATTATGAAATCTATTGGCAATAACAATTTAATCAAGACTATTTGCGCTGCTCTGATATTTTTCTTATCAACTTCATCGGTTTTTGCCCAGCTTACGGATAATGCCGCATTGCTTTATTATCAGGCGTTTCTAATGTATGAAAAACCGGATGCCACGCTGGATAAGATGCTCTTTGATTTTATGGATGGTAAGCTCAAAAGTAACGAAGAAATCGAAAATTTCTTGGAAAAAAACAGTCCGGTAATCGACTTGGTCGTAAAAGCAGCTAACATACAAACCTGCGACTGGGGCTATGACTATTCGCAAGGATTCGAGCTGGCGATGCCTAACCTTGCAAAGATTAGGCAAATAGCATTTTTAATACATGCTGATGCAGAACTATTAGCCGAAAAGGGCGATTACAAAAATGCGTTAGAGCGCTGCCTAAGTATGCACAAAATAGCTATACATGCAGCAGACAAGACAATTGTAAGCTATTTAGTTGCCGTGGCAATTAACGCCCGTGCAAACAAGGCTATGCAGAATATTCTCAAGGATATGCCGGATAATGCGGAATTACTAAACAATTTGAAGGAGAATTATATCGCTATCGACGATAAATTCCCCTCGCTAAAAGACCGCATCGTGCAGGAGACTCAAATCTGCGCAGCAACAATGAGAAAGGAGAAAATTCAGTCTCTTATAAAGGCGATACCTGATAATGTGGCTTCTGACCCGAAAATTGGTGAGCGTATATCGACAGCCGATGAAGAGTTTTTCAAGAGAAACAAAGATTACTGGTTCAAAACTATAGATGCTTTCATAGCCGCTCTGGAGTCAGCCTTACCGTATCAGCAGACCTATGAGAAACTTGTCAAATTGGAGAACAAAATTGAGAAGGACGCTAATGATAATCCAGATGCAACATTGACTTCAATTTCATTAAATTCTTTAGGGAAAATCTATACTTTAGAAATAAGGCGAAAGAGCCAAGACAATGCCACTAAGACAGCTATTGAGATTTATCTAATAAAAGCCAAGACAGGCAAATTGCCTGATACGTTGCCTGCCGGTCTGCCGGTGGATTTATTCAGCAGCAAACCATTTGAATACCGGAAAACCACTGATGGTTTTATTCTTCGCTGCCAAGGTCAAGACCTGTCGGATAAAGACAAGAAAATTTACGAGTACGAATTCAAGGTCAAAAAATAATTTCTGTATATAACCGGTAGTAATAAACCGAGTTGATTTAGCCTGGTTTAGTTTTTTCTGTGTGGCGCAAAAATTTGGCCGTGGGCCCCTACAGGTCCACGGCCAATCCGCTATAAGCGGAACTACATATCCACCCCTCCGAAGATTGAGTTAAATTGTTTTTGCTAAAGCCCTTGATCGAGAGCTATTTGTCGTTAAGCTTTTGTTTTACGTACCTGCCAGCGCGGCCGGCAGTGTTCTTGCTGTAATCAACGCACTTTTGCATCTTTTGATTGAAAGATTTCGCAAATTCATCCGACTTGAACGCTGAATGTGCAAGGCCTTTCTTGTGAGCCTGATTTTCCGGCACAGGCGCCAGCATGTAAATTGCGGTTGCAAAGCCGGCAAAAAAGACTATCAGGAAAAATATCAGTTTGCTTGCCAAACCTTTCATCAATTTCCCCCATTAAGGCAGTGTTATCGGCCATCCCCCCAGCCGTTTTTTATTTCTCTCTACTATATATTTAAGATAAAAAACCGCCGATGCCAAACGAAAGTTTGAGTTTTTGTTGCGGGTTTATGGTATAATTTCGGCGAAAGGAAAAAATGTAAATTTTTGGAGATAAAGAGGCTTAATGGATACGAAAAAGAAAATAGGATACTGGCTTGATACAGCTCATTATGATTTGGTGAGCGCGAAAACAATGCTGGAATCAAAAAGGTTTTTATATGTCGGCTTTCTCTGCCATCAGGTAATTGAGAAATGTCTAAAGGCCTACTTCTGGCATACTCAGAAAAAAGAGCCTCCTTATAGTCATAATCTTCTCTTTCTTTCGGAAGAATCAAAATTTGACGAACTCTCTGGCCAGGAACATTTTTCGCTTTTTAATGAACTTATGCCGCTCAATATACAGGCTCGGTATCCCGAAGATAGAGAACTTTTGTTGAAAACACTTACCACGAGGAAATGTGAAGAGCTTTACATCAAAACAAAGAGATTTTACACATGGATAAGAAAGTTGTTGAAATAGCAAAGCTTTACGCCCAAAAAGTAAAAAGTTTTATGCCTGTCAGTATGGTGATACTTTATGGCTCACACGCCAAAGGCACGGCCGGAAAAAATAGCGACATAGATATCGCAGTGGTAATTGATAAATTTAGAGGCGATTACCTCAAGACAAGCGCTGAATTATTTAATCTTGTGCGCACCGTAAATAAGCGCATTGAACCAGTGCTTTTATGCCGTGAAAACGATAAAAGCGGATTTCTGGAAAACGTGCTAAAACACGGCAAGATTATTTACAAGGCGGCAAATTAACTGTTTACCCAAAACATACGGCAGATAGCACGTTATCGAGAACCTCTTTTAATGTCTTGCAAACGGTTGCGATTTGGTCTTTGGTAAGATTATTATAGAACGGCAGAGCGAAAGTCCGGTCGCTGATAGATTCAGTAACAGGGAAATCGCCGTGTTTATAGCCGAACCGCTCGACCATTACAGGCTGCAAATGCACAGGTGGAAAATAATTTCCGACTTGAATGCCCCTATTTCTCATCTCATCTAAAATCTTATCTCGCTGCTTAGAAGAAAATTCGTCTGCAAGCCGGACAACAAAGACAAACCAGCTCACATCGCAATTATCCGGCTCGGCAGGTAATATTAACCTGTCATCGTCTGCAAGCATTTCCTGATACCATTTTGCGACCTGCCGGCGTTTGGCCTTGATTTGTTCGATTCTTGAAAGCTGAACAATTCCAAGGGCACAATTTATGTCACTAAGACGGAAGTTATAGCCCAATCGTTCATGGCATAGCCAACTGTCTCCATTGTCCCTGCCCTGATTGCGAAACGACGCACATAAATCCGCCAGTTCATCGTTGTCGGTCAAAATCATACCGCCTTCACCTGTGGTTATCTGCTTATTGGGATAAAAACCGAATACACTGATTGTGCCGAATGTGCCGGCCTTTTTGCCGTTAAGTGTGGAACCGAGTGCCTCGCAACTATCTTCGATAACAGGCAGATTATGTTTTTGTGCGATTTCGCAGACTCTATCGAAACCGGCTGGATTGCCAAAAACCTCGACCGGCAGAATGGCTCTTGTCCTGCCGGTAATTTTTGATTCAATTTTTGCAGGATCAATATTCAGCCTCACCGGGTCAATATCCACGAAGACCGGTTTGGCGCCGGCCATCATAATTGATGTCGCAGAAGCGATAAAGGTGAACGGCGTAGTGATGACCTCATCGCCTGGGCCTATTTCCAACGCCAACATGCACAAAAATAGGCCGCTTGTGCCGCTATTGACGGCTACCGCCCGTTTTCTGCCGATGTATTTGGCAAAGGCCTGCTCAAATTCTGTTACTTTTGGGCCAAGCGACAGATTTGGACTGCGAAGCACCGCACAAACCGCTTCGATTTCTTCTTCGGTTATATCCGGTCGAGATAAATATATCCGCATAAGAAAATTCCTCGTCAAAGAAAACCGTTAACTCCCACCTCAGGAGTGGGGGCTAAACTGAATTGTACTGCTTGTACTTAATACATCAAAAATTTTTTCGGCTGTATGCAATTGACACCTTTAATCATTTAATAAGAAAAGGCAAATAATTTAAATTAGAAATGTTTATAGGACTTGGCAATCCCACAATATGGCTATTTATTGAGCATAGAGCCGAAAAATATGATTTCTGTATTAAACAAACCTCAATTTCAAGCCGAATTAAGGTGTGGTAAAAATACGAGAGGTTACAGGGCTGAAAGAAATGGCAAAAGGTAAAAATGTTCTGACGACGGGTGATGTTGCTAAAATTTGTAACGTGGCTCCTCGGACGGTGTCGAAGTGGTTTGACAGCGGCCAGTTGAGGGGTTATCGCATCCCCGGCAGTAAAGACCGTCGAATACCGGTAAGCGAGCTGGTCCGCTTCATGAAAACGCACAATATGCCTACGGCTGGACTGCCGATCGGCAAAATCCGCGTGCTGATAGTAGATAGTAACGAAGATACATCCCTGGCTTTCGCTGAGACTTTGTCGGCCAGAGCTGGCTACGAGGTGCAAACCGTTGCGAGCAATTTTGAAACCGGCGCTACTGCTCAAAAATTTGCTCCACACGTTTTGCTGATAAATCTTCTGGCTGAAGGCATAGATGCAACGAGTATTTGCAGAAGCATTCGTGCCAACGAAGATTTGCAGACCATCAAAGTCATAGCACTTGCGAATAATCTAAGCGATTCTGAGTCTATCGCTTTGCTGAAAAAAGGCTTCGATGGCTGTATAACAGAATCGGCAAATATCAACAATGTTGTCAAAAAGATAGAAGAGGCAACCGCTATTATTTATTGAACCAGTCACTTTCGAGAAAAATCTCATACATGATGGATAAGTGACGGAGCTGTTCACAGTGATGAATTGATAAAAAGGCCGAAGAGGGAGAGCGGCCTTTTTAAATTGATTATCTTTTAGTAATCTTTAAATCTGCTGAGCCATGCAGGCCACTCACCTGGCTGAACACCACCGGCTTTTGTCCAGGCACCCGCTGTATTGAACGCACGATGCCACTTCAACGTCCAGTTTTCCTTAAGTCCGACGTGCCTTGTGGCCAAATCCATAAAAAGCATGTTAATAAAGCCATTATGTCGATTGATGACAAAATGATTAATTTCTCCTGTTGTGCCTTTGTCACCATACCCGAATGCATCCGGATTCGGCAGTGGCGCATCATTGTCAAGCGGCCACGCATCATGCCACGTGGAGTCGCCGAATACCGGGACATTATTTGCGCCTTTAACATCCAGAACACTTTTCCAGAACCATTCCTTTTTGCGGTTATTACGGTCGGCCGTCATATAGTTGATCCAGGAATTTTCGCTATAGCTAAAAACATAACGAAAGGTCCCTCCACCGAGAGTGGCAATAGTACGCTCAACAGCCTTGAAAGTACCCCAGTCAGAGCTATTTAACACAAGTCTGCTGGCACAAGGGCAGAGCAGCATATTCCAATTGTCTTTATAGTATGGCCGCATGGCATTCATCCAAAGACCTATTTCAGAACTCTGACCAGGGTGGGTGTTTCCATACCCCCAGCCTTCATAGAAATAGCCGTTGTTGTCATCCGTATATAACTTATGAAGCACGCCCCATTCTCTCAATCTCGCCTGGCACATAACCGCCCTTGCCTGGTTTTTTACCCGGTTCAAAGCCGGCATCAATATCGCCATCAATAGTGCAATTATGGAGATAACCACCAAAAGCTCTATAAGGGTGAAACCTCTTTTCCTGTTCATATCTATTACTCTTCCTTCTATTATGGTTTTTTGATATGGTTAGCGTGTATCCTACCATAAAACAAAAAGAATATCAAGAGGATTATGGCTTTTTTATAAGACTATAAGACATAACATATTACTTATTTTTCTGAAGCATTTTGCTCAAAAGATTTACTAACTCTTCAGAATTAACGGTTTTTTCCTGGAAATCGCCGGTTATTATCATGTAATATCCATCGGGAAGTCTCCACTGCAAAAGCACAGCGTTACTATCGTTCAAATTTGCTTTATCGCCATAATATACTGCCTCCTCGCTTTTTTCCACCAGGTGCTCATATCTTGACTTGACCACTAACAGCTTGTTTCTTTGGGATTGGCTGTGCAGAAGATATGCCACCAGTATCTTGTTGTCCTGATATATGCTGCTTCCACGGGAATCTCGCCAGCCGAAGAAGCTCGCCAGGAGAATCATTGATATGATTATTGCTGCCGCTGCGGCCAATTTACTTATCCTCAAGTCAATTATAATATTGATGGTATCCATACCGCGTCTATGTGGATTAAGCGCATGGGGAATGTTGTGCTTTATATCCTCAGCAAGGCCCGGACGCACGGCTTCCGTGGTAGCTTTTGCCAGCTCATTTAATGCTTTCTGCAACTGTTCTTCACTCATCTCGCACCTGCCTTTTAATCAGAAACTTGCTTTCTCAGGATATTTAATGCCCTGTTTAGCCTGCTTTTGAAAGTGCCTTGCCTTATATCCGCTGCTTCAGCAGCTTCGGCGATACTTAAATGCTGCATATAATGCAGAACAATCGCCTGTCTGAGTTTAAAGGGCAGTTTCTCAACAGCGATTTTCAAACTATTTAATCGCTCGTCATGTTCAACCTTATGCTGTCCGGTGGTTCCGTTATCAGGCAGCTCAAGTGTTTCTGTGCTGGTCGTACACCTCCTTTTATATTTTCGCCAATAAAGTTTTGAGGCGTTGGCCGCAATATGATATAGCCAGCTGCTTAACGTTCTGCCGTCTCTTAATTGGCCTATATGATGCCAGGCTTGTAAAAACGTCTCCTGGGTCAAATCCTCACTTACATGACGACTATGGCCGAGCCTTCTGACAAACAGATATATCTGCTGATAGTTTTTATCGACAAGCTCATCTGCGGCTGCGTGCTCACCAGCCACGAGGCGGGCAGCAAGTAAATACTGCTCCGTCTCTGCATGCAGTTGTATCTCTTCAGAGTCATTCCTCTGATTTTTGGGATGCGCCAAACCTGTTTTCTGTTCCGTTAATTCAGGATTTCCTGTCATTATTTTTAACCTTCTATGCGAGCATTATAGTATAACTTAAATTTGACTTTCAGACAATACCGATAGTTCTGCATATTGCCAGTGGCCGTGTGGACAACTGTTAAACAAACCGGTAGTCTATAATAATGTAAAATCGTGATTCAAGTTGTTTAGCCGTCGCCGGAACGGCGACGGTTCGATAGAGAACTGAATATGACATCTCCATGCGACCTTGATTCTTTCAGTCCAACCGTCAAGCGATTATGGGAGCGAATGAATCCGTGCACACTTTGTCCGCGTAAGTGCAAGGTCTATCGCAGAAAGGGCGAGACAGGTTTTTGTGGTACTGCCGATATGCCGGTTGTTAGTTCGGCTGGGCCGCATTTCGGCGAAGAAAGCGTTCTTGTCGGCACCGGCGGCTCAGGCACGATATTTTTTGCCGGCTGCAACTTAGGCTGTATCTTCTGCCAAAATTATGATATCAGCCATCAACGTCATGGTCGCCAAGTGACTATCGAGCAGTTGGTTCAATCTATGCTCGAATTGCAGGATTATAGCTGCTGTAATATCAATTTCGTCACGCCTACGCACGTTATCCCGGCAATTGCAGCGGCGATTGAATTGGCCAAAAAGAAAGGCCTCGTGCTGCCGACTGTTTATAATTCCGGCGGCTATGATTCAGTTGAAACACTCAAATTACTTGATGGCTACATAGATGTTTATATGCCGGATATGAAATATTCAGATCCTAAAGCTTCTGGAGAGTTTTCCGCTGCGCCGGACTATCCGCAGGTAAATTTCGCTGCCGTCAAGGAGATGCACCGGCAGGTTGGTGATTTGCAGGTAGAAAAAGGTCTGGCAACACGCGGCCTTTTGGTAAGACATTTGGTTCTGCCTGAGAACTTGGCAGGAAGTTTTAAGATTATAGACTTTTTAGCGGAACAGATCAGTCCAAAAACTACCATAAATGTAATGAACCAGTACCATCCCTGCTATAAAGCCTCCTCGCATCCTAAAATAAATCGAAGACCTACGCAGCAAGAAATCGAATCTGTACACGACTACGCACTTCAAAAAGGACTAAACGTGCTTTTATAGTTAGCATTCCAAGATATCTTTTGGCTAATACAAAAAAAATCTCAAAGTTTTTAATCTGGGTAAGCAAATGTTTTTACCGTGAAAAATTCTTTGTTATCGGGGCTAATTGGGGGTAATTGTCACGCGTGGGAAAAGATAGTCAATCTGTTAATCTGGCTTTTGGGGGTATTGAATAAGAAGTGATAAGCTCCTGAAATTATGGAGTTTTTACGCCTGTTAAACAACCTTGAATTGCCAGGTTAGGGACACTTTAAAAAGATTCAAGAACGAGAACGTAATATGCCGATGCAAAGTTCTGAATGATATGAGGAGTTAAAGTGGCTCTGGAGAATGACCAGTCCGGCCATGTTAGCTTGAGCTTGCATTGTCACTCGGTGTGAATTGCACACAAGTCAGATCGTAATGCCGGCAGCGTTAAGGGGAGCTAAGAAGGAATAGGGAAAGAGCCACAATATTTTAGCCCCTGTCAGGCAGAAGACGAGTATTTCAATATAGCTAAAAGAAATTAGAAATAAAGGGATACACTCGTTCTCGCCTATGCAGGGGCTTTTTTCTTGTAAGCCTCAAGCCTTTATATTTCTTTTCCTCACCCCCTGCTTTAAAATGAATCTTGGATGCTTCCTACGACTTTTACTGCTTGATTAAGTTCGATTCATCTTACACCACCTGTTTCGCACCCTTCAATAGATCCGCTATATTTGTAATACCTACGCCGGGACCCTTGGGGACAGTGATGGCGCCGTTCCTGATTTCCAAAGGTGGGTCAAACAATTTGCTGTATCTGTCGATGCCCATCTTGTATTCCTGGTACCGGCCAAGATTGGGTATATAAGAGGCGAAATGCAGCATATAGACGAATCCAAAGCCGCCTGAAATGTGGAGCGTGCTCGGCATCCCTGCAAGGGCGGCCATACGGGCCACGCGTGTGGAGCGGATGAATCCACCGTAATAATGCAGGTCCGGCTGGACAATATCCACGCCGCGATTATAAATCATCCAGCGAAAGCGACGCTGACTGGATTCCTGCTCACCGCCGGCAATAGGAATTGTCAAGGCATCGGCTACCTGCTTCGTATCTTCCAGGTGATCGAAGGGGCAAGGCTCCTCGAAATAGACTGCATTTATATCTTCCAGCATCCTTCCGACTTCGATGGCTTTTGGCGGGTCATAAGAGCTATTGGCATCAGCATGGATAGCAATATCATCGCCCAGCGTTTTACGGGCCAGAGGGATTAGCCGCTCGGTCCTTCCGGGCATTGCATCTGCATTCCGGCTCATGCGCCCGCCAAGCCTGAACTTGACGGCTTTGGCTCCCGTTTCCTCAATCAATTTAATGAGGTATTCTACTTCTTGTTCCGGCGTCGTGTCACGGCGTCCGCTTGCCACGTAGAAGGGAGCTTCCTGCCGGATAACACTGCCCAGTAGCTGCCCGATAGATTTGCCGGCTACCCTGCCCATCATGTCCAAAAGAGCAAACTCCACCCAGGACAGGGGACACCACAATGCCAGGCCCTGGAGCTTATAATTGCTGCGATACCTGTATGCTTCGAACAGGTGCGATTCGAGGTCGCGGGCATCTTTGCCAATGAAGTAGGGAATAACCAGGTTGTTAAGTATCGGATACAGATATTCTGCTTTTTCATTGGTTACGGCAATGCCTTCAGCACCGTCTTTGGACCTGGCGTGGACAAAGTACTCCTGCCCTTTTTGCAGCAATTCAATAGACTCGATTAATAGCGGCGAGCTGACGCCGTCCAACTGCAGCACAGGCGCTTCAGCGGTTTTCTCTAATTCCTCCAAAGTGACCTTAGACTTTTGCGACACGGCTCGTGGCCTGTTTGGAGATGATTGACAGCCTTGCAGGATTGACAATAAACCTGTGCCGGCTGCCAATTCAAAAAAGTGACGACGATTTAATTGCATATCGGTATTCCTTATCGTAAAGTTGTTGATGCTATACACGCATACGGCGTAAGTAATGGACTGAAGCACATGCAGGTAAAATTATAAGCTCTTCGGCAGCTCGTTGCAATAGCGGGAATTCGAGGATTCAATTCGAGATGTGAACGACCCTTGTCAAGTCAAGGGCTGGGCATTGAACATTTTCTGAGCATACTGAGGGTCATCGGTCCCAATCATTCTTTAAACCCGTGCTTGCGCAACAGTTCCCCAATTTCGCGGCGCAGCCCATCTCTCACCGCAAAATAAACCGCCGACCTACCCTTCAAGAGATTGCATCAGCGCATCAATGCGCAATCGAGAAGGGATTGAACATCCTTGTCTAACGGCAATACCGCAATGGGAACTTATTTGTTCAAATACAAATCAGGAATTTATTAAAATCTCCAGATGAGGCTCATGCCGAGGGCATCAGCAAACGCCGTGTGCATATACTCGATGCTAAAAGGAACATTCTTAATGATATCCACCTGTGTGCCGACGTAGCCGCCAAACCAGGAAGACTCTCTGACATTACTTGTTTTATCACTAATTACACCGCAAATGCTGCAGGTCTCCCTGTAGTTAAAATCACCAGAGATAAAGTGAAAGAACGGGCCACCATAAATACTGACAAATTCATTCAGCCTATAAGTAGGCCCGGCTGCAATTTGTATTTCGGTCAAATCAAGCTCACCGTTAACAGTATGGTACCAAGGCTCCATCTGATCAATATATAACCTCCCATCAATAGGTATGTCACGCACCCAGCTCATCTGGTACATTCCGCCCAGCGTTAATTTTTCATCTTCATAAAAATTCTTTTTTACTCCAAAACCGATGGCAAATTCGTTACCTGAATCAGCTTCTTTAGTGTCTGTAGTATTGTTCTTAATCTCTGCCTTGTTCCTGGCACAACCAAGTAATAGATAAACATCACAACCTTGCAGGAGGCCATAGTCCAAAACAACATACTGCTTATTTATCTTCAGCTTCTCAGGCATCTCAATTACAGAAACGTCGTGATCTCCAAAGTAAGCCCCTTTAATATCTATATTCATATTACTGTAAGAATAATTATATCCGGCACCTAACTTGCCTTTTTCCAGGCTCGCCTTTGGAGCTCCCATATAATCCAAAGCTAAAGCAGCCGAGCCGCACAAACCGATCACAATAATTACGATACCTAACAGTGACATTCCCATTTTCATAATTAACTCCTTTCACGAAAATGATTGTCAAAAACGACCACTCTGGTCTTGACTACAATAGCTCAATCGATTTTCGAAATTATAGTTTCTTTAACTGTCAATGCAACAGTTAAATTTGTTTTTTTCGTGAAATGTCAAGCAGAGCGCGATTCACAGGTCACGAAGTAGCTCCGTTAAAGTCTTTGCGTTGCTGACGGCGTGGCCGGCAACGTCATTATTGAAATAGGCGTATATGCTGTGGACTCGGCTGGTTTGCTCTTTGAGCCACTTGGCCCATTCACGCAATTGGGCTTTCGAATAACTGCCGGAGTATCGCCCTTCTGTGCCATGAAAACGGACGTATGCAACATCCCCCGTCACAATTTGTGGCGAATCTTTGCCAATTAAATCGTGTATGCAAAAGCCCGCATTAAATTTGTCAAGCAGCTTGTAAGTATCTTCGCAATACCAGCTCTCGTGTCTGAATTCGAAAACGGCGATTCTATTTTTTGGCAAAACCTGCAGAAAATCTCTTAATCGGTTAAGGTCTTTGTGCATGCTTGGCGGTAACTGAAACAAAATTGGGCCGAGCTTTGATTTTAATAGCCGAACGCCCTCAAAGAATCTCTCAAGCGGCTCTTCTACATCTTTAAGCTTTTTAATGTGGGTGATAAACCGATTCGCCTTTACAGTAAAGACAAAATTCTTTGGGGCTTGTTCGTGCCAATTTTTGAAGGTCTGCTGTTTGGGCTGTTGATAGAAGGTATTGTTTATTTCGACTGTATCGAAATGCTGAGCGTAAAACTCAAACCATTTATTCTTTGGCAGGTCGGCTGGATAAAACAGCCCCGACCAGTGGTCATAATGCCAACCTGATGTGCCTATTCGGATGTCGCAAGCGGTTTTCCCCATAAGGAATATTTTAGCTTAGATATAAAACTGCTTTTCAAGCTCTTCACTTATAACACACATTGCGTTCTCTAAAGGGCCGGTCAGATACATACCCGCGGCCATTTTGTGGCCTCCTCCTCCGAATTTTTGGGCAATCTTACATACGTCAACAGCGCCTTTGCTCCGCAAAGAGCACCTGATTCGGCCATCTTTTAATTCCACAAATAAGGCTGCTACTTCTATTGAGCTTATCCGCTGACATTCGTTGATCAAATCCTCCGTATCCTCGTACGAGGCACCAGTTCGCTCAAAATCCTTCTGAAGCAGATATTGCGTTGCGAAACGACCATCAAAATGCGATTCTAATGTGCTGAGCATGGCAAGCATAAGCTTAAACCGGCTCTGCGAATAATTCTGATAAAGCTGCCGATACAGCCCCGCCGGATTTGCACCGGCTTCCATCAGCTCACCGCAAACACGAAAGACCCTGCTGTCGGTATTACTGAACTGGAACCAGCCGGTATCGGAAGCGACCGCCAAAAAGAGAGCATGAGCGATTTTCTCAGTTACAGGCCATTTAGCATATTTTAATAAATCATAAACAATCAAAGACGAAGCAGCAGCTTTTGGCTCAACCAGCTCGACGGTTCCAAGATTGTCACCGGTGACATGATGATCAATTACTAAAACAGGTTTATCAGTCTGTTTTAGGTACTCTTCAAATTTCGGCAGTTGGCTATAACTATTGGTATCGATAATTATAATCAGCTCAAATTCGCCAAACCGCCCTTTCATCAGCTCTTCAAGCTGAATATCTCCGCCGAGGACAGGAACTTTTTCAGCAAAAAGAAATGCGTACCATTTCGGCAGCGGCGAAAGAAATAATGGTTTCACTTTTTTGCCGATAGCGGTTAGAGTATCATGCAATGTGGCAATTGAGCCGCAGGCGTCGCCGTCCGGCTTGGTATGGGTAGTAAGCAAAATATTATTGGATTTGTCTATTAACTGAAACGCCCTACTTAAATCTTTGTCATTTACCATGATATTTCTCTATTCTTTTTCACCACCCACTGACGTTCGTGGCTCTGTCCAAACGCCATTATCTTACCCTGCTCACTCTTAACATATCTAATTGCAGAGGCAAGTCTTTCTTTCGACCAAATATATTTTGTGCTGCCATGCCGTGTCCAGTATTTCTTGATAGTCGTTTTGTTGTCACCACTTGTTCTAATGGTCCTTGTGGCATAAGCCTTAAAATTGACCATCATTTTTTCCGGCTTTTCTTCACCGCTTACGACAATATGAACATGGTTACTCCTGACGTGAACAGCATGTGCAAACCAGCCACGAAACTTGCACACTTCAAAAATCGCCTCCAGAACTGTGTCACGTTGACTTTGCCCTAATGTAAATGGAGGATTCTTAAGGGCACTTTTTTCTTTTCTATTTAGGCCTGGAACTGGAGCAATAAAAGCACTACAATACTGATTATGTTCCTTGTCGACACTTCTTCTTTCGTCACCATGCAGCCATGTTCCATAAGTTGTAAACGTTATAAGATATGCGATAGGATAATCCATTCCATTTCATCCCATCAGAGCCGCGACCGTCAGGGAGCGGTCATATTAAAATACAAAGACACCGCGACCGTCAGGGAGCGGTAACTAATCTTTTATTTCACGACCTCGCCGTTAATCTTCACATTTTCCAACACAAGATTTTTGACTCCTTCAAGCACATTAGGCCGTTCGACACCGTCAAACGTACAATCCTTCAGGTGGATGTCGGTGACCGGCGAACGCTCATAAGCATTGATCTGCAGAGCGTACCTGCTCTTTTTGCTGGTGACGTTTTCCAAATTTATGTTGCGAACCGTCGGCGTGAACTTGCCCGTATCGCCCTCGCCATAGTAAAATTCGACCCTGACCACAGCTTCGGCAAGCTGGCCAATTGTGACATTCCTCATATAGACGTTTTCAACCACACCGCCGCGAACTGAATTTGTTTTGATCCGCAAAGCCCTGTCGAGATTGGGGCTATCCATTGTGCAATTCTCAGAAAAGACATTTCTTACGCCGCCGGTCATCTCACTGCCCATAACGACTCCACCGTGGCCGTCTTTCATCTCACACTTGCGGACAATTATATTTTCGCTCGGCACATTCACCCTTCTGCCATCGTTATTTCTGCCTGACTTTATCGCAATGCAATCATCTCCTGTATTAAAGAAGCAGCCTTCAATAAGGACGTCCCTGCACGACTCAGGATTACAGCCATCATTATTGGGACCGTGGCCGATAACGTTTACATCTCTGACAATGATATTTGTTGAAAGCACAGGATGAATATGCCACATAGGAGAATTCCTGATTGTCACGCCCTCTATCAGAACGTTCTTGCACTTGTAAGGCTGAACCATGTTAGGCCGCAATTTCTTACCGGCTCCGAAAATCCTCTGCTCAACCGGCACGCCTTCCTCGCCCTGGGTTCTCTGAGCTTTAATATCACCGCCGGCGGTTTTCGTCCATTCCCACCAATTCTCGTAGCTGGCCTGTCCATCGAGCGTCCCTTTACCCGTGACAGCGATATTTTCCTGCTCGTAGGCATAGATTAAAGGCGAGTAATTCATGCACTCAACGCCCTCGAACCTTGTAAATACGACCGGCAGATATTTATTCGGGTCCACCGAAAATTTAATAGTAGCTCCCTTTGAAACGTGCAGGTTAACGTTGCTTTTCAGATGAATTGCACCGGTGAGGAACGAACCATTACCAACCAGCACCCTGCCGCCGCCAGCCAGGCCGGCAGCCGTTATAGCCTTGTTAAAAGCCTCGGTGCAATCCGTCTGTCCGTCGCCGACGGCGCCATAATCAGAAATATTAAAATCTTTGTCGGGAAATTGCGGAGCTTTAATCCTGCTCAAGATTTCATCAGCCTGCTCCCAGCCGGCATTTACTGTACAGGCTGGACCAAACAGCAAACCAAGAAGAAACATAACCAACAAGGCTATGTTTATTGGTTTGTAACAGGTTACTTGTGAGGTTGTCATTGCGAGGCTCGCTTTGCGAACCGTGGCAATCTTATTCGTTCGAATGATTGAGATTGCTTCGCTTCGCTCGCAATGACGCTCAGCATTTGATGTTTTATCGAAAACTTGAGCAATTTT
>CAZRNB010000073.1:0-15166 GCA_964601355.1 uncultured Pirellulales bacterium
CGGTGGAAATATCTAATCCTTTCCATTCAGGGATAGACAGGAGAGATTGTGATACGAGCTGGGCTACCGCTTTTGGTCTTAGCTTGTCGTAAAAGCAAATTAAAAATTAAAATGCAAAGAGTTATGAGTTCGTAGTTCACAGTTCATCGACGAACAACGAACTATGAACAATGAACAAAGATTAAATTTGATTTTTGATATTTGAACCTTGAATTTTAATTTCATTTTCAAGATTATTTGGCTGATGGGGCGCCTCAAATGCTCAATATAAACTTTGTTCCGGATGATTACGTTCAAAGCAGTGAATCGCAAAGAATGAATCTGATGTATCTTATTCTGCTGGCGGTGGTGATGACGGCATTGGGAGGCATGTTTGTCACCATTAAGATACGACAGCACGTCCTTGGCCGTGAGGTGGCTCGCATAGATGCGGAGATGGCCAAAGAGGAAGAGGACCTAAAGAAGCTTAACGAGCTGCAGGCCAAGCAAAAGGAGATGATGAGGACGGCGATTACGACCGCCCAGCTGCTTGAGCCGGTGCCCAAAAGTGTTTTGCTGGCGTCGTTGACAAATAATCTGCCCGCCGGCGTCTCATTGTTGCGATTGTATATGGTGCAGAAAGAAACTAAGCCCGCCGTGGCTGCTCCGGCGGCGATGAATAAATACCAGGCTGCTTCCGCTATTGGCGGACCAAAGGCTGATTCAGCAGAGAAACCGTCCGAGACGCATATAGATATCAGCGGCATAGCTCCGAGCGACCTTCAGGTTGCAGATTATATTGAACGCCTGAGTAATTCGAGCCTGCTGCAAAATGTAGCCCTGGTGGAATCAAAGGAGCACAAAATAGAAGATACAACTTTTCGACAATTTAAGCTGTCTGCTGTCCTTAAAAGTAATATCCATCTTTCTGCGGATGATGTGGACGGAATTAGAGCCGCTCGTGAGAGTGCTCCAAGAGGTTTTTAGATGATTAAGTCCGCCTTTGGCAGACCTTGGGCGGCAATATGATGAGGATATAACTATGACAGGCGCTTTCAGAAAGGCCGTGTTTTTTATTTTGCTGACGGGCACGCTCGTTGCCGGGTACCGGTATATGATTAAACCGGCTAACAAGTATTTGGCGGAAAAAAAACAGCAAAAGGATACGAAGAGGGCCAAACTTCATGAGCTGCAGCGGGTCAAAGCTGCGGCGGCAAACAATCTCTCAAGCAGGCTTGCGCAGGTGGAAGAGGCAATCAGCTTTTTCGAGAGCAGACTGCCGCCGTCAAGCGAGATTGACAGGGTGCTTCACGATGTCACTGTGATTGCCCAGAGGCGAGGCTTAAAACCCAAGACAATCAGAACGCTCGATACTAAAGATAATCCGGTAAAGACGGATTACGTGGAACAGCCTCTGAAGATGGAGCTGGAAGGGAATTTCAACTCGTTTTACTCGTTTCTTCTTGATCTCGAAAAGCTGCCGCGAATAACGAAGATTCGTCAGCTTCAATTGGATAAGCAGAAAGATAATGAGGGTCAGGTAACAGCCGATTTTATAGTGAGCATTTTCTTTCAGCAAAAAGAAAGTTAAATGGTTCAGAGTTCATGGTTCATCGTTCATTGTCTATGAACACCGAACTATGAACAATGAGTTGATGATGGAGTTTGACTATGCTGTCTTTTTTACGTGATCAGGGCAATGATATGATAAACGCGCCGCCGGCCGGCCAGCAGTTAAGGCCGGAAGTGAACGACTCATCACGGCGGAGCGCGACTGAGAGTGACAACGGAACATCAGGCCGGGGGGAATCAGCGGAATTTATCACAGTGTCAGCTCGGCGCAAAAACGTGCGAAGGAACACTCTGGGAGTTGCTTTCCTGTTTGGATTAGGTCTTTTATGTCTTTTGTTTATGATTAAAAACAGCACGCCGAAGGCGGCATCCGCTTCGCAGACCCAGACTGACGAAGCGCAAATCGAAATTGCTATCGCTCGGCTGGTCGGCGCTAACTCGGAAATGTTCAGCCGAATGGATCAAATCATTAAAAAATTCTACGAATCCTCGAATGTCCTGCAAGTACCGGTCAACGAGCTTGTAAAAAATCCCTTTGAGCTTGAGGTTTTTCTGAGCGGCCTGAAGGGGAAAGTTGATCCGCTGGAAGGTGACATTGGAATTGACGACGAGACGGCCAGACAGCAGCAGGCAAGACAAAAAGCGAAGGGTATGCAGTTGAACAGCATTATAAAGATGCAGGCTGACCAGCGTAATTGCTGTATGATAGATGACAAAATCCTTTATGAAGGAGATATGATAAAAGGTTTCAAGGTCGTCCGGATAGGCGAGAATTACGTTAAACTCCAATGGTGGGACACTAATACGCCTCGACCGGCCGAACCTTCGGCTACAGAATTAGAAATAATATTGAAGTTATCCGAATGAAGCTGCCGTTTCGATTTGTAAAAAATAATGGCTCAAAAGGGCTGGAGAACAATTTGCCGGAGCACGTGGCCGTTGACGGCGCAGGAGAATTCGCCGCAACGGATTCAGCCGGTACTTTGATACGCGGCCTGAGCAACCTTTATTCTCCGGAAGAGCCCGGCGAATCACAGGTACGGGACATCGCTGACGTTCTGCTGGAGATGGGAAAGATAACACAGCAGCAGCATGATTCCGCCGTAGGTGGAGGTGGCGGTTCTCGCTCTTCCGGGGAAAAGCAGCCTTTCGACGCCGCGGAGAGGCTGTTGAGCGACGGGATTGTCAGCGCCAATGATGTCCTGCTGGCCAGGGCAAAGCTATGCGGCCTTGAGTTCAGACATATCACGCCGCAGGATGTGCAAAAGCAGGCTTTTGACAAGCTCGATATCGATTTTATGAAAAGAAACAATATTGTGCCGATCGCAATAGAAAAAGATGCTTTGGTAATTGCCACGAGCGAGCCGGAAAACGTCTTTGCCATAGAGCAGATAAGAAGGCAGACCCGAATGGCGCCACAGGTTATAGTATGCAGTCCTGGGGATATCCAGGCTGTATGTGATTCTTTCAAGGCCGACGCCTCCGATTCGATCGGCGGCTATAATCTTAATGACATCATCAGTGACATGACGGAGGTGGAGGTCGTTCAGGACCAGAAAGAAGAGTCTCAGGACCTCGAAAAGATGGCGGGTCAATCGCCCGTTATTCAATTCGTTAATTACCTAATCAGCAACGCCGTGCATGACGGGGCCAGTGACGTACATATCGAGCCAAAGGAAAATTTTGCCAGAATAAGGTGCCGCATAGACGGGACGCTGTTTGAAGCGATGCAGGCGCCGTTAAAGATGCACCCGGCGGTCGTTTCGCGTATCAAGATTATGGCCAACCTCGATATTTCCGAAAGGCGGCTTCCGCAGGATGGAAAAATCAAGGTCTCGGTGAGCGGCAGAACAATTGACCTGCGAATTTCCACGCTGCTGACCAATTTCGGAGAAAAAGTGGTAATCCGTGTGCTGGACAGCAGGTCGATAATGCGAGGCCTTGAGCAATTGGGTATGGCGCCAAAGGCTTGCGAGGCTTTCGGCCGGCAGATAGATCTGCCGCATGGAATTTTATTGGTGACGGGCCCGACCGGCTCCGGCAAGAGCACAACTCTTTACTCGGCTTTGTCGCAAATGGAGGGCGATCAATTAAACATTTCCACGGTCGAAGACCCCGTGGAATACGAGCTGGGTTTTTGTAATCAGGTGCAGACAAATGAGAAGGTGGGTCTGACCTTCGCCACGGCCCTGAGGAGCTTGTTGCGGCAGGACCCGGACGTCATAATGATCGGTGAAATCCGGGACAATGAGACTGCTCGAATAGCCGTCCAGGCCGCTTTGACCGGCCATCTGGTGCTTTCCACGCTGCATACCAACGACGCCGCAAGCAGTGTCACCAGGCTGGTCAATATAGGAATTGATCCGTATTTGATAGCCGCCTCGTTAAACGCGGTGCTGGCACAGCGATTGGTCAGAAAGATTTGTCCGAAATGCAAAGAAATATATCAGGTTCCCGAACACATGCGTAAACACGTTGAGGTTTCGGGAATCAGGCCGGAAGAGCTTTTTCACGGCAAGGGCTGCGACTACTGCAGAGGCTCAGGCTATGCAGGCAGAATGGGCATCTATGAGATGTTGATTATTGACGACAAATTCAGAGACCTGATTAACGAAGACCATTCGGTTAATAATATGCGTCGTGCGTTTCACCAGAGCGGCCAGCCGAGCCTGTTTGATGACGGCGTTGTAAAGGTTAAGCAGGGCCTGACTACAATTGAGGAGGTGCTGCGCGTGACCGAAATATATGGTAGGACCGAAGATGAAGTCTTCGTGGAAAATATGGGGTAAATCATCGTAGAGCAACAGTTCGTTGTTCATAGTTCGTTGTTCAGAGACAATGAACGATGAACCATGAACTCTGAACTAATTCTTGAGGGAATTACAATATGGTTGATATAAAAACAATATTAGCGGCAGCCGTGGGAACCAAAGCAAGCGACGTGCACATCAACGTCGGATTGCCTCCAATACTGCGAAGGAACACGGAGCTGATTCAGGCAAATTTTCCTCCGGTCACCGATGAAGATGCCAGGCGGATGGTTCTTTCAATGGTTGGGCCGGAGAAGTTTCAAAAGTTCCAGGAAAACAAAGACCTTGATTTCTCTACAATGATTGATGACGGCCATCGCTTCCGTGTTAATGCGCATTACCAGCGTGACATGATTGCCATAGCGTTCAGAGTTATTCCGAATGATATTCCCTTGATAGATAATCTGCATCTGCCGCCGATAGTCAAGGAGCTGACGGACCTGCCGAGGGGTTTGGTGCTCGTGACGGGCCATACAGGCTCCGGCAAAAGCACCAGCCTCGCTGCAATGATTGGACTGTTAAACTCGAAGTACGGCAGGCATATAATTACCCTGGAAGACCCTATTGAATATTTGTTCAGGAACGATAAAAGCGTGATAGAGCAGCGTGAGGTCGGAGCCGACTGTACCGATTTTGCGACAGGACTGCGGCACGTGCTTCGGCAGGACCCCGATATCATTATGGTCGGCGAAATGAGAGACCTGGAAACCACAAGCTTTACCATTACCGCTGCTGAGACGGGCCATCTTGTCTTTAGCACCCTGCATACCATCAATGCCCCTCAGACGGTTGAGCGTATTATAGACATTTATCCGGCCAATCAGCAGAATCAGATTCGTACCATGCTGGCCAACACGTTACAGGCGGTTATCTCGCAAACCCTGTTTAGGCGGATAGATAAGCCGGGGATGATACCCTGCACGGAGATAATGCTGTGCACTTCGGCGGCGAGAAACTGTATTCGTGAAAACAGAATCTATGAAATACCGAATATTATTGAAACTTCCCGCAGACTGGGTATGCAGACTATGGATTACAGCATTTCTCAAATGTACTCCAAAGGCTACATAGACAAAGAGGAAGCAATCAACCGTTCGAGCAACCCGGCAAGAATGGAGAAGATGCTTGCTGAATATGCCGGCATGTCCCATGTCGTACAGCCGGCTGAAGCTGTGGGCGCAAAAGTGTGAGGCGAGGAGATATGTTTGTGGAGTCTTCAAAGAACTATAAAAGTGCAACAGCAATTGCAGAGACGAAGGACGAAGGGCGAGGCACGAGTGACGAATATCGTCCATCGACAATTCCCCGGCCCAGCGATAATGCCCATCGTCAAACTACATTGATGCAGAGTATAAAGAATTTCAGGGTCGAATTTGGGCCGAGCAGAAAAGACATTCTGAACGTCACTAATCAGCTTGCCGTTATGATTCGGGCGGGCATAAGCCTTCAGGATTGCCTTGAGTCAATAGCCGGGCAGATTGAGAAACAGAAGTTCAAAGACGTCATCACCGACTTGAAATCTCGTATTGAGGCCGGTCAGAGCTTTTCTCAGGCGCTCGCCGAGCATCCGGACGTGTTCAGCAATCTTTATATAAATATGGTCGCTGCAGCGGAGGTCTCCGGCTCGCTAAGTGACATGCTGCAAAAGCTGGCGGAGTATCTTGACCAGGAGGCTGAGACTCGCTCGCAGGTTAAAGGCGCTATGATTTATCCTGTTATTATTGCGGTTATGGCCGTGACGGTAACTATTTTCCTGCTGTGTTTTGTTTTGCCGAGGTTCACGGCGATATTCGCGGGAAAGGAGCATCTGCTGCCGATGCCGACCGTAATCCTGATGGCAGCCAGCAGTTTCCTGCGGAGCTACTGGATTCTTATATTGCCGGCCATCGGCGCTTCGATATGGGGATTCTGGTACGTTATAAATACACCTTCCGGCCAGTTGTGGTGGGATAAAACCAAGCTGACGCTGCCTCTTATAAGGACTCTCTGCCGCAGTTTGTATATAACGAGGAGTCTGCACACGATGGGTGTGCTGACGAGAGCAGGTGTGCCGATTTTAAATACGATTTCGATAACGGCACACATAGCGGGAAATGTGCTTTACAAAAATATGTGGCTCGGCGTTTATGAGGAGGTCCGCCAGGGTAAAAAAATTGCATCGAGTCTTATGCGGTATGGTTTGATGCCCAGCGGTGTGGTGCAGATGATAAGAAGCGGCGAGGATTCGGGTAACGTCGGTGACGTCCTGCGGGACGTTTCAAATTATTACGCCAGGGAGCTTAAAACCGTTATTAAGACGGTAACGTCAATGATTGAGCCGCTGATGATAGTTGTAATGGGCGTTTTAGTCGGCTTTATCGCAATGAGCATTATTCTGCCGATATTCAAGATGTCTCAGGTTGTTACGGGCAAATAAAAACGATTGTCGATTTACGATTTACGATTTCCGATTGAAAAATTAAGACCCGTGTAAATCTGTGTGTAAAAATCGTAAATTGAAAATTGGAAATTGCAAATGAAAAAAAATGGTTTTTCTCTTATTGAGGTGTTGATTGCCGTTATATTGATAGGTCTTGCGATTACAGCCCTTATGGCGGCCAGCGGCTCGTTCACAATAGCAAATGGCGCGGGCGTCGATTTGTCAACCGCGGAGTTTCTTGTTGAGCAGATAAGAGAGCTGATGACCTTGCTGCCGGTGGCTGACCCTCAAACCGGAACCGCTACGTTCGGGCCGGAGGAAGCAGGCCTGGCTTACTATGATGATCTGGATGATTTTAATGGCGTTAGTTGCTCGCCTCCGATTGACGCCGATCGAAACGTTTTGAATGATTTAGCGGCGTTCAGGCAGCTCATTATAGTTGAAAGTGTTAATCCTGCCAATTTTGAGCAGGTAGTCAGTGACCACGGCAGCAGATTTGTCAGAGTGACTGTGATGGTTCTGTTGAATACGAGGGAAATCAGCTCAACGCAATGGATCCGTGCACGATACTGAATTCGTCGCTCGTCTCTCGTGACTCGTCGCTCGTTTAGAAAGAAATATGATGTACGATATACGACATACGAAATACGAAGGTGGCTTTACCATCATCGAGATGCTGCTTGTTTTGGCAATATCGGGTGTGCTGCTGGCTGCGGTGGCTGTAGCTTTTAATGCTGCTATGATAAGCTATCGGCAGAACGAAGAAATCTTCACGACGATCAATAACGCCCGGCAGGCACTATTTCGAATAACGAGCCAGCTTCGGACGGCCGGATATCAGGTCTCGCCGGAGTTGTTCGTGGCGGTGGATCCGAATGACCCAAGCAACCGTTGCAGTTTTTACACCGCTACAGGTGATAATCTCACCTACGAATATCGCGATGCGAGCGATCCTGTCTATCCCAACACACTGTTGCTGATCGACAACAGCAACGGCAAGAAGTACGTGCTCTGTGATCATGTCACGTCGGCCGCATTCACGAAAACACCTATACTGAAACCGGATGGATGGGACTGCAAGAATGTTCAGATTTCTATAACAGTTCAAAGCGGCGAAATTCAACGAACAATGTCTGCTGCGGTGGTTATCAGGAAAAACTTGATTAGTTAATTGATTCCGTCGGCAGCGAGTTTTGTGCGGTGTCATATCCTGCTCACTTCAGAAAAAAAATTCTTGATTTTTATTTTTTTAGCGATACCGTGGATATAGAACAATAGGGCGGTTAGCTCAGGTGGCCAGAGCGCCTGCTCGACACGCAGGAGGTCACTGGTTCAAGTCCAGTACCGCCCAGTGCTGAAACTGCCCAAAAATTGGATTTACGGAGGGGGGCAGGGGAAATCATTTACAGCCGTTTTCTTGGTACTATTTCATGATATTTATAAAGCTTTTTAAATATTAAGGCTGTTTTGGGCAGCTTACAAAATCCTGTTAACACAAAGCAAACTCTGATAATTTCAAGAGAGCCTATTTTTAGTACTGAAAACGGCAATAAATTTATATTTTTAGAGGTAGCCTCAATATTTCACGGAATTTATGTGGATCGAACCTTAAAAGTAAGAGTTAAAAGAGTCATTAGATGCTTAATAATCGCATTTTCTTTTACCAACATTGTGTGGCACTACCGTTTTCCTGCTCAGGCGCATTTCAAATAAGAAAAAATATCTATGATTTGTGTTGAACTGATTTTAATCTAAGGAGATTCCCTGCTGCTGTAACCAGGTCTTTAAATCGCCCATTTCAGTATTGAAAACCTCGTTATCGTAGTCCTCCTCCAGCTTGCGGATGTTGCGGGCCAATTCAGGCTGCTCATCAACGGCATCACTTAATTTCCTCTCGAATTCTTCGCCGATGGCTTTTAGGTCGTCAAGGTCTATTTGCAGACCTAAGATGCCGGCCACGCGTTTTATTACCGCTTCGATGCATCTCGGATTATTGCCCTGCACATAAGCAGGAATAGTCGCTACAAGGCTTGCCATCTTTAAATCACGCTTATCACAATTGGTTATAAGATAGGTAATAAAACTGGCTGGACCTTCATAATCGGTGAATTTAACGCCATATCGCTGGAGTATCTCTTTGAGGTCGGCATCCGAAACGGAGCTTAAAAACCTCGGATCACGGGTATGAGGCACAAGGCCGGCAATACTGCCTATAAAATATATCATCTCGACACGGAACTCCTTACAAAGAGAGAAGATACAATCGGCAAACACTTCCCATTGCAGATTTGGCTCCTTGCCCGAAAAAAGGATAAGATTATTCTGCTCATTGAAGAAAAACTCATTTCTCGGCACCTCAAAGGACTTGATTAGGCCGGCTCTTATTCTTGTATGAGGCCGAAATAGCGCCGTCATTTCCATTGAGCCGGGAAAGTTGTAAATATAGAATCCCTCTGGATTTATCTCAGCGAGTCTTTGTGCGTCTAACTTGTCGATAAGGTACTTTATAGTACCGGTGGACACCACGCCGCCGTCCATCCAGCCTGAAAATCCCAATAACAGCCGAGTGTTATTCAAATCCGGCCTGCTAAAAATTTTCAGCTTTTTAGACGCCATAAATATACCTCAGCTTCACAATCGCTACCCTCTATATTTATCGGCAAGTTAATATAGATAAATCCAAAAGTCAAGGGTTGTTAAGCCGCGGATATTGAAAAAAATAGTTTATGTACTGGATACCGGATACTCGATACTTGATACCCGACGAGAATCGAGTAACGAGCATCAAGAATCAAGGAAAGGATGACTCCCTCTGTTATCTTTCGTCCTTCGTCCATCGTCTAACCGCTCCCTGACGGTCGCGGCTCTGTAATCAATCGACAATCGACAATCGTCAATCGTCAATCGTTTTACCGCTCCCTGACGGTCGCGGCTCTGTTTGAAAAATTAAAAATCCCGCAGGTTTGTGCTGGTTCTTCGCTGCAGACCCGGCTTCGGCAGCCGCTTGAGCACAACATACTCTATTCTGTGATTTTTACAATATTGTCGTTTGACAAGCTTATCGCCATCTTCGTTCACGGCGTAAATATCCGGCTTAATGCGCTCTATTTCCGGCTCAGCGTCGAGCCAGCCGTTGCCGGTCGAAATCAGCGCCTGCTTTACGTAGCGAATGGACTGAACCATATACCTTCGCTCCTGCTGGCTGCGCATAGGATGTTGTGGACCTTTCAATGCCTTGATGTTGACATCGTGCCCCACGACGACATAAAGCTCGCCGAGCTGCGAGGCCTCCTCAAAAAATCGAATATGGCCCGAATGAAACCAATCAAAGCAGCCGGTTACAATGACCTTTCTGCGGGAACCGTCTGTGCCCGATTCTTCGATGTCACAGTCGGGAAAACCCTGTAACTGCTGTTGTTTTATGACTTCGCAGTGAATATTGTGGGACCGGCAGTAAGCTCGCTTTTGAGGCGTGTGCTCAGTTTCGTGGACAATCCATATTGTCGGCTGAATATCTGGAACATTCGGGAGCGTATCGATATCCAAAGGACCGTGCACAAGATGAACTTTATGGACAAAGCGAATTGCCTGCAGATAGTAAAGGCGTTCCTGCTCAGGGAATTTTGGTGTCTTTTGGGTGGCTGATTGCAATAATACATCATCCCACAAAAAAACATGCAGCGGACCAAAACGGGCTGCTTCCTGCAGTAAACGAACGTTCTGTGACCGGAGGTCATCGAAATGTCCGGAAACGACTATAGTGCCTGTTCTGTCAGTCATTTTTTTTGACCCTGATCTTTATACGGAATGAGCCAGGCACGGTTTTGCCGGAAGCTGCATAGAGATATCCTCCCCCACAGCCTGAATACATCGCGCCCGGGTATTGAGATTGGTAGTGCTCCAGAAGAGCCAATAGGTCTATTTTCAGGCTTGAATGCTCCACAACGTTAGGAAGGATGGTATGCCAGCAAAGCATACACTCATTCATCGCGGCGCCTAAGCCTTTTAGGTCTTTATTGATGATGGCATTGAAGCAATCTTTGCCGGATTGACCCAGACGCGCGACCCATTCCGGTATGAGGCTCTTTCGTTCGAGCGGATTATACCCATTCGGCCGAGGTCCCACTGGAATAATTTGTAGGACATTTTCCAGCCAGGATGCGATATCGGAGTCGTTGCAGGATTCAATATGCGCTGGGAATATTCCTCCATGAATGTTGAAGTCATAATCCAGCCTGCTGATACCTGGATATATGATGCCGATCATATCCTGCGAGCCTGAGGGTTCGGCCTTTCCTTTATTCTCAGCCTCGTAAAGCTGGCGGACCAGCCTTTCCGGCGGCTCATCGGGCAGCCGGCTGTTCCACAGCTTCAGGGCTATTTCACGGGTGCTTCCGCAGATACCGCAGCGATCAATGAATCGAAACTGCGGCTCAATAGATACAACCACCATCGAGCCGGGCGGCGACGGATTGTGCCTGGAGACGTAAGGCTGGTCTATCCACCCGCCGCAAAGGGCGAGCCTGTAAGGCAGATTCCCCACTACATCCGTTATCTTATTGTATTTTTTTGAGCTCAACGTTGTCTTCGGTTAGTTAGCTGACCGTGTGTCTGCCTGCTTTTCTGTCCTTATACTGCTGCTCTATCCAGACATACGTCTTTTTTAGTCCTTCTTCCAGAGGCGTGCTGGGCTCCCAGCTGAGCACCTGCTTGATAAAGGTATTATCGCTGTTACGGCCGCCGACGCCTTTGGGAGCATCAAGGTCGTATTCACGCTTCAGCCTGACCCCGCCTATTTGCTCAGCCAATGAGACCAGGTTATTGATTGAAATCAGATGACTTGTACCGAGGTTTATAGGTGTTGCAATCAGGTTGTCACAGTGCATAATCATATCAATACCCTCGATGCAATCGTCGATATACATAAAGCTTCGGGTCTGTTTGCCGTTGCCCCAGATGACGATTTTGCCTGAGCCGGCGTCTTTGGCCTCGATGACTTTTCGGCAGATAGCGGCCGGCGCTTTTTCCCGGCCTCCATCCCATGTGCCCCAGGGGCCATAAACGTTGTGGAATCTTGCGATGAATGTCTTTAGTCCACGTTCAGCCCGGTATTCCTGGCAAAATATTTCGGACATAAGCTTCTCCCAGCCGTATCCTCGTTCAGCCATGGCCGGGTACGCGTCCGATTCCCTAAGCGCGCGGACGTTCGGATCCTTTTGAAGCTCAACGTTATAGGCGCAGGCCGAAGAGGAGAAGAAATACCGCTGTGCTCCGGCTCTGTACGCCGATTCGATTAGATGTGTATTGATCAGGATGCTGCGCAAACACTCGATACGGAATCGCTCAATAAAACCCATGCCGCCCATATCGGCTGCGAGATTATACACCTCGGCTGCATCTTCGCAGGCTCGTCTGCAGTTTTCTTCGTAGCTGAGGTCCAAACACAGAGACTCCGCGCCCGGGATGTGCTGATACCATTGATAGAGCGGTTTTTTGTCCACAGCACGTATTCGGGTGAAACCCTGATCTCGAAAATATCGCGTAAGTGCGCCGGCGATAAATCCTCCGGCGCCGGCGATAACGATTAAATCATCTTTGTTCAATACTGATTTTGCTTTAGGATTGCTCTCTGCTTTCATAAGGTATCCTTTCTTGGGATTTGTGCCTGCGATCATTGTGCCGTAATGAAAGAAAGCAGCCTTTACCTCATATTCCTTTCTTGTCTAACATCACTTTAGTATCAAGGATTATTAAATATCCTAATAGCAGCAATTTCACCCAACATATAATCATTATTGACTTGGCTCACCAGTAAAAGTACTATAATAAGGAAACACTTTTAGAAGTTCCTCAAGCCGAGTATCGAAGAAAGAGGGATTTTATACCGGAAGTTATCCGGCTGTCAATAAACAATTGCCCCATTTTGGGAGTGTAACCGGTTCAATAACGGCTTTTTAGTGTTGACCTGGCGGCAAATCCGGCTAAAATGCGTTTCTCGTGTCCTTGTAATGTATTAAAAACAGATTAGGAGAAGACAATTGGGTTACAACTGCGTTGTCCTGGCAAAACAGGTTCCGGATACCAAAAGGATTACATGCAAGGTTATGAATGATGACGGAACGGTAAACCGGTCTGCTTTGCCGGCTGTTTTTAATCCGGAAGACCTTAACGCCCTCGAAATGGCTTTACAGATAAAAGACAAATTCGCCGGCCGGGTAACGGTCATTTCTATGGGGCCGCCGGGTGCTGCTACGATCCTTCGCGATTCACTCTTTCGCGGATCCGACGATGTTATTTTGATAAGCGATCCCGGCTGTGCCGCGAGCGATACCTTAGCAACCAGTTATATCCTAAGCTGTGCGGTGAAAAAACTTAATTACGATATCGTCCTTTGCGGAAGACAGGCAATCGACGGCGATACCGCACAGGTCGGACCACAATTGGCGGAGAAACTGGGCATTACGCAGATTACTTACGTTGAGAAGCTTATCGAGCTTGCCGGCAAAACAATAACGGTGCAGCGAAATATCAGCACCGGCTGGCAGCAAGTTAAAACTGCCCTGCCGGTTCTATTGACCGTGACAAGTGATGCAAACCAGCCGAGGGTTGCCGCTGCAAAAAAGATGATGAAATATAAAAATGCTCGTACGCTGATTGAGGTCGAAAGAGAAATTAGAGGACGGATTACAGACAGCAGAGCCGCGACCGTAAGGGAGCGGTTAGACGATGGACGATGGACGAAAGATAACAGAGCCACGACCGTAAGGGAGTGGATGCCTGCCCTGAGCGCGGTCGAAGGGACAGACAACAGACGACAGACGACAGGCGACGGAGGACAGTGTTTAGCCCCCACCCCTGTGGTTGGGGTCAGAATACAAAATATGGAAGATAGTGAAGCGGAAGTTAAAAAGTTGATCGAAAAAAAACGCGGCGAATTAAAGGAAAAGGGATTATTGATAAAGCACTGGAATCTTAGCGACATCGATGCGGATTTGGGCTGGTGCGGCCAAAAAGGTTCGCCGACGAAGGTCCATCGCATTCAAAGCGTCGTCCTGGCCGCTAAAGAAAGCAAAGAAATCCCGCCGACTGATGACGGCATCGCAGATATGATACACGAACTAATCGAAGATAAGATAATAGCATAACCTGAACAATAGGAAAATCGCAAATGGCTGACAAATGCCCAGTATGCAATTCGGATGTAGAGAAACCTACATATTACGATAGTCATGGGACGTCTATGCACAGTTATTCCTGCCCGAGATGCGGTAACTTTGATCTGCAATACAATTTTAGTCACAAATTGCCAATGCTTCTGAACAACGACATTAAGAAAATCACAGTTCTCAGTCACTGGATACGAACACGATATGAGGTAATAGCAAAAGAACCACCAGATGAACAGTTTTATAGAAAAACGATAATCCTTAATGAAGAATTAGTGGATACTATCATAAAACGCCAACCACCAAATCCTGTTGAGCAGGCAAATAATATCATTCGATGGCTTGGGAAAAAAATAGAAGCTCCTGGAGAGGATTTTCGGCTTGAACCAGCGAAACACCAATCAATAATGGGAGCCATAACATCGATTGAATTTATGTGGATCATAAAACATTTGATTAAATCAGGAATCTTGGAAGGAACATTGACAATGGATCCGAGTGCAGAAGTGACCTTGTCATTTGAAGGTTGGCAGTATTATGAAGAGCTCAAACGAGGAGCCATTGAAAGCCGCAAGGCATTTATGGCGATGAAATATGGTGAAGAACAATTGGAAAAAATTGTTGAGGAAGTATTTAAACCAGCAGTCAAACAAACAGGTTTTGATTTGTTAAAACTTGTGGATAGGCCCAAAGCCGGATTGATAGATGACAGACTCAGAGTAGAAATTCAAACATCTCGTTTCTTGATTACCGACCTGACGCATGAAAATGCAGGAGCTTATTGGGAAGCGGGCTATGCTGAGGGACTCAATAAACCTGTCATTTATACGTGTGAAAAAGCAAAGTTTGAAGAGCACAATACGCACTTTGATACAAATCATCATTTGACTATACTTTGGGATGCTGAAAAGCCACAAGAATCTGCTGAGGAGTTGAAGGCTACGATTCGAGCTACATTGCCGGGCGAGGCAAAGTTAAAAGATGAATAATGTTTTAAAATAGAATTTGTGGTCCAAGGCCCACCCTGCTGAAAGTTAAAATTGAACATGAAAAGATTGGATTCCTGCTTCCGCAGGAATGACAATACTCAATACGAAATGCAATATACGATTAGAAAAGTTCTCGGCGTTCAAAGGCTTGACGCGTGTCCAGCCGTGCCGAAAGCAAATATCGTTTAGTATCGGAAAGGAAAGTCAAATGAACATTTATGTGGGTAATTT
>CAZRNB010000074.1:0-5779 GCA_964601355.1 uncultured Pirellulales bacterium
TTTCCCATTGTAATAGCCGGGATTTCCCATATACACTTCACGGAAGTACTCCTGCTTGCCCCAAATCCCATAATACAAAGATTTCATCTCAATTTCAAAAAATTCCGGCGGTGTGGTTCCCCGCACCAAATGACGCGAGCTTGCTATTTCATGCGGGACAAGTGTAATTATACTTTTTTTGGCAAAAACTGCAAGGAAATTAATATTGGACAGGATTACAGGATAAAACACAATTAAAAGAAAGGAAATCTTGTCAATCCCGTCCAAAATCAATAATTTTGTCGTGCCTTTTCGTGTCAAAATAAAAACCCGCCGAGTAAATCGGCGGGCTAATCTTCTACTTTCATGTCTGCGCCGAGGCTTTTCATCAATTCCACAAAATTAGGAAAGGTGACATTCATCGCTTCGGCAGTATCTATTATTACTTGTTCATCCATAACCAAACCTGCCAGCGCCAGGGCCATTACGATTCGATGGTCGCTTCTGCCATCAAGTTCAGGGATCAGGGTTCGGGGATCGGGGATCAGACTTCTGACCCCTGACACCTGACCCCTGACTGCTGACCGCCATTTGGGCGACGAGCCACGTATTATAAGGCCGTCAGGCAGCTCTTTGACATCCACCGATAGTTTTTTAAGCTCCTCAGCCATACATTTGATTCGGTCGGTTTCTTTAGACCTTGCTTGCGGAACATTTACCAGACGGGTTTCTCCCTCGGCAAAAGCAGCGGTAACAGCCATAGCCGGCAGTGTGTCCGGGGTTCTATTCATATCTATATCGATGCCGTGAAGCGCCGCGGCTTTAATGGTTATAGAATTTGGTGCGATGCTGATGTCGGCACCCATTTCTTTTAAATAATCAACGACAGCTTTATCCGGCTGACTGTCTTTGAAATCAAGGCCCTGTAAGGTCACTCCATCGCCAACTAAAGCACCGGCGCACAAGAAAAACGTCGCGCTTGAAAAATCCGCGGGAACTGCATTATCAAACGCCTTATATTTTTGGCCGCCTTTTATATGAAATTTGCGCATTTGCTCTTTTTCGTACACAATTTTTTGTTTATCGAGCCAATCGAGTGTCATTTGTACATATCCCGGCTCATTAAGAAGCGTGACATCTATTTCAGTATCTTTTTCCGCCAAAGGAGTGCACAAAAGCAGACTTGATAGATACTGGCTGGTAAAGGCAGCGATGGAGGTTTTTCCGCCTACAAGTCCACCTGTTACCTCGACGGGGGCTTTGCCGTTATTTTTAAGGCTCTTGCATTTTGCACCTAGATCTTCGAGGGACTGCATAAGAGGCCCGATGGGGCGGGATTGGATTTGCTCATCGCCTGTGAAGGTTGTCACCTTGCCCGGCTGCGCTAAAGCAGCCGAACCCATAGCGACACGCAGCGTTGTGCCGGAATTAAGCACATCTATTATCTCTTTCGGGGGAGTAATCTTTCCGCCGGTGCCGACCACTTTCCAGCAGGCCGGGTCGGATGTATCAATCTTTGCGCCAAGTGCATTGTAGCAATTGACCGCCGCGGTGGTATCGCCTGATTCGAGCGGTTTTCGGATAAAACTTTGGCCGGCAGCCAGCGACGCAATCGCTACCGCACGGATAGTATGTGATTTTGATGCCGGCATCGAAACCGTCCCTTTAAGCCGTGATTTTCGTGCAATAAGCTTCATAAACACCGATAAAATTCAAACATCAAATTCCGTAATAATAATCCCGCCTAAAAGGCAGGGCTAAATATTTAGCCCCCCGTTTCACGGGGATTCTTATTGTGGCCTTTGTACACAAAGCAAAACACCATGAAGGTTAATAGCAGAAGCATCGACTTCTGAAGTGTTCTTCCCCAATATTTTCAAATCTTTGTTTGTTAACCATCCCCAAGCTTCGCTTGAGGCTGCCACTCTTTGGCTATTCTTTATAAAAAAGAAATCAATAATTGCTCGACGATCCTTTCACTTATGATGCTTGTGCTGCTGCGGCCTGGTTGACGAGGAACAAAACGGCCATGCGGACGGCAAGGCCATTGGTCACCTGCTGCAAGATTACACTGTTTGGGCCGTCGGCAACTTCGCTTTCTATCTCAAGGCCACGATTGATAGGCCCAGGGTGCATAACCATAATGTCCGGCTTAGCCTTTTTCATCCGCTCCACGGTCAGGCCGAAATAGTGCGAGTATTCACGGATAGAAGGGAAGGGATTGCCGCCGAGCCGTTCGAACTGGATGCGAAGCATATTTATCACATCGACCTTTTCGATAACGCTGTCCAGAGAATAGCTCACACTGACCGGCAGCCCCCCCTTCTTGCTTTCGCAAGAAAGCAGGGGGGGGATAAGGGTTGGCGGGCCGACAAATGTCACCTCCGCACCGAGCTTAGTCATCGCCCACATATCGCTGCGTGCGACACGCGAGTGCGCTATATCGCCGACAATCGCAATCTTAAGGCCTTCGAGGCTGCCCTTTATCTTGCGAATAGTATAGGCATCCAAAAGGCCCTGCGTTGGGTGCTCACAGAAACCGTCGCCGGCGTTAACAACACAGGCATTGATGTTTCTGCTCAAAAATTTCGGAGCCCCCGCGGCGCTATGTCGAATCACAACAATGTCGATGCCCATCGCCTCCAGATTCTTGGCTGTATCCAATAATGTCTCGCCTTTACTGACCGAGCTGTTTTTCTGGGTGAACTCTATGACGTCGGCGCTTAATCTGCCGGCAGCGAGAGAGAAACTGTTGCGGGTGCGCGTGCTATCTTCAAAGAACAAATTAACTACCACTTTGCCGCGTAAAGGCGGAGCTTTTTTGACCGAACGAGTGCTTATCTGCTCAAAGCCCTGGGCCGTATCGAGAATATATATAATCTCTTCTGCGCCAAGCTCCCGTAGGCCGAGCAGGTGCTTGTGCTGCCACAAAAATTGTTTGTTTTTCTTTGTGTACGACATAAAAAAGACCAAATCAAATATCAAAAATCAAATATCAAAATCAATCTTTGTCCATTGTTCATAGTTCGTTGTTCGTCGATGAACTATGAACTACGAACTCATAACTCTTATATTTTGATTTTTGCATTTTGATTTTGCTATTCAACAACTACTTCGTCTTTCCCGTCAGATTCGACTAAATTTACCTGCACTAATTTGCCGGGGGCGACATCGGTTTTATAACCGGCGTAGTCAGCCTGTATCGGCAGCTCTCTTCCGGCTCTATCAACAAGGACTGCAAGCTTTATGGCTTTTGGTCTTCCTAAATCAATGAGAGCGTCCATTGCCGCCCGCGTAGAGCGGCCCGTGTATAAGACATCGTCAACTAAAATTATTATTTTATCATTAATATCAAAGCCGATATCGGTCGTTCGCACCTGCGGCTGGGTGTTGCTCTGCGGCGAGTTCAGGTCGTCTCGATAAAGCGTAATATCCAGCGTCCCGCTCGGCACGTCTTTATCCAGCTTTTTCGACAGCAGTTCCGATAGCCTTTGAGCTACTATTTCGCCCCTGCTGCGGATGCCGACGGTGGCGATATCCAGTGTTTGTGGGGTTTCAGAAATAATACGGTTTGCCAAATCATCGAGAATCCGTTCAATTTGCCTGGAATTCAAAATTACCTTCATAAAAATGACCTTTAGCTAATTGAGCTCATTGTTTGCGGTTCATAGTTCATTGGAAATCAAAAGACAACAAACTCTGGATTCATAAGTAATCATTCAAATATACCAGCACAAGCCCGATAAGGCAAGGTTTCTAATATAAGTTTTCGTTACAGGTCTTTTTAGCACTGAAAAAAGCCATAATTGCATTCAATGATAGATAATTTGCTTGAAAATAAAACTGTTTTCTGGTATTATATTGACAAGTATCTGGAGGCAGGAGATTGTGAGCCAGGAAGGTGGCAACGGGGCGGGCAGCTTTAATCTTTTGGATTTTATCGGAACCTTCGGAGTTTTTGAATGCTATCACGTGTAAAAAAAATGCTAATGCGGGAGCTAATATCCCTTTTAGCAATACTGTTTATAGCCGTCACGATCAAAGCCCAGGGCCTTCCCGCCGTGGGCGGCTACAAAACGTTGCAGCCAAGTGGTCTGAATAACGCTGGTATTTATGCCTTGAGACAGATTGCACCTGATTTGACAGGCTCCGGTGTTAGATATACCGTCGTATGCCGTAGCATAAATTACGTCAATGGCGAGCCGCAAAATGACTATCGACCTAATGTCGGGCATAAATGTTTTGAGGCTGTACAATTTAATTTCCACGACCAGGGCAGTCCTGCGCCCGGTGTTTCGCCTCATTCGACTGCTGTTTGCTCCATTTTGTTTGGCGAGGACGCTGACACGTCTAATCCTCAGCTTGGTCAATTCTATTATCAGGGTGTGGTGCCGCATGCACAGGTGAGCATTTACGAATTCCGGCACTTTCTAACCAATAATGTACTTTATAATTTATCTCCTGATGCGGATATTTTAGTCGCCGAGTTCGGCTGGCAATTTGAAGACTGGTGGACCAGAGGCATTGAATCATTAGCAGAAAATTACGGCCTTGTAATTGTGGCCGGCATAGGCAACGGCTCCAACGCTTGTGATCCACCTTTGTTTCCCGGGGCGTCAGCAAACGTCATAGGTGTGGGTGTAGTTGATTCCGTACGCACCGGAAACCTTGCCACTAATCTGGCAAATTTCTCACTTGCCTATCCTGAACATTCGAGCCTGGGCCCGACTTCCGACGAGCGGTGTAAGCCGGACATCGTTGCTCCCGGCAATTGCCTGGCTGCCAGCGCAAAAGACACCGACGGCTATGAGCTGACCGGTAACTGGTCAAGCTATTCGACGCCGGTTGTTGCAGGTGCCGTCGGAATGCTGGTTCAAAAAGCTAAGCAGGACCAACGTTTGAACCTGGCTGTCTCACCTCAGGGCGGAAACTGTGTAATAAAAGCTGTTTTATTGAATTCAGCCACGAAGCTGCCGTACTGGCACAAGGGTCGGCTCCAGGATGATGACAACCATATCGTTCCTCTTGATTACGTTCAAGGTGCCGGTATGTTGAACGCACTCGGCGCTTATAACCAGCTAATTGCCGGCAGAAGTGAGCCGGGTAATGTCCCGATAACCGGCTGGGACCTAAACCTGCTGGATAAGAACGGCAGGTCTGCTAACGTCTATAGATTCAAAATTACCGAGCCGGCAGATAAAATCATTACTGTTACAGCCAATTGGAACAGGCACTACAGAAGCGTTAATCCTTTTGAACCGCAGCCGGAGAAAGACGCAAATCTTCGTCTTGAGCTATGGGCCGTTGACCCGACTAACTCCAACAAAGATTATCTGCTTGATTACAGCGACAGCAGCGTTGATAACGTTGAGCATATTTACTGCCGGGCGGATGTAAAGTACACCAACTATGAGATTGTTATTTCATTCAGCGATGATGGAAATCAGCAGCAAAGAGGTTCAATGCAAAGGTACGGCTTGGCCTGGAATGTTAGCGAAAGCCACGATAGTGACAGCATTTTCTGGCACGACCTTAACGCCGACGGCATCGTCAACGAGCTGGATTTTGAAATTTTACTTGACAATTGGTCGGCTGGTGTAAAATCACCCGAAAAATACCTGCTCGGTGATGTTAATACCGATGGCAGAATCGACGTTAATGACCTTCAAGTTTTTATGGATCACAATAAACGCCAGGCTGACTGGTACGCAGGTAGTGAAAAAAAGCCTGGATAAACTGCATTTCATAACAGGGCATTAAATACCGCTCCCTAACGGTCGCGGCTCTGTTATCAATCGAC
>CAZRNB010000074.1:5879-14880 GCA_964601355.1 uncultured Pirellulales bacterium
AATCGCAAATCGTAAATCGACAATCATCTTACCGCTCCCTAACGGTCGCGGCTCTGTTATCAATCGACAATCGCAAATCGTAAATCGACAATCATCTTACCGCTCCCTAACGGTCGCGGCTCTTTATCTAAAAAAATAAAATCTTCTTTCAATTCTTTATCATTTCTGGTAAGAAATAGGCAATGGTAGTTTATTGTTATCAGTTCATTGTTTATCGACGAACAAAGAACAAAGAAAATTGTGGGATTCCTTAATTTTGCGTTTTTCATTTTAATTTTTGGTTTTGCTCTGTAGAAAAGACTAATTGTCATTTCGACCGAAGCCCCAGTGTCTTCTGTCGAAGACAGAAACAGGGGCGAAGTGGAGAAATCCGCCGTAAGGCGTCCTGAGCGAAGTCGAAGGATCAAAAGCAGATTTCTCGACTCGCCTTCGGCTCGCTCGAAATGACAAGTATTGTGTTTTCTACAAAGCATTTTGATTTTCGATTATGTCTAATGAGCTTCTAATAAAGAATGGGCAGGTAATAGATCCCGCAAACAACATCGATAAAAAATGTGATGTGCTTATCATCGATGGCAAAATAGCAGAGGTCGGCCAGTCAATTGAAAACTTAAAACTTAAAACTCAAAACTCAAAACTAATTGATGCCACTGGGAAATTGGTGACGCCGGGTTTAATTGACATTCACGTGCATTTCCGCGAGCCGGGAGATGAGGAGGAGGAAACCATCGCAAGCGGCTCAACAGCAGCGGTTGCGGCAGGTTTTACTTCAGTGGTTTGTATGCCGAACACCACTCCTGCCATCGAAAATGAGACCGATGTTGAATATGTCCATCGCAAAGGCAGACAGACAAGAAAAACTCATGTCTATGTGATGGGAGCTATAACACAACGCAGAGAGGGTGTCGAGCTGGCAGAGATGGGATTTATGGCTGAGGCAGGGGCGGTCGGCTTTACCGATGACGGAAATGGCGTGCAGAACCCTGCGGTTATGCAGAGGGCGCTGAAATATGCCGGTATGTTTGATGTGGTGATAGCCCAGCACTGCCAGGATAATAGTTTTGCCGGCAATGGCGTGATGAATTCCGGCTATTACTCAACGATACTTGGTCTGCCGGGAATGGATTCGCTGGCTGAAGAGGCAATGCTGTGGCGGGACATTCAATTAGTCAAAAAAACCAAAGCCCGTTACCATGCCCAGCATATATCAACATCAGGGTCGGTGGAGCTGATAAGAGCCGCCAAGAAGGACTCTTTGCCGATTACGTGCGAAGTCACGCCTCATCATTTGCTTTTGACCGAGGAATGTTGCGGCGATTATGACACCAATTACAAGGTAAATCCGCCTTTGCGAAGTGCAAAAGACGTTGAGGCTCTAAAAGAGGCTATTGCAGAAGGATTGATTGACGCGCTGGTTAGCGACCATGCGCCGCATTTGCAAAGCGAAAAAGAATTAGAGTTCCTGGCAGCTCCTTTCGGCATAGCGAGTTTGGAATGCTCCTTGTCGCTTTTTGTAAAAGCGCTTATTGAGACGGGTATTCTCGATTGGCCCGGCCTGATTCGTTTAATGACGGAAAAGCCGGCCAAGATTATCGGCATTGATAAAGGCACTTTAGGGAAAGGCAAACAGGCTGATGTCATTATTATTGACCCGGACGCTGAGTATGAAATTGACGTGACTAAATTCCGGTCTAAGAGCAGAAATTGTCCCTATCACGGCTGGAAGGTCAAAGGCAAGGTCGAAAAGACAATTGTGCAGGGAGAGATAAGATTCGAAGCCTAAATCCGAAGCACGAAAAGAAAATCAAAAATTAAAGCTTGTCCTGAGCGAAGTCGAAGGATGTAAAAATCAAAATATAAGAGTTATGAGTTAGTAGTTCATCGACGAACAACGAACTATGAACAATGAACAAAGATTGATTTTGATATTTGATTTTTGATATTTAATTTCGGGCTTGTCCATTCTCCGCAGGGTGGCAGCGTCAAGCGAAGCTTGGCGATGGCCATGTGCTTGATCTTGAACGAAGCGAAGGCGCGCAACACGATATACGCAACATGATATACGAAATACGAGATATAATGTCAGGTTGCAAAATATGGTGGACATGCTATAATTTCACTGGAGGTGCAGTAAAATTAAATTTAGAGTTATTTTGGAACCGAGCGAGGAAGGTGGATATACGGTTGTTGTTCCTTCCCTTCCGGGTTGCGTCAGCGAGGGGAACACGCGCGAAGAAGCTTAAAAAAATGTTCGTGAAGCAATTGAGCTTTACTTAGAACCCGTAGAGGACGATCTCAGCTTTTCGCCGGATTCTGAGCAAGCAGAGATAGCATTATGAGCAAGGTTCCGAGTTTGAACTATCAGCAAGTCATCAAGGCTCTTAGGCGAGACGGATGGATAGTAATTCGTCAGAGAGGCAGTCATATCAGATTACAAAAACGCCTTCCTAATGATTTGCTCTAAACAAAACAAGAGATGATTATTATTGACGGTCATAATTTGCTTTGGGCAGTTCGAAAAGTCGATGAAGATTGCTTGGCATTCAGTGACATCCAGTTGTGCGGCGTTATTGACAGGTATCTTAAGCTGACCAGACAAAGCGGTGTGATAGTTTTTGATGGCACAGGGCCTCATGACAAAAGCGAATTTGACAGTATAAGCGATTTGGAGGTTATTTTTGCCGGTCAGGATAGTGCCGACTCGGTAATCGAAGATAAAATTAGTGCGAGCACGGCGCCGAAAAGATTAACCGTCATCAGCAGTGACCGGAGATTAAGAAGGGCAGCTCATGCCAGGAAAGCGACAGCGGTGAAATCTGAAATTTTCTGGAAAGACGTTCAGAAGATGCTTAAACGAAAAAAAACCTCCAGGGAGCCGGCGGAGAAACGTCAGGGGCTCACCGAAAGCGAAACCGAACAATGGCTCGAATTTTTCGGCATTGAGCAGTAATGTTCAATTTTAGGGAACAGTTATCGAGTCGTATGTCTCAATATTATTTTCTGAATTGTATGTCCATCCGGTTTTTTTAACATCGTTGACTTTGAAGGTAAATTTCCCGCCGTCGAGAATCCAGCTCGTTCTAAAAATAACATTCCCTTCGATGTTTGTAAAAGCAGATTCATTTCTGTTATATGGCCCGCTCCAGCTTCCATAGACGATAGCGCCGTTCACTGCCGCATCGGAGCTGTCTAAGATTGGCACAATGACTGTGATTCTGTACAGTGTTTTCAATCCTCTCCATGACCAAACCTCGGCCTGAAAGGTAATGTCACCAATATGTATGGCAGGAGCGGCTGGTGTTTCTGTTACGCTAAGGATGGCTTTATTACTTGTGATTGCGTTTAAGCTCGCCGAGATCTCAGTGGTTCCCGCTCCGGTTGCAGCAGCCGAACCTGACGCATTAATCGTTGCAACCGATGTGTTAGAGCTGGCCCAAAGCACATCGGCGGTAATATCTGTTGTGCCGCCGTCTGAGTATGTACCTTTTGCTGTATATTGCTGAGTCGATCCTCTTTTTATTAAGGCGGTTGTCGGTGTCACGGCAATTGACACAAGTGTTGGCGTAGGAGGTTCGCTTACGTTAATATAGCCGGCTTTAATTTCGGTATCTGAGCCGCCTAAGCCTGTTACTGTCAAAGTCACGGTATAGCTATCGGCGTTTTTGTACTGGTGAATGGGATTTGGCTGCGCTGAGCTTTCTCCGTCGCCGAAATCCCACAGCCGGCTGGTAATATTTCCGGTGGATTGGTCGGTAAAATAAACGGTTAGAGGGGCATCTCCCGTTGTCGGGCTTGCTGTAAAATCTGCGACAGGAGGTGGAGGCGCCGTCACGTGTATGAAGTTTGTTTTGGTTTCGGTATCTGAGCCGCCTGTTCCTGTCACTTTTAAGCTCACTATGTAGTCACCGGTGTTCTGGTATGTATGAGACGGATTCCGTTCGGCAGAGCTGATCTCATCGCCAAATGTCCATAACCAATTGGAGATATTTCCGGTAGAACGATCAGTGAATTGCACCGTCAGCGGTACATCACCGCTTTTTGGTCCCGCCGTAAAGTCCGCTGCCGGCGGTTCAACAATGATAATGGCTGCAGCAGCATTAACTAAGCCGTATCCGTACCATTGATCCTTACCGGCAGCGCCTAAATCTTTAGCGGTTTCATGAAGTCTGCTTCGAACTTGTAAATTTGTTAAACCTGGTTCGCCGGTCCAGATCAACGCTGCGACCCCGGCTACATGCGGGCATGCCATCGAAGTACCGCTCATTAGAACGTAGGTATCATTCCAGTAAGTCGAGTAGATAGAAACACCAGGTGCTACAAGCTCTAAAGCCGGGCCTGTGCTTGACCAGCTTGCTTTGGTATTATTTTTACCGATTGCACCGACAGCGATGACAGAGTCATATCTGGCAGGATAGTCTATTGTATCCAGTTCCTGTGTGCCTGATCTTTTATAATCATTGCCTGCAGCGGAGATAAGGAGAAGGCCGTTACTGTAAGCGTTACCACAGGCATTTTGCAGGGCTTGAGAATGAATATTGGTGCCAAAACTCATAGAGATAATATCCATGTTTTTATCAATCGACCATTCGATTCCTGCAATAGCATCGCTTATATATCCGCTTCCACTGCTGTCTAATGTTTTCAGGGCATAGAGAAAAGCTTCAGGGGCAACGCCTATTACACCGTTATCATCGTCTTCTGCGGCTGCTATCCCTGCGCAGTGTGTTCCGTGCCCGTTGTCGTCCATCGGGTTATCGTCATCATTGGCAAAATCATATCCACCCTGATAATTCTCTGAGAGGTCGGGATGATCGTAATCAATTCCTGTGTCAATAATCGCCACTTTTATTCCTGTGCCTTTGTTGTATGAATGTACATTGCCTGCGCCGATAAGCTTAACGCCCCATGAATTGTCCAGTTCGGAATCCAGGGCATAAACCTTGCCATCTTCTTCGATGTAGGCTACTCTGGGGTCGGCTTTTAATTTGGAAATCTGCATTTTGGAGATTCTTGCTGCTACTGTAGGCAGAAATCGGTAGGAGTAGCGCACTTTGCCGCCAAATTCTCTAACCCATGTTCTGTGTCTTTCAGCAGCCTGCCATCCGGTCTTATCTTTAAAGCCGATTAAAACTCTCTCTTGCGAGCTTTCATCCTGGGCGAGAATTGCTTCGGTAAAACATAAAAGAGCCACAAGAAAGATGTACATGAGAAAAGAGATATTTTTCATAATTTGCTTCCCAAAAGGCCGTTTCTTGCTTATGCTGTACAGCGCTTTTCAGAGTTTATTGGTGTTATTTCATCAATTCCAATGTCATCGCAAATATGTTAGTAGAAATACTTATAACTATACTTTCTCGCGAGAGTCAATTCATTATTTTCGATGTAATGAAAAAAAGCTCCCTGAGGGATGCTATGTTTGTAATCCACAAGGAGTTTTTGGTGTGTGACTAATTTTTGTGGCAGTATGTAACAGTATTAATGATCAGATTTTATCTGTCATTGTCATTGCGAGGGAGCGAAGCGACCGAAGCAATCTCTTACATTTATAGTTTTGAGATTGCCACGCCCGCCAAGTGCGGGCTCGCAATGACAAGGGGCCGCCATAAAATCTGGTCACACACAGTTTTTGATGTGTTGAATTTTTATGTTGCTATATCAGCCTGAAAATTGTATAAAAAATTCTTTCCGGTGTGCATTTAGTTAATTAGTTATTCAGTTAATTAGTGAGTTAGTTACCAATTAACGAATCAACCAATTAACCTTTTTCTGAGCTAGGAGAATCTATGAAACGCAAAATGGTAACAATTGACGGTAATGAAGCGGCGGCTTATGTAGTCCATGCCACAAACGAAGTTATTGCCATATATCCGATTACGCCAAGCTCAGCTATGGGCGAGATTGCCGATGCCAAGACGGCAAAAGGCGAATGTAATATATGGGGAACAGTTCCCTCGGTTACCGAGATGCAGTCCGAGGCCGGGGCGGCTGGTGCTGTCCACGGCGCTTTGGTCAGCGGTGCTTTGACTACCACCTTCACTGCTTCGCAGGGACTTTTATTGATGATTCCCAATATGTACAAAATAGCCGGCGAGCTTTTGCCGACCGTCTTTCACATCTCGGCCCGCTCATTGGCCTGCCAGGCACTTTCAATATTCGGCGACCATTCCGATGTGATGACCTGCCGTGAAACAGGTTTTGCACAGCTTTGTTCCAGCAACGTTCAGGAAGTCATGGATTTTGCGCTCATTGCTCAGCAGGCAACATTAGCCTCGCGGATACCTTTTCTGCATTTCTTTGACGGCTTTCGTACCAGCCACGAAGTTCAGAAAGTTGAAGAGCTGACGTTTGATGATATGCGTGCGATGATAGACAATGAGCTCGTTGCCCAGCACAGGGCGCGAGCGCTTACGCCTGACAGACCAATGATAAGCGGCACCGCCCAGAATCCCGACGTTTATTTCCAGGGCCGCGAGACGGTGAATAAATATTATTTAAATATGCCGGGGATTGTCCGGGAGACAATGAATAAATTCGCAAAGATAGCTGGTCGGCAATACCACTTATTCGATTATGTGGGTGCAAAGGACGCAGAAAAGGTCATCATTATAATGGGCTCAGGTGCTGATACGGTTCATGAGACGGTCGAATACCTGGTTGCAAAAGGCGAAAAAGTCGGGCTGGTTAAGGTTCGGCTGTTCCAGCCGTTTAGCATAGAGGACTTCATTAAAGCGCTTCCGATAACGACAAAGAAGATAGCGGTGCTCGACCGGACGAAAGAGCCTGGGTCACTGGGTGAGCCTTTGTATTTGAATGTCCGAACCGCCGTTGGAGAGGCGATGGGTAAAGGCGAAGCACCATTCGAGAATTATCCATTGACCGTTGGCGGTCGATACGGCCTCGGCTCAAAGGATTTCACACCGGCTATGGTCAAGGCGGTATTCGATAATCTGGATGCAGCAAAACCAAAATATGAGTTCACCGCAGGCATTATCGAGGACGTGACAAATACGAGCCTTGAGGTTGATGAGTCTTTTGAGATTCCGAGCAAGGACCTTTTCCGTGCCATGTTCTATGGTCTTGGCTCAGACGGAACGGTCGGCGCCAACAGAAACTCGATAAAGATAATCGGTGAAGAGACGGACAATTACGCCCAGGCTTACTTTGTTTATGACTCGAAAAAGGCCGGCGCCGTGACCGTATCACACCTGCGGTTCGGAAAGAAAGAGATTCGTCGGCCTTACCTTATTACAACTGCCGATTTTATTGCATGTCACAACCCGGCGTTTCCGGAGCAGTTTGATATGCTTTCGCCGGCACGGCAGGGGGCTACTTTCCTGATGACAACTCATCCGGGAGCCAAATCCGATGAAGTCTGGGACAGCCTGCCTTTTGAAGTTCAGAAGCAAATCATAGATAAAAAGCTAAAATTTTATGTAATTGATGCGATTGGTATTGCCCAGGAGCTTGGCCTTGGCGGCAGGATTAACGTTATTATGCAGACGGCGTTTTTTAAGATTAGCAATATTATCCCTCTTGAAATTGCTGTCGGAGCCATCAAAGACGCGATCAAAAAAACCTACGGCAAAAAAGGCGAGAAGATTATCCAGATGAATAATGCCGCCGTTGATGCCGCGATTGATAAAATCCACGAGGTTAAGATTCCGGATAAAGCGACCAGCAGGAAAAGGATGCGGCAGGTTGTGCCGGATGATGCTCCGAAGTTTGTCAGAGAGGTTACCGCGGAGCTTATGGCTTTTCGCGGCGATAAGCTGCCGGTCAGCAAGATGCCGGACGACGGCAAGTTCCCAATGGGCACAACCAGGTTTGAGAAACGCAACATTGCCGTTGATATTCCCGTCTGGGAGCCGAACGTTTGTATACAATGCGGTACGTGCTCTTTCGTTTGTCCACATGCAACGATACGTATAAAGGCTTATGACCCGAAATATCTTAAAGATGCTCCCAAAACATTCAAGAGCGCAGATGCCAAGGGAAAGGAATTTGCAGGTATGAAATTCACCGTCCAGGTAGCTCCGGAGGATTGCACCGGCTGCGGCGGATGCGTGCAGGCTTGTCCTGCTCAGGAGAAGGACGAAAACAAAAAGCCTACCGGACGAAAGGCTATCAATTTGTCACTTCAGGAACCGCTGCGAGAGGCGGAGAGAGAAAACTATGGGTATTTTCTCTCGATACCGAACACCGACCCGAAGCTCTTTAAGACTGCAAGCGTCAAGGGCAGCCAGTTGATTGAGCCTTTGTTTGAGTACTCCGGCGCCTGTGCCGGCTGCGGCGAAACACCTTACGTAAAGCTGCTGACGCAATTGTTCGGCGACAGGGCTTATATCGGAAATGCGACCGGCTGCTCGTCTATTTACGGCGGCAATCTGCCTACGACGCCTTATACAACACGTGCCGATGGCCGTGGCCCGACGTGGAGCAACAGCCTTTTTGAGGATGCAGCAGAGTTTGCGATGGGAATGCGGCTGACAGTTGATAAGCTCAAAGAACGGGCTTTGACGCTGCTTGATAAGGTTACTGAAAAAGGCTGCGTGAAGAAAGACCTGGCTGAGCAGATTCGACTGGCGACTTTGGCCAACGACCCGTCGCAGGAGGCAATTGAGCAGCAGAGGACACGCGTTGAGGAGCTTAAAAAACAGTGCAGCAAGAGTAATTGCGCCGAATGCAGGGATCTGCTGGATTTGGCCGATTTTCTCGTTCGCAAATCGGTATGGGCTATGGGCGGCGACGGCTGGGCTTATGATATCGGATACGGTGGTCTTGACCACGTCCTGGCAAGCGGGGCCAACGTGAACGTGCTTGTTCTGGATACAGAGGTTTATTCCAATACAGGCGGGCAGATGTCGAAATCCACGCCGAGAGCAGCTGTGGCTAAATTCGCCGCTGCTGGGAAACCCGCTCCCAAAAAAGACCTCGGATTACTTGCTTTTGTCTATGGCAATATCTATGTCGCTAAGGTGGCGATGGGCGCCAACACCAATCA
>CAZRNB010000075.1:0-14779 GCA_964601355.1 uncultured Pirellulales bacterium
GCCGTTTGGGGCAACTAAAAAAAATCTTAGGTACTCAAACTGACCGATTCGTATTGTCATACCCGCGAAGGCGGGTATCCATTTTCCATATTGTAGCAATAGATTCCCGCTTTCGCGGGAATGACATTCGTCGTTATACGATTGTTAAATAATCACTTATGGATTTTTCTCATAAAAAATAAACAACTACAAATAATTATATGGCTGCTTGCCTTGCCTGAGCCTGCACTGCTTCTGCATCTGTCTAAGCTTATCCGTAAGAACACTGGCAAGCATTTCATCGTTCATATTGCGTATCTGTTCATATTCTATCAACTTTCCAAAACAGACGTTGATTGTACCTGATGAAAAGATTTTTTTATGTCTCGGCCAGCATTCAAAAGCCCCATCAATCAAGACAGGTACAATCGCTGCTTGTGAACGCCTGCACAAGAGGCCGAGACCGGGTTTGAGCTGCTGGATTCTTCCATCGCTTGTCCGCGTGGCTTCGGGGAAAAGACAAATGCCCCGCCCCTGGTTAAGCCTGGCGATAACCTGACGTATTGAAGCAATATCAGCCTGGTCCCGCTTCACCGGTATTGCATCGACCGAACGAATAAGAACGCCGAAAAACTTGTTGGAAAACAGTGATTCTCTTGCCATGAAAAGCAACTGCCGTCTCAATGGCACCCCGCAAAAAACTGGGTCGAGAAAACTTTGATGATTGCTCGCCAATATAAAAGGACCTTCGACGGGGACGTTCTCTCTGCCGAAGGAACGAAAGCGAAAAAAAAGAATACAAAAAAGCCTGCAAGCCCAGCGAGCAAGCCAGTACCAGGCCGGTCGGAGGCCGGAGGGCAGACGACAGAGGACTGCCGGAGGACGGAGGACAGAGGACGGAGGACGAACCTTCTGTCTTCTGTCCTCTGTTTTCTGTCTTCTGTCTTTTGATCGGAGGCATTTTTCTCGTACACAGCGTAAGACTTTTTCCACGACGTCTTCCAAACTTAAATTAGTAGTATCAATAACAATAGCATCATGGGCAGGCTTTAATGGGCCGACGGCTCTATCTTCATCGCTTTTGTCTCTGTGCTCTATGGCTTCCTCTATCTGCTCCAGGCCTTGAGTGTCTCCTTTTGCCTGCAGCTCAGCCCGTCTTCTTCTTGCCCTCTCGCGTAAATCAGCCGTCAGATAAAATTTTAGATCAGCGTCTTCAAACGCCACCGTGCCCTGGTCTCTGCCTTCGGTGATAATTTGTTTGCGGCCTGCGGCAAATTGCCGCTGCATGTTGACAAGCTCAGCCCGCAGCGCAGCTTTTGAGGCAATATGCCGAACGTTGGCGGTGACTTCAGGCCGGCGTATCTGCTCGGTGACATCCATTCCATCGACGAAAGCGGCCATCCCATCCTTATGAGCCGTGAATTTAAAACTATGCGTCTGTATAATCTCGAGCAGCTTATCCTCGTTATTCATATCTGCACCTGCCCGCATCGCGGCGAGCGTAACTGCGCGGTACATCGCGCCGGTGTCGAGGAAGCTGACGCCGAGTGTTTTAGCCAGGAGCTTGGCGACGGTGCTTTTACCACTGCCGGCAGGGCCGTCAATTGTTATAATAAAATTCGTCATTTACACGGACTGAGACGAACGGCAGACGGACTAACACGGAGGCCGGGCTGTTCTGTGCTTGTCAGTGTTTTTGTCCGTGTGCGTCCGCGTTTATCTTGACAACGATAATACTTGTATCATCAATCTGGTCGGCAAGCCCCACAAACCGTCTTCTATAAGCCAATATATTTTTAAGCATCTGCTGAACCGTGCCGTCGGCAAATTTTTTGGCGGTCTCGATTAAATTTTCCCTGCCCCACCACTGGCCTTCAAAATTGGCCGCATCAATCATGCCGTCGGTATAAAAAATCAAACAATCGTCGTTTTTCAGCTCGACCGTTTCAATCTCATACTTCGCATTTTTATCAACTCCAAGCACGAGCCCGCCTTTTTCCAAATTAATAATCTGGCCTTTTCTTATCAGCACGGCCGGCTCATGCCCACAATTGCAATAACTCATAATCTGCTCTTTAGCGTCAATGACGGCGTAAAAGAGGGTAATAAACTCGCCTTCGCGGCACTCTCTGCAGGCCATTTTATTGAGCTTATGGATAGCTCCCTGGCTCCAGAAAATGTTCGCAGCACAGGTTAAATCTCTCTCCAGCAGCTCACTATTACAGAAGTCCTCGTTATTGCTTAGTCGAACGTTATCTTCGCCGTATTCGGTATCCATATAAGCCCACAATGCACCCCGAAACAGGCTCATCATAAGCGCAGCGGGAATCCCTTTACCTATTACGTCGGCAATGGCAGCTGCCACACAGCCATCAGCTATCCTAAGAAAATCGTAAAAATCGCCGCCCACGTCAAAACAAGGAATATAAGTAGCCGCAATATCTAATCCCGCTATCCGTGGCGCCTCTTCCGGAATCATCTTTCGCTGGATAAATCCTGCCAGCCGCATCTGCTCAGCTGCTCGTGCACCCTCAATAGCTCTGGCGTAAAGCTTGGCGTTGGTTATTGCAACGGCACACTGCGAGGCGACCGCACGGGCAAGGTTGATGTCATCTTCATCAAAGTGCATAGGCTTAGGGCTATAAAGCCGAAGCACGCCAATAGGCTTATTCCTGAACTGCATAGCCACTGTAAGCTGGCTGACCAAGCCTTCCTTAATGGTGGCCTCTTTATATTTAACCCTGTCATCGACCCGCATATCATCCAGCACCACCGCTTCGCCGGCAAAAGCGGCTTTAACCACGGCGTCGTCTTTAGTAACCGGCCCTTTGTTGCGGTATTCATTGCTGAGCCCATAAGTGCTTCGCATCTTCAAATCATTGGTCTGCTCATCGAGCAGCCGTATTGAGCAGGCCTTGACGCCGACAATTTTCACCGCCGCCTCAGCGAGCTTATCCAGAACCTCTGGAAGCGAGAATTCACCCGCCACCAGCGTAGTAAGCTGGTAAATCTGCTCATCTCTTTCTATTTGTTTTTTTGTTTTTCTTGGCATAATCTTTTAACACAAACCGCTCCCCGCTCCCCGCTTTCGCGGTGACAAGCTTGCCCTCCGCAGGACACCTTTCGGCGCTGCAAATGCAGGGGGCAGAGTCAGGCCGGATTATACTCGACTTTAAGACGCAAGTGAACCTAAATCTATTTTATACTATCCATCTCTTGAATTGTTCACTTGCACAAGTTGACTATATTGACTAATATTTGAACGGTATAAACTGTAATACTCGATAACCGTCGAACATCAAGTATCGAAAATCGAGCATCAAGCTATGATTGCCAAACACATAATCTTTATTGGACAGGTTCAGGGCGTGGGCTTTCGCTACACCGCTCACCGGATAGCGGGCCGCTATGAGCTGACCGGCTTTGTCCGCAACCTGCCGGATGGCAGCGTCGAGATACTTGCCCAGGGAGTCCCGCGGGATATAGAAGACTTCCTTAGAGATATAAGAAATGTTTTTACCGGCTATATCACAGAAACCGAAATAAACGAAGTTTCGCCAGACCCTAAATACAAAGACTTTAGAATCACCTTCTAACCGGTCCTACCAATCAGCTTTTCACGCAATACGCATTATGACTGTCGCAATACATCTCATTTTTTTGTTTTTTATCTGCTTTTTTGATATAATTTGCGCAATTAGTAATAGTTAGAGGAGGCCAAACTTATGCGGAAAGAAAGTCTTGAAAGTCTTTTTGAATTTTCAATAATAGTGGCGGTCTTTCTCTGTATAACTAGCGCTTATGCTAATCAAGGTAGCATTATCGCTTTGGATACAGGCTCCGTTTCCAGGACACGCTTTGTGGCTGTCGAAGGTGGTGCGGAACATAGTCTTGCCCTCAGAACCGATGGCTCTCTTGTTGCCTGGGGTAGGAATAATTATGGTCAGTGCGATGTCCCTTCCGGCACAAACTACGTAGCCATTGCCGCAGGTGGTTGGCATAATCTTGCTCTCAAATCCGATGGCTCTATTGTTGCCTGGGGCAATAATGATAATGGCCGCAGCAACGCACCTCCTGGAAATTATATAGCCATCGCTGCCGGTGGAGGACACAGTCTTGCCATTAAATCCGATGGCTCTCTTGCTGCCTGGGGTATGAATGAGACTGGTCAGTGTAATGTTCCTGCGGGGGCAGACTTCAAAGCGATTGCCGCCGGCTGGGAGCATTGTCTCGCTCTTAAATCCGATGGCTCAATCGTTGCCTGGGGCGCTAATTCCTGGGGTCAATGCAACGTTCCTGCCGGCAACGACTATATAGCCATTGCTGCCGGTTATAATCATAGTCTCGCCCTGAAATCTGATGGCTCAATTGTTGCCTGGGGTCTAAATGATTATGGTCAATGCAATGTACCTTCCGGGAGAAACTTCAAAGCCATTGCTGCTGATGGGAGCCACAATCTCGCACAAAAAAGTGACGGCTCTCTTGTTGCCTGGGGTTTGAATAGTGATGGTCAGTGCAATGTCCCAGCCGGCAGCGACTTTATTGCCATTGCCGCAGGTGCGCGGCACAGTCTTGCTCTAAAGAGTAATGGCTCTCTTATCGTCTGGGGCTTCAATTATTTTGGTCAGGCCAATGTCCCTTCCGATACGCCGGTAGCTTTACAAAATCTCGATACAACCTGTTTTGCAGAATGGTTGGATGGCGCTGAACAACCAATAACTAATGTCTCCGGTCCCGACTATGTGCTTTGGACTCAGATCAGCCAGCTCGGTTACTCCGGCCTAGTATATGGTGATTCTCTAAACAGTGGCTGGCGGCATCTACGGATAGGCTTCAAAACGCCGGTGCAGGTCGGTACGGTACTGGTATTAGGAAATGGCCAGCTTAGTGTTCTAAAACCCGATGCTGTTTATCCCGGCAATCTCAATAACGACGATGATTGGATTGCGGCTGAGCGTTTGACTACCGATAACACAATATCATTGGATGAGCACCCTTTCAGCGACCCAATCAGCAAAGAGTCAATCAAAGATGGGCTGACACCATACGATAAATATAAAACACGCATAACGGCCTGGGTGCTTCTGCCGGGCACAAGCACACGGGCCTTAAGGTTCAGCCATTACGTCGAGCCATATAACCCATCAGTCATCTGCAATTATGACCCTGAAAGGACAAGCTACTATTCAGCCTGGCTCGGTGGAGTGTACGTCATGGCTCAGCGGTTTAGCAACATTGCTCCGCAGGCCATAGCCATAACCAGCTCCGGCCAGACCTGGGCAGCACGCATTAATAACTCCGTAAGTAATATATGGAGTGCCTGGGATAATAGCAAATCTGGAAATCCACTTTGGACGGGCAGTGACCACGTTGTTTCAGACGACAATCCGGAATGGGTTATGCTCGTTTGGCCGACAGAAGTGCTATGCAGTGGCATCACCACATGCTTAACAGGCTTTGGCATGGCTGAAGTTCAGGCTTACGTCGGCCCAGCCAATCTGCACCCGCGGGAAGCGCCGGAATCGGCGTGGCAAACCATAACGAATTTCATTGGGAACCGGCCTCCAGCTCTTTCAGCAGGATGTAATACGCTCAATTTAGTCTGGTGGGAATTTCCTGCGACCATCACGACTCGCGCGCTGCGATTACACATCACTAAGGCTTGGGATGAGAAACTGCTGGACGTTGGAGGAGACTGGACAAAAGATGGCAAGCGAGTCTGGCTGGGTGAATGGATGTGCTGGTTTCCACTCGGTGAGAGTCCGCTCAACGATTCCATTGTTGCGCATCCAGAAGACTCACATCCGCCAATTCCAGTTTCCTTCACGCTGGATGAGCCTGGTATTGTCACACTCGTTATAGAGGACGCAAATGGCAATCGCGTGCGAAATCTGGTCAGCGAGACACCATTCCCTGCTGGCACAAACGTCGTTTGGTGGGATGGCTTTGATGACCGCGGCGTCCTCACGGTTGACGGTATCGGGAATATCCACTTCGACGATGTGCTGTGTATGAACTATGGCAATTACGGAGTCAATCAGATTCAAAGACGGCTTGTTGAGCCGGGCACTTATCAGGTGCGTGGACTAGTGCGAAAGCCAATTGATTTAAGTTATGAGCTCACAGTCTATAATGCCGGCAATCCCCCTTGGAACACGTCCGACAGAACGGGTATGTGGCTGACAGACCACAGCCCGCCGGAAGACGTGATTTTCCTGCCCACTCCGACCCCTCGCGTGCTGATAGCAAGCCTATGCTCCGAGTCAGGGGATGGGCTTGTATGGACCGATTTGAAGGGCCAGAAACTTAAAGGCCGGCATTCAGTTAATGAAGGCTGGAGCGGCGCATCACATTTAGCTCGCGACATCGGCACAGAACCCGTGCCGGGAGTTGATGTTTATATCGGCTCATCGTATGGCGAGATCCGTCTCCACTCAATCTGCAACTACAATTTGCATACAATTCTCATCTGGCAATTTCCAGATCAGTCTCAAGAGGGTCTTGGTGGTTTGGCAGTTTTCAATGGACGAATAGTTGCAAATCTTAATAAGATGAGCCAATTGATGTTCGTGGATGCTGCGACCGGTCAGGTGGAGGGCTTTGCGCCGCTGGCAGATGCACGTGGACTTATCTTCGACCCCCAGGGACGTTTGCTCGCACTGGTTGGTAATCGTCTTCTCCGTTATAACCTTGACGCAAATTCCATCGTTCTGCCGAGTCCAGAAGTTTTGGCCAGCGGTCTCGATGACCCGCGATATGTAACGCTGGACAACTATGGCAACTTTTATGTAAGCCAGCATGGCAGCAGCAACCAAGTACGTGTGTTCACGAACACAGGTGCCTTTGTGCGCGACATAGGAACTCGCGGAATTCCTCAAGCAGGCCCTTATGATCCAACCCAGATGCACAATCCCAATGGGCTGACGGTTACACCTGACGGCCATCTCTGGGTAGCCGAAACCGACTTCGGCCCCAAACGAGTAAGCATCTGGAATCTCGACGGCACGTTTGTAAAAGCGCTTTACGGCCCATCTCAATATGGCGGCGGCGGCGAGCTTGACCCGGCTGACAAATCGCGTTTCTACTACTTCAATTACGTAGGGATGGAGTTCCTCCTGGACTGGACCAATGGAACAAGTGAATTAGTTAATATTTACTATAGACCTGACCCGGATGACCTTAAACTGCCCGCTGAAGTGGGGGAGAGCGGCGGACCACAAACGCCCATTTATCTCAACGGCAGAACATATATGGTGAACGCATTCAATTGTTCAGCAGGTGGCGCAAGGCGGCCTGGGGCTGGAATCTGGCTAACGCGTGATGGACGCCCTATTCCAGTGGCTACAATTGGAGTTACTCGTCATACAGGGGGCGGGGGCGTACCGATCGAATGGGATGTTATTGCTAAAGAGCCTTTTGCATCATTAGTGCCGGAAGGAGTATGGACGTTTTCCTGGTGCGATTTGAATGATGATGCCCATTTACAGGCCAACGAGCTGCAGTTTGCTCCTGAAAATCCGGGACTCATTACAATCAATGGAAAACTGGAAATATGCACCTCTGCTGCGAAGGTCTTCTCTCCGGTCGGTTTCACAACCGGCGGTGCGCCAATCTACAACCTTACCCAAGGCCAGCTCATGATCGAGGGATTTTTCCTCAATGAAGCCGGTACCAGCTGCCAGGTGCTGCCGATAGCAGATGGATGGACATTCACCACGGGTGGACCGCTACGTGGTATTCGCAATGGCGAGGTAGTCTGGACGTATCCGAATCCTCGGCCAAGCCTGGGTGCAGCGCATTGGCCGAAGGAGTCTCCGCTTCCATCCTATCCCGGCCAGCTCATCGGCACTATGAGGCTTCTTGGTCTGCCAATCACAGTGCCAGGCTCCGATGCAGGTGAAATTATGGCCATCAATGGAAACTATGGAAACATTTATCTGATTACTACCGATGGTCTATTTGTCGCAACCTTATTCAAAGATTTCCGAGCAGCCCCTCTCTGGTCAATGCCCCAAGACGAACGCGGGATATTGCTAAATGATGTGACCCTTGAAGATGAATGTTTTTGGCCTTTTATCAAGGTAACACCCGATGGAAATGTCTATCTGACGGCTGGCAAGAATTATTCCAGCATAGTTCGGGTGGATGGTTTGGACTCAATTCGGCGGTTCACTGCACCGAATGTAATCGTAACATCCGAATTGATAACGCAAGCAAGCGAATATCCATTCCAGCACGAGGCAGAACGCATAGCCGTAGAGGGACGCGACGTCCTGACAGTAGATGCCCTTAAAACTCCTCCAGTAGTCGATGGCTTATTGGATGAATGGACGAACATCGATTGGGTGGTTCTGGACGACCGATGCTCTGCGGCAGTTGCCGTTTCTCAAGGCCGATTGTATGTCGCCTTGAAAACTGATGATTCGCGATTACTTCAGAACTCGGCAGACTCTTTGCTATCCATGGCCTGGAGCGGCGGCGCTTTGGACCTAATGCTCGGAACCGACCCGGATGCCGACCCACACCGTACCGCGCCCATTGCCGGCGATTTAAGATTGCTTGTCGCCCAGGTTGATGGAGTTACTAAAGCCGTGCTTTACAGGCCAATCGTGCCGGGAAGCACAGATCCTCTATTAGTCAGCACCACCTGGCAAACAAACTATATCGACCGCGTTGATGATGTCAGCCCATATATACAGCTTCGTCGCACCTTAAATGATTACGAATGCTCTGTGCCGCTGGCTCTACTGGGCTTAGAGCCGAGGCTCGGCCAAACCGTACTTGGGGACATTGGTATTCTTCGTGGTTACAACCTTTCTGATGCCAAGATAAATTGGGCTCCATCCGGATACATCCGAAGCACTGTGCAGTGGGCATACTGGCATAATAAAATCACGGGAGTACTCTTCGATGAAGTCAGCGGAACAAAACTATGGCCGTGGGTCTGGGGTTGTTGGCAATTTACTCCCAGTGTTTTAAACCAGCTATCTGCCATCAACACTCCGCCGATCCTGTGGCCTACTGCGGACCAAACGGTTCGGGTAGGCGAGACGTTAACACTCAACTTAGGCGTTGCGCAGGGTCTCTTTCGGGAATTATTCATGCCCATGGAAAATATGCCTTGGCCAGCTAATTTCCCAGATAATCCAGTCTCGGCTGAAGTTTGGCCTTACGGTTTCCAGATGCCGTCCAATATAGGCGAATGGTATGGCCAAAGAGTGCGTGGGTATCTCGTACCGCCGATGACAGGCGAGTACACATTCTGGATTAAGGGTGACGACGAGGTGTTTCTATTCCTGAGCGAGAACGAAAGTCCAATTTACAAAGAACAGATTGCCCACGCGATGTATTGGTATGATATGTCAGCCCCGATACATCTTCAAGCAAGCCAACGTTATTACATCGAAGCTATGATGCAGGAAGCTCTCAATGAAGATTATCTTACGGCATATTGGCAGATGCCGGATGGTACCATTGAAGACCCCATTCCTGCTTGCCGCTTTATCCCCTTTGGGATAGCAGCTATGTACCCGGATACTGACTGGCCCCCACAGACTTTGAAGTTTAGTCTTGGGCCGGGAGCACCTGCCGGTGCGGTTATTGACCCTAAGACTGGCGTGTTTTCGTGGACGACAGGCGAAGAGCACGGCGGAGCAGATTATTTAGTGACTATTAAGGTAAGCGACGATGGTGTACCGAGTTTATCATCCGAAACCACCTTAAAAATCATCGTCAATTCGATACCTTGACGAATTACGTAAAACGCAGGTTCGGTATCATAACGGGCATGTCCGCCGACACAATGTTTGACCAGGACTGATCCGGTATAGGCATTATCCGCAAGGATCGGCCACAGGTAGGCTGTCACCTCAAAATATCCCTATAATGAATTCAAGCAATTTTTTTAATGGAGCTGATTTAAACCCAAATTCCGTTGCCGATATTCTTGACTTGGCGGTGTTTTCAGAAAACGGGATTGAATGAAAGAAAAAACCTTTGTAGTATAAAATGGATTTGGAGGATCGTTTATGGGAATGTTTGACACAGTTGGCAGAGGTCGAGAGGGTCTGACCCGAAAGAAGGGTACCCTTCAAAAGCTTGAGCGGATGAAAAAAACTTTAAGCCACCAGGAGCCCGACCAAATTCCTGTCAGCGATTTCTTTTGGGGGAGTTTCGTTTCTCGATGGCGGAAGGAGCTGAACCTGCCGAACGATACAAGTCCCTATTATTATTACGATCTTGACTGGATTACTACAGTACCCAATATGGACCCATTTATCCGTTCCTTTGAGATGCTGAAGGAGAACAGCGAAGAGGTCGTTGTCAAAACCGGTTTTGGGGCCATTATGCGCAAGAAATTTGACGCACCAATGCCGGAATTTATGGATTTTGAAACTAATACGATTGAAAAACTTGAAGCTCTTGAGTTTGATGATCCGGATGATAAAAGACGTTATTTCGAGGCGGGAGACAATCAAATAGCAGGTGTGGGCGACGGATTTGAGCGAAATTCCCCTGCCTGGATTCAAACCGTGAAATCCTTATATCCGGACTTCCCGGTTTTCGGCAGTATCATGGAATGCAATGAATGCCTGGCCCGCCTGGTCGGCCCGGAAAACAATATGCTCTGGATTGGGATGTACCCCGACCGGATGGGAAAAGTAATCAATCGAATCGGACAATTTTACTTGGACTGCGCGAAAGCCGAAATCGAAGCCGCAGGGGAATTGCTTGACGGGTTTGTGATCTGGGGGGATGTGGCGTATCGAAACAATCTGTTTTTCTCGCCGGCCTATTGGAGGGAATATTTCAAACCCTGGGTCAGGGCAATTGCCGATTATGCACACTCCAAAGGCTTGATGGTGATTTACCACGGCTGCGGTAACATCAATAAGATCCTTGAGGATTTTATTGAGATAGGAATTGATGCATTGAATCCGCTCGAAGCCAAGGCCGACCTGGATGCAGTTGAATTACGGCGTCGATACGGTCATAAAATGGGCATCTGCGGCAACAGCAACATTCAGATATGGGAAAGCGGAGATAAAGAGCTGATCCGCAAAGAAGTGCTGAGGAAACTGAATGCCGCCAAAGGTGGCGGGTATATCTTCCAGTCCGATCATTCCGTAGCCAGCAATGTATCCGGCCGGACTTATGATTACATTGTCAAGCTGGTGCGGGAATACGGACGGTATCCGCTAAAGCTTGGCCGGTATGATGAAGCGGTATAAAGAAGAATCCATGAGAAGTGCAATGAACTTATCTCGTCTCGGCGACTCGTCACGGCGGAGCGTGCCGTAGCCGGGAGCGCCAAGCCGTAGCTGGACACGGCGTAGCGAAGCGAAGACGGTTTGTTTTCATTTTTTGTCACTGAAAATCTGATTGTATTTGTTGGCCTTAAGTAGTAACATTGTTTGAGGTTATTTGCGATAAACAGATTCGAGAAATAGAGCTATGATAACTAATACAAAGATTAGAAAGATAATCACCGAGATCGTGGACAGAATATTGAAGGGATATAAACCAAAGAAGGTTATACTCTTTGGCTCTTATGCCTATGGAGAACCGACAGAGGACAGCGATATTGACCTTCTAATTATCAAGAACACAGATAAAAGACCCATTGACAGATGGATTGAGGTAAAAAGGCTTTTGCGGGACATCAGCCGAACCGTTCCTGTCTCACCTCTTGTTTATACCGAGAAAGAGATTGAAGAGAGAATTGCCATAAAGGATTTCTTTGTTGAAGAAATATTTGAAAAGGGGGATGTTCTTTATGGATAAAGCCTTTAAAAAGCAGGCAGAGGAATGGTTTGAAAGAGGTCGCCATGATATAGAAACAGCCCAATTGCTATATGACGAGCGGGGCTACACGGATTCTATTGCATATCATATCCAGCAAGCCATTGAAAAGTATCTTAAAGGTTACCTTGTCCTGCATGGAAAGAAACCCCCAAAGATTCATGAGCTTGATACACTTCTCAATCATATTGATGCCTTTGATGATAGCTTCAAAGGTTTCTTAGAGCTCTGCGAGAAAGCATCCCGATATTACATCGAGGATCGTTATCCTCCAGGCCCTCTTGTTGAATACGAATACAACGAGATTAAAGCTGATTTGGACAGAGCGTGGGAGCTAATAAGAAATATCCTCGCAAAAGCAGGGGGTTGACAATGACAGTGATTGAATTAGAAATTGGTAGCACACCATAAAGTCTTTGTTTTCATCTTTATATCACGAAGAATCTGCTTGTTTTTCATTATTTTTCGAGCTAAGATTAATGCGCTGGGCGGACGTTTTATGTAGAGACAACCAAGGAAATAGCAACTCGTGCTACGTAACTGCTTAAATATAGCCTTTAAGAATAACGACCAGTTAAAGACAAACACCGCCCTGCAAATAGAAGCGGCGAAGATAGAGTTTAAGGTGATATGATTAGCATAGATAAAAATATTGTTTGTCAGGTTAAGTAGTGACTCTTATAAATAAAATATTGGAGGTTTGATCAATGGCATTGACACAGAAAGCAGGTACAAGGCCATCCGCTCAAAGGAATATCAAGCCATTTGAACACCCCGAGATTGTAATCGGGCTCGTTTGCGCCGTCGGGACAGAACGCGATAACGTAATCAAAATCATCACCAAAAGATTGGGGATGCTTCGGTATAAGGTTCGCGAAATTCACATTTCAAAAGAGGTTATTCATAGAGTGGCTCATGTCAATTTGCAAAAAGGATGTAATGATGAATACAGGCGACTAGATGCACTTATGACAGCGGGTGATAACGCCAGGCGCGAATCGGGCGATAATGCAATCCTGGCTTTTGGTGCGGCTGCACGTATCGGCGAACATGAAATTACGCCTCAAGGTAAGATTGGTCGAGATGCTAGGGAACGGCATGCATATATTATTAACGGTCTGAAACACCCGGATGAGGTTGTCGCATTGCGGAAAATTTATCCTTTAGGATTCTATTTATTTGGCCTCTATGCAGATGAAGCCCGACGAGAAAAATTTCTCGTGGAAAATCTGCAAATGGAACACAAAAATGCAAAACGATTAATGAAACGTGACCAGGATGAGAATGCCGATTATGGTCAGCGTGTTAGGGGTACTTTTCATATGTCAGATTTTTTTGTTCACGTTGATGATAGTCAAGATCAGTTAAAGAATAATTTGTGGCGGATTCTTGATATTATGTTTGGTTATCCTCACCATACCCCAACTTTTGATGAATACGCAATGTTTTTAGCTCATGCTGCAGCTTTGCGATCAGGAAGTCTTTCACGTCAAGTTGGGGCGGTGATTGCCAAAGACAGTGAAATTATTGCTACCGGCGCCAATGAATGCCCGAAATATGGCGGTGGGCTTTATTGGCCCTATTATGATATAGCGAGTCGCAAGATTATAGACGAAACGAATGGGCGGGATTATATGAGAGGCGAGGATTCTAATCGCGTTCAATTAGATGCAATTAAAGCTGATATTTTAAAAAAGGCAAACCTAACTGGTGAGCAGCGGAAAAAACTCAAAAAAGCACTTGATGCAAGTCTTATTAATGATTTAACTGAATTTGGCCGATCGGTGCATGCGGAGATGGAAGCATTAATGCAGTGTGCGCGCAGCCGAGGAAACGCAAGAGGTGCGACACTTTACACGACTTTATTTTCTTGTCACAATTGCGCAAAGCACATGATTGCTGCAGGAATTAAAAGAGTGGTATATATTGAGCCGTATCCAAAAAGCAAGGCTACAGAATTGCACGATGATGCGATTTCATTGGAGTTTTATGATGCGGCCAAAGAAAAGCATTGTAAAATGAATTTTGAACCTTTTGTTGGAATAGGACCCAGAAGATTTTTTGACTTGTTTTCTTTATGGCTAGGATCAGGAACTAAACTGAACCGTAGGGATGCGCAGAAAAAACCCTTGAAATGGGAACCAAAGGATGGTAAGTTGAGATTGCAAATGTTGCCCTATTCGTATTTGGATGCGGAACTAAGGGCAAGTCATGCTTTTAATGAGATCGCAGAAAAGAAGCAAGGAGGCAAGAAATGAGTAAGTCGAAGCACGAGGTTAGTAGGGAAGATAATTTTACGCTGTATCTTAAGAAGGCAAGTGAAGAGGTTCAATCTTGGCCTGCATGGAAACAGACGGCTCTAGGCATTGGTAATTCATCATATGCTCTTAAGCATGCAGAAATAAACCACGAAAACCAAAAAAAGGATAAAAGTAAATGAAATTAACGTGACGATGGCCACGGTTTTGATGGGTTGCAAATGTACCTCGTAACCTTATCTAACCACCTTATGTCTTGCAACAGCCTTGAGACACTAAGCTTATCAATGTGGCATAGTATTTGGAGGGAAGGTCATTCTCTGTGACAAAAGAATAATGAAACTTCAATTTGACGCAAAAAGTTTTATGGCGGAAAAGAAGAAAATTAAACAAGAAAATCAACAGCCGAATATCGTTATTTATATCACCGATGATGGGCAGGCAAGACTACAAGTAAAAATAGAGGGCGAAACGGTATGGCTTACGCAGAAACAGATGTCGGAACTTTTTCAAAAAGATGTCCGTACCATCAACGAACACATTCAAAATATCTTTAGTGAGGGTGAGTTAGGACCGGATTCAGTTATCCGGAATTACCGGATAACTGCCGCTGATGGTAAAAACTACGATACGCAGCATTACAATCTTGATGTTATTATATCCGTTGGGTACCGCGTTAAATCTGGTAATCCCATGAAAGGCTGTCTCCAATCGTGTACTCTGATATGATTGAGGCCTAG
>CAZRNB010000076.1:0-14670 GCA_964601355.1 uncultured Pirellulales bacterium
AAATCACCAGCTTGATTGCATTGGAGCCTAATAAAACTCGCTTGTTTTGGGACTAATTTAACCAATTCATTGTAAGAATTTTTAAATTCTTTATCTTTACGATCCCTACGTTGTTCCGGCGTTTCGTCAGACGTAATAAACTCAGACCTACGTATAAGATCAGCGGAAGCATTTCGTAGTCTAACTAAAGCCTTCCAAAGTTCCAGGTAAATACTAAATTCCTTCTCAAACTGCAACTTATGAATTGTCAGTTTCCGAGACAATTTTGCCTTAAGATTTTCAATCTCTTTTTCGTAATTTGTTTTTTCTCTCTCTAATTTTCTATCAACCCAAAGTTTCCCCAGCAACCCTATAATCGCGGCCCCAACACCACCGGCGGCAATCAGTTTGAAAGCTTCCAAAGCAATGAAAAAATTGTTCATGGTTTCTTGAGATATTGTTCTAAGCACAAAAGGTCTTTCTTTTACTTACCTAAGAATCTGTAAATTACGAAACACGTTTGCAATGTAGGACATAGCCATTTATGAAAATTGCAAGATTAGCCGGGTCAATTCGGGCGTCGGCTGCGATTTTTTGAATCTGCTCATCGGTTAAATTAGCTGCTGTTTCTTTTTCAGCCAGCGTCATTATCGCTACAGCTCTTTTTAGCTGCTCCAATTCTTCTGCGGTCGGTACGGCCAGCATCGCCAGCTCGCTGCTGCCTTTGCTGTCGGCAAAGCGGTTTCTGATGTGTTTGCCGTAGTCATTATCCGTGAACCTGCCGACCTCTTGCAGGTATTGGTCGATTGTAATTTTGTTCACCGCAGTATTTTTGTTTGTTGCCATAGCCAAAACCCCCAGGATGAACCTGGGGGCTAAACAATTAGACTTTATCGACGTTTTATTTTTCCTCTTCGCTTTATGATTTGTTTTCTTCTTGAGCGCTGCTTTATTTTTCTGCCGGCCCCCATGGCGGCGCTTATCGCACCCGTATTAAAACTGCCTGAAAACAGGCTTCTCAGTCCGCCCAATGTTCCGCCGCTGACGGCTTTGAGCATGTCACGGCTGCGCATAAATGTCTTTACCAGGACGGAGACAGCATTAAGGTCAACACCGGCTCCTGCTGCAATCCGTCTGCGTCTTGATGATTCTATCATGTCCGGATCACGCCTTTCCTGTGGCGTCATTGACTGAACAATTGCCTCCATTCGTTGAAACTCACCTTCATCTATATCCATATCGCCGAGCTGACTTCCCATTCCTGGTATCATTTTTAGTATATCTTTAAAACCGCCCATTTTTTTGACGGCCTGCATCTGCTTTAGGAAGTCATCGAAGCCGAAACTGCCCTTGGCTATTTTCTGCTGCATTTTAGCAGCTTCTTCAGCATCGAAATGCTCCTGTGCTTTTTCCACCAGCGAGACAACGTCGCCCATGCCTAAGATTCTGCCGGCCATACGGTCGGGATGGAATTCTTCGAGCTTGTCGAGCTTTTCGCCGACGCCGATGAATTTTATGGGCTTGCCGGTCACGGCTTTTACGCTCAGAGCGGCTCCGCCGCGGGCGTCACCGTCAAGCTTGGTAAGGATAACGCCATCCAGCTCCAGACGCTCGTTAAATTCTTTAGCGGAATTAACCGCGTCCTGGCCGGTCATTGCGTCGCAGACTAAGTAAATCTGGTGCGGTGTGACCGTCTTTGCGACGTTGGCTATTTCGGCCATCATATCTTCATCGATGTGCAGTCGGCCGGCTGTATCGAGCACCACCACGTCATAGCCGTTGTCTTTGGCGTGCCGGACGGCGTGTTGTGCAACCTTAACGGAATCCTTGCTGTCTTCGGAATATACGTCAATATTAAGCTGTCTGCCGAGAGCAATCAACTGCTCAACGGCGGCCGGCCTTTGCAGGTCGTCAGCCACCAGCAGAGGCCTTTTGCCTTTTGCGATGAGATATTTGGCGAGCTTCGCAGCGGTTGTGGTTTTACCGCCACCCTGCAAACCAGCCAGCATAATGATAGTAGGACCGGGCGAGACAAAATATATCTTGCTATCGACCGGCCCCATCAGCCTGGTCAGCTCGTCATTGACGATTTTTACAAAAACCTGACCTGGATGAAGGCTCTTTATCACCTCGGCTCCGATAGCTGCGTCCCTGACGTTTTTGCAAAAGTCCTTTACGACGTTGTAATTGACATCGGCCTCCAAAAGGGCTTTGCGGACATCCCGCATGGCATCTGAGACGTTTGCCTCGGTGATTCTGCCTCGGCCGGACAACGACCTGAAAACAGAATTAAATTTTTCAGTTAATGACTCAAACATAATTTGATTTTCGATTTTTTGATACTCGGCCCCCACCTTTTTTCATTACAAAGGTGCTCGATATTAAATATAGGGGTACGGCGAAATAGGGATTGTAAAGTCGTAAAACCTTCTTTGCAAGGGTAAAATCCGGCAAAGAAACCACGGATAGCTGGTTTTCATCTAAAATGACGGTCAATATTGGACGATATTACATACAGGCGAATGAGTTGTGATTGGTGAATTGTAATTGGTAATTAAATTTACCAGTTACCAGTTTCCAGTTACCAAAGTTGGTCTTGGGCCTTGTTGGCTTGGAAAACCGATCATTATGAAAAGAGCATTTTCATTGGCTGAATTGATGATAGTGTTGGCCATTCTTGGTATTCTTGCGGCTATCGTTCTGCCGCAATTCCGCTCACAGTCAACTCAGGCTAAGGAGGCAGTGGCCAAAGACCATTTGCGCGTGTTGCGAGGTGCGATTGAGCTATATGCTGCTCGGCATATTGGTGTTCCGCCAGGGTATCCGGATAATAACTCTCAATCCGAGCCTGACAGCGTTTATTTTTATCAGCAAACTGTGCTCTCAGGTAATTATTTTAATAAGATACCTGAAAATCCATTTAATAATTTAGATACTATAAGCATGATTGGAAATGGTCAATCGTTACCCGCATCGGCAGCCGGCAGGTATGGATGGATTTATCAGCCGGCGACAATGACGATCAGGCTCGACTGGCCTGGTATCGATGAGAGTGGATTGAAGTACTATGACTACTAACCTCTGTTATTTATCGAAAGGCAAAACCCCCAGTAAAACTGGGGGCTAAATACAATTTCTGTCTTCTATCCTCATTTCATCTTTTCGAATATTAACGGCTTGGCAAATATATCATTTGCGTCCTGGGGGAATCGCGGGCCGTAATCATAAACGGTTATCCAGTCAGCCATCCAAAATCTGCCATCCTCGGAAACAGTGCCCATGAATCTATCTGTGCTGCTGCCGATGATCTCATTATCCAAAAACTTAATGTCAATCCTCTCCATCTCAATGCAGATGAACAGCTCTCTTGTCTTGGCTGTGTACTCGACAATACAATCACCGGCTTTAAAGGTGCTAAAGCTGCCGTCTTTCATCTCGGCTTTTGTCGTTCGGTTTGGTTTAATTTCAACTTCGCCCATAGGGATGATCGCAGAGGCTACTCTTCCGTCAGGACTCAAAACTATCTTCCAGGGATTGTCCTGAGCCTTCCATATCCCTGTGACATTCGGCGGTAATATTACCTTATCAGCACTTTGGCAGCCTGCTGCTGTTAATGCAAACAACAGCAGGAATAAGATAATTGCGGCCTTAGATTCCATTGTAGTTTGTCTTGTTCCTATTTTGGGATTCAGAAAGACAGCAATATAGTAACTGCCGAAGTGCAATTTGCAATAAAAAAGCGAGGCATCTTTCCGTTTGGAAAGGCCTCGCTATCGTATCCATTGCCTTGATTTTCATCAAGTATCAAGTATCTGGTATCGAGTTAACGGGATTATTACTGTTATTCAGGCCTCGGACAATTGCCGGGAAGCCGGGCATCTGTCTTTCTCCAGTTAGCTACAACCTTGGCTAAATCGGCGGTGTAAACTCGATACCTGTATGGTGAGCCGGAATCTTTATGGTCAATATCAGCACAGGGATTGAGAGTCGGGTTATTGATTTTCTTCTTCCAGTTGTTCACGATTAGGGTCAGGTCGGCGTTGTAAATACGGTAATTCTTCGGAGAGCCGGAAGTTTGGCCGTCTGCATCACCATCGCACTGATACTTTGAATGCCAGCAGGCGGGTTTGCCAAGTGCAACCCAGTCGTTGTACGTCGAAAAAGTGCTTGGGAAGGAGCTAGAGCTGCTGGAGATATTGGATTGAGCCTGATTGACCGAAACGGAACAGCCGGTTATTTGTACGGTTGGGCGAATCAATGGGTCGGTCAATACTATTCCGCCGCGGATCGCATTTTCGCTGATGCTTACGTTGGCGCTTTCGCTGACTTTGATTTTACAAAGTGTGCCTGTGTTGTTCGGAGCGTTCGGAGAGCTATCATCGGTAGGAAAATAAATTGAGCCCATCTCTATAGTGATGCCGTTGGTGCCGAGTCCGCCCAGGGCGCCTGAGTCATTGGCGTCGGCCACGGGCGTATAATTGTTGACGTCCCAGGTTGAGACTTCGCCGGTTTCGGGATTTACGGTAATATACCTGCCGAAATTGGCGGGAAAGATGCCATAGCCTTTATTGTCGGTGATACTCTCGCCAATTTTGAAATTAGATATCTTGTCAATAGTGCCCTTATCGACCTTGATATCCAGAGCAAAGGCCCTTGCTTTCGGCGAGCCTGTCACGGCATAATCAATTCGTACCACGCCGCCGCCTTCATCTGTGCAGGTAATTGCCACCTCAGTTGCCCAGGCGGATGTGGCAAGCGATAATACCACTAAGGTTAAAACCATTTTTTTCATAACCGACCTACCTTTCTTTTCTTCCTGACCGTATATAGCTCCTCATCCTGGTTGTATTTTGAATATATAAAATAGCGTTGCTAAATAACTATCCGGTGCCGTGCAATAAAACATTCAACCTCAATTATAGCGATATTTCCTGCAGAAAGCTAAAGGTATAAGATTATCCTTTTTTCTTCTCCTCCAGTTCTGTCGCTTAACAGAAGGATGTACCGAAATCGTAGTACGCCCAAATGTTTAAACGTATAAATACGCAATATAGAATATCATAAATCCTCGTTAAAATCAAGGAAAATATTAAAATTTGGTGATTTGGTGTGTGACCAGATTTTGTGGCAGGAATATGTCATTGCGAGCCCGCTTTCGGCGGGCGTGGCAATCTCAAACCTTGATGGCGAGAGATTGCTTCGGTCGTCCCGCCCAGCGCTGGGCGGGACTCCCTCGCAATGACAAAGGCGTATAACATCCTGTCATAATTATTGTTATACAATGCCAGAAAAATTAGTCACACACGTAATTTGTAATTGGCAATTACCAGCTTAAAGTTACCAATTACCAGTTACCAGAGATAACTATTGGAGCAAACTTCAGCCTTCAAAGAAAATATTTCAGTAAGGATATGCAACTTAAGGGTTGTATGTTACTTTAACGCTATGTTTAACTTCTTGAAAGGTCGGCTAAAATTTGTCAGGTTATGTCTGCTGGTAAGCGTTTTGGCTTTGGTTGCTGTTGGTATTGCTGCTATCTATGCGGTTGGTAATCCCGTCGAGCCGAGCCAAACCAGCAAATTAGGAGAGGTTGCTAATCTCTGGAAAAAACAGCTAATGTTTGCTGGGGTTAGTTTTATTTGCTTTGTGGCTGTTAATATCGTTAATTACCGACGACTTGGGAGCATTAGTTATTGGATATTTGTTTGTGCGATTGCGTTGTTGGCGTATTTATTAGTCAGCCGGTATATCATTGAGCTGCCGTTTGCACCAGAGAATGAGCATAAGGCCCACTGCTGGCTGGTTTTCCATCCCAGGCTGCCACGGATTCAGCCTTCAGAATTTTTTAAGCTCGCTTATATCCTGACGCTCGCTTGGTATCTCCGTTATAGGAGTAATTATCGCAATTTTCGTGCTCTTATAGGGCCATTTTTATTGACCTTACTGCCGATTGTTCTGATTCTTCTTGAGCCTGACTTAGGCACGGTTGTATTAATGATGCCGATTCTGTTCACGATGCTGTTTATAGCTGGGGCAAAGGTTAAGCATTTTTTGCTTATAGTTCTTATGGCGATTTTGGTTAGTCCTTTGTTATGGTATAAGATGAGGCCTTATCAACGAATCAGGATCAGCAGTGTCTTATTACAAAGCGCATGGATTCGTCAAAAGGCAGAGAATCATCCCTGGCTCGGCAAAGTTTTTGTCGGCACGAGATTCAGCGAGGGTTTATGGAAGAGCGACTGGGGCTGGCATCTGATTCGCGCAAAATATGCCGTTGCATCAGGCGGCTTCAAAGGCTTCGGTTTCAGGCGGGGAGATTTCGTCAAATACGACTTTTTGAAAGAGAGACATAATGATTTCATTTTTGCCGTCATTGCACAGCAATGGGGTTTCTTAGGCTGCATCGGCTTACTTATGCTCTATGCGGTTGTTATTATTTGCGGACTGGAAATCGCCGCTAACAATACCGACCCCTTCGGCAGGCTGCTGGCGATCGGCATTATCGCGATGTTCACCGTCGAAGTTCTGGTGAATGTTAGTATGACGGTCGGCTTAATGCCCATCACGGGTCTGACTTTGCCGTTTATTAGCTACGGCGGCTCAAGTCTGCTGGTTAATATGATGTCCGTAGGCCTGCTGAATAATGTCGGGCGTTGCAGACCGTTCAGTGTAGCGAGAAAAACGTGATTAGTGTAAAGTGCCAAAAGTGAGCTAAAGTGCCTTAAGTTATATCCATAATTTTAGGCACTTTAGTCACTCCAAACTTTAGTTCACTTTAGCTCATTTTTTATAACCGAATTATGATTAAAGGTTTCAGACAAATTGCTCTACTGACGACGTTGAGCCGGATTCTCGGGATGCTGCGCGATATGGCGTTCGCTTATTTTCTCGGTGCCGGAGAGCTGATGGACGGCTGGACCGTTGGATTTAAGATTCCGAATTTGACGAGACGGCTCTTCGGCGAGGGGGCTGCATCATCTTCATTGATACCGGTTTATAGCGCCGAGCTTGCCAAAGATAAGAAAAAGGCCGACAGATTGGCCCTGACGGTGGTCACAGCGGTCTTTGTAGTGCTGATGGTGGCAGTGCTGCTCGGCGAGTCTATTATCTGGATTTACTATAGATTTTTTAGCGTCTATCAGGGCACTAAGCTGAAGCTGGTGCTGAGCGGGATAATGCTGCCGTACGCGGTGCTTATCTGCGTTGCGGCTCTTTTGTCGGGTATCCTGAACGCCCATCGGCATTTTGCCGCGCCGGCTGCGGCCCCGGTCCTGTTGAACATCCTGATTATTGGCTCTCTTTGCTGTAGCCGATGGCTTTTGGGGATGCCGCCGCGTTCGCAGGTTCTTATCCTTACGGCGGCGGTAATCTTCGCGGGTCTAACGCAGCTATTGATCCAGATTCCGCCCCTTCGGGCACGGGGTATCTCTGTGCGGCCGGCCTGGGACGTGAAAACCGAGGCCTTCAAAAAGGTCTTCTTCTTAATGGGACCGATGGTCCTCGGATTAGCAGCAACCCAGATCAATACTTTAGCCGACGACCTTACCGCACTTTGGCTATCCGGGTCGGCTGAGAAGGGTCAGTTTTTCACGTGGTTTGGCTGGCAGATAAAATATCCGGTTTGGGAGGGGGCCGTGTCGCAGCTTTTTTATGCGCAGAGGCTGTATCAATTTCCTCTGGGCGTCCTCGGCATTTCATTAGCTACCGCTATCTTTCCGATAATGAGCTCCGAAGCGGCGCAAAATAACTTTGCAGCCTTATCGAAAACGGTTTCGCGAGGTCTTTGCTGTGCGGTATTTGTAGCTCTGCCGGCAATGGTGGGACTGTTGACGATTGGCAAGCCGTTGGTCTCGGTCCTCTTTGAACGGGGTCGGTTCACGGCAAATGATACAAATTTGACGGCCTGGACGCTTTCATTTTATGTGCTGGGACTGGCCGGCTATTTCGCTCAGCAGGTGACTACCCGCGCTTTTTATTCCATGCAGGATTCTAAAATCCCGGCCAGAAGTGCGATGATAGCGGTTTTTATTAATGTCGTGTTAAATCTTACCCTTATTTGGTTCATGGGCACGGGTGGATTGGCTGCTTCGACGGCGATTTGTTCCTATTTGCAGGTAACTATTTTAGTGACAGCACTTCGTCGGCGAATTGGTTCAGGAGTTTTAGAAGGTTTAGCCTCGGCAACGGGCAAAACAATTGCCGCCACGTTATGTATGTATGTTGTGGCTTTAATTGCTTTAACCCTTTCAAAGAATTTGCCTGATGTTCTCAGGTTGCTTCTGGTGGTTCCTTTAGCAGCTTTAGTTTATGTATTAGCAGCCAAATTACTGCGTATCGAGATGCTTACTCTATTGATAGGATCTCGCAAGCGGAACAAACCCCCCAGTGAACTGGAGGGCTAACCATGTGTTTAGCCGTCGCCGGTACGGCGACGGTTGTTTTTCTATCTTATCTTCAACGTTGCTAAGGCAAGCGCTGCAAAGGCGGCGGAAAGAAGCCAGAAACGCACAACGACCTGCGGCTCGCTCCAGCCGGCCAAATGAAAATGATGGTGCAGCGGGGCACATCTAAAAATTCTTTTGCCGCCGGTGTATTTGAAATAGGCAACCTGCAGCATTACGCTAAGCAGCTCCATCACGAATACGCCTCCAATAATCAAAAGCAGGATTTCATTCCGAGTCACTAATCCTCCGTAACCCATCGCTGCTCCCAGCGGAAGCGAACCGACGTCGCCCATGAAGGCCTGAGCGGGGTAGCAGTTGTACCATAAAAAGCCAAGCACAGCTCCCAGAACGGATGAGTAAAAAATGCTCATCTCACCGGCTTGTGGTATGTGTGGCAGCAAAAGGTAGCTGGCCCATGTAATCGGATTCATGCGTGACATCGTTTCAGATGCGACGTAGCAGAGTAGTATTAATACAAGGCTCACTATGCCCACGCAGCCGGCAGCCAGGCCGTCCATGCCGTCGGCTAAATTGACGGCGTTGCTGGTGGCTGATATGTAAAAAATCGCTATCAGAATGAACATCCAGTTGGCTAACGGCAGGCCGTACTTATAAAACGGCAGCCAGAACAATCTGGCATCGGTTATATTGCTGAAATCGAAGAATAAAAATGACGCTATCAGGACTGCACCAGCGATCTGGAAGATTAGTTTTTCCCACGGATTTAAGCCGTTTCGGTTTCGATAGCGAGGGCGGGAAGTAAGTTTGAGCCAGTCGTCCACGCCGCCTAAAACGGCAAACCAGATTATCAAAAAGATTGCTTTCTGAACAAAGGGATTAGTAAGCTTGGTCCATAATAGAGTGGAAGCGAGAACAGACAAAATAATAATTAGCCCACCCATTGTAGGGGTGTTGGCCTTGCCTTTGGTTAATTCGTTAAGGGCTGCATGATTAAACTCAGGGCGGTCACCGATTTTTTTCCGCACAAGGAAACGAATAATTTTCGGACCAATAAAAAGAGCAATAAATAGACTGGTTAATAAAGCCATAATACTGCGGAACATCACGTTCTGATAGGCGTAGAAATGCAGGATTTTTTCGGTAAAGACGTCACGCAAATACCATAATAAATAGTATATCATCCTTGAGTCACCGAAACATGACCCCCAGTCCCGTAAGGGATGGCAAAGCCCATAAAACTGGGGGCTAAATATTTCATTTTATTTAGCCCCACCCCGCTCCGGCTTCGGCCTTCGCCGAGACGAGCGTTCCACGTGGGGTTAAAAATGTTCCTTTAGCTTCTCGACAACCAATTCCAATTTAGCAATCCTTGAGCCTTTCACTAATATTATATCATTATCTTTTATGAATTCGTGCAAGTTATTGCAAGCCGAAAGCGTATTATTGAAGCACTTTATTTGTATGTCATAATCAGCGTGCTTTTTTGCAGCTACGGCAGTAATTTTTGCGAATTCGCCCACAGCCAGCAAAACCTGGACTCCTGCTTGTGCGATGGAGACTCCCAGCTCAGCGTGCAAGTCTTGCGTTTGTTGTCCTAATTCAGCCATATCGCCGCAGATAAAAACCAGCCGTTTTTTTTCTCCGTCACGAAATTTTTTTAAAACCTCAAGTGCATTTTTCATCGAGGCAGGATTTGCATTGTAACAGTCGTTTATAACCGTTAGTGTTCTGATCTGCAGCACTTCCATACGCATGGAAACCGTCTGTAACGTTTTTATTGCTTTTGCAAAATCATCAATAGTCAAGCCGAACCTGCTGCAAATAGCATACGCAGCGACGGCGTTCTCAACATTGCCCGGGCCGGGCAGCGGAACCTCGATTTGCACGCCGTTAATTGTGAAACTGCTGCTAAGGTTTTTAAGAGCGATGTCTTTAGCCTGGTAATTGCAGCCGTCCGATTTGCCGAAGGTCAAGATTCGAGACGAGTAACCTGTGACCTGCGGCACAATGTCAGCGTTGATTATCAAGACACCATCTGGCCGTAATCCTTCTGATATGGATAGTTTCTCTCGTGCTATGCTTTGCATGTCGCCGAGTCCTTCCATGTGTGCAGGATGAACGTTAGTTACCACCGCGATATCCGGCTGGGCAATATGCGTCAGATAGCCTATTTCGCCGGGATGATTGGTTCCAAGCTCGGTTATAACGATTTGGTGCTCCGATTCGGCGGAGAGCAGCGTCAAAGGTAAGCCGATATTATTATTAAAGTTCTTTGGAGATTGATAAACGCGGAAGTATTGACTGAGGACATGATAAGCGATTTGTCTTGTTGTTGTTTTTCCTACCGAGCCGGTTATGGCGACCACTTTATAGTCGGCCTGTCGGCGGTATTCTGCTGCGAAATCGCCAAGCGCCTTTATAGTATCATTAACGATTAGAATGGGATACCTAAGTTTTGAGTTTTGAGTTTTGAGTTTTGAGTTTTTGTTGATGACGGCGCAGACGGCTCCTTTGGCGAAGGCATCGGCTATATAATCATGGCCGTCGAAATTCTCGCCGGCCAGCGCAAAGAAACAGTCGCCGGCTTTTGTCGTTCGTGAGTCGGTGCTTACGCCGGTAAAGGAATCGTGGCTCGTCGCTTGTGGCTCGTTGTTCGTAGATGGATAAGATCGAGCATCGAATTTTACCTTTATAATCTGTGCCAGATTTTTTATTAAGAATTTCTTCATTTTTCGTTTTTCAACAGGCCGCTCTATAATTATGGTGAGGTAAACCCCGTTAGAAGCCCTTCCATCAAAGCTCGGCTCGTTCGTTTGCTTTATCATATTCAGCACGTGTCTTGCCGAGACCGATCGCCCTTCTAACGGGATTCACTATAAAGGAATTAAATATTTTCATCCCCATAGCTTGCCACGGGGCATTCTAACGGGGTAAATACAACAAGATTATGCTATAATTCTGAAAATGGTCAAGGATTTTGAAATCGTCGGCGTGATGATTTAGCGACTACGTCAAGCCTTCTTCGCCCAGTTTCAGAATAATGTAAATTTATACATAGCGTTACGTTATAGTTTCTAAAAGAGAGCTCTGGAAGGATTACAGAAGAGATGAAATCTTCTCCATATACTCTGAGACATTCATGCCGTGTGCCTCTGCCAACCTGCAAAGGCTTTTGTAGGTAACACGGCATTGTCCTCTCTCTATGCGACCTACTTGACGAGCAGTCAGGCCCTTTATATCACTCTGCCGCAGGCCTTTCTCTTCGCGTATATTTCTAATAGCCAAACCATAATGTTTGTTGAATGCTTTCGTTTCCTGCTTTGATCGCAAATAAGCCTGTTGATCAACCGCCAATTCAAACTGGTCCCATCCAAGGTGGACATCGAGATCTGGCCAATAGATAAAAAGACCATCTTCGTCAAACTCAAAATGCTCAATTTGACTCTTCAAATACCCTTTCAATGCAGGCAGTTTTTCAATCGGCACATGAATCTTCTTAAAGCCGGTTCTGTTAGGTGACACCACAACCAATGTTTTTTCTTCCCACCACGCGTCTAAAATCCGATGCTCGTTATCACCACAGTCCAAAGAAGTAAGCAATCTTTCAGCAAAGGATTCCTCATCTTTCTTATCTGTTTCTATAAAGTGGACCCTACTATCATCCCTTATATTAAGCCAAGCTATACGGTCAACAACTGCTCTCGACGGCATGTCTCCCTTAAGCAGTAAGAACACCTTATTTCTGCCTTTGAGTTGCTTTAGCTTCCGTATAAGTTCTATTTTATCGCGTGTTAAATCATCCAGAGTAGATACTATGAACAAACGGGTTGTACTTTTTAGGGGAAGATTATTCCAATTCTTTATACGACGCCAACCGCGTTTGCCCGGCTTCAAGCCAGTCTTCACGAAGGCCTCTTGAAATAACGATTCTGTATGATCATCCGCTGCTAAAATTTCAGGTTTATCCAAAATCTCAGGCGACATATTTCACCTTCTGCTCCCATTCCTGTAATAATTCAGCTCTGTGCAAAGCTGCCATGTTCTGCAGGAGTCTCCTGTCTTTTGCCGATATACGGCCCTCTAACTCCTTTGCCCTTTCAAGCATTGCGCCTTCGGGCTTTATGAACCACACTCTGAGATGCCATTTTCCACGCCTTTTAGCATGGAAGTGAGGCGGCCGGTGGTCCTGTGAATTGAACCAGCAATATATCCCTTCGGTATTGAAACTGGTTACTTTTCCCATCCTTGCCTATTATAATATATATTATCATCGGACATTTGTCAATAGTTATTTTGAAAAAATGTCCTACAAAATTAATTTTTGTTAAAAAGTTTTTACACTGCAAACAATCTCTTCCTTGCCAATGTCATAACCCAATTCGCCAAGTCGAATTAGAGCTGGTCTAATAGTTATCTTGTTATAGTATAAAAAAAGTGCCATAGAGTAAATAACTTTTTTGATGTAAAGGGATACATAACAGACGATAGGACAGCCTTTTTGGTTTGACCTGTGCGTATATTTTAGGTTACACTTCGTTTTACGAATAGAGATTAGTGAACAAGAAACATTTATCCTGAATAATTAAGGAGAAAAATCAAATGGCGAGGAAATTGGTTTTAGTTGTATTATGTGTTTCTATGTTCCTATCTGGATGTAAATCAGCAGACAAACAGTCCGGTAAGGCAGAAGCATGGCAAATTTTGTTTGACGGCAAAACATTAGATGGCTGGAAGGCCAGTGAGAACAAGGACACATTTAGCGTCCGCGATGGAATGATAGTTGCAGCCGGGCCGCGAAGCCATCTTTTCTACGTCGGGCCGGTTCAAAACGCAAACTTTAAAAACTTTGAGCTTAAAGCAGACGTTATGACCGAGCTTGGCTCTAACTCCGGCATATACTTTCATACCGAATACCAAGAGACCGGCTGGCCGAGCAAGGGCTACGAGGTGCAGGTCAATAATTCCCATACCGACTGGAGAAAGACCGGCAGTCTCTACGCCGTAAAAGATGTAAATGAGTCACCAGCCAAAGACAACCAGTGGTTCACGGAACATATCATCGTCCGGGATAAGCATATCATCATTAAGGTCAACGGCAAAACTATGGTAGATTGGACCGAGCCGGAAGGTTTCAAGCTGGAAAATCAGCCGGGAAGGAAACTATCCAGCGGGACTTTTGCTCTGCAGGGCCACGACCCCAAAAGCGTTGTCTATTTTCGGAACATAATGGTTAAGCCACTGCCGTGAGAGATTAAAACCTCCAAATAAACTTGTCCTCGCGAAGGCGGGGATTTGGGGGCTAAATATATTTCTATCCGAAATTATAATACTTTGTCACGGCTTGCTGGATCTTCCACGTGCACTCGAGGTCTTCCGGGAAGACCACGAGGTCGCCGGCGCCGAAACTAACCGAGTCTTTGCCGTCCGTTACGGTTACTTTGCCCTCTATTAAAAGGCAGGTTTCTTTTTCCGTATATGCCCAGTCAAAAGTGCTGGGCTCGCATTTCCAGGTCGGCCAGTTCTGGCAGATTTCAGTTTCTTTTTTGGTCGGCTTTCGGACAATGATGTCTTTGACTGTAGGCATATAATTCATCCTTTCTTTTTACCTTCGATTGCTAAAAATTGCATTATACATAAATTGTGCTTTTTTTGAAAAGATGTTAGATGATTTTTTCATAAAAACTGGTATTATTAACCACTCGTTTGCTTTAAATTAAACGCACATTCTTTGGTTTGGAAGAAAGAAAACCGTGGAGCAGGAGCAGTTAGAACAATTCAAAGTCTGGTTTGATAATTATGTAAATAATTTTTACGGGTGCGACGATTTTATCAACGTTCACCTTAAATTGAAGCAAGAGCACACCCGGCGGGTTTGTCGAGAGATGCGATTGTTGGCAGATGAGCTTGGCCTGGCTGAAAATCAAAAACTTATCGCTGAGGTAATAGCGTTTTTTCACGACGTCGGTCGTTTCAGGCAGTTTGTTACATATCGTACATATAGTGACGTAAAAACTGTGAACCATTGTCTTCTGGGCCTGGAAGTTCTTAGAGAACAAAAAGTGCTGGATAATTTGGATAAATATGAAAGAGAGCTGATAGGCAAGGCGATTGAATATCACGGCCTGAAAAAATTGCCGGACGACTTAAACGGCGAGTGTCTGCTGCTCTCAAAGATGATACGAGATACCGACAAGCTGGATATATTCTACGTGGCGATTGAATATTACAAACATTACAAGGACAAGAATGAAAAATATTTGCTCGAGCTGGAATGTCCGGATGAGCC
>CAZRNB010000077.1:0-14543 GCA_964601355.1 uncultured Pirellulales bacterium
CCGATTCAATCAGGTAAACCAAAGGGCTGCGGTAACGCTCCACCGCAGCCCTTTTGATATTAAATGAGCTGCGGCAAAGAGCTTTGCTGAGAGCGGTTCTCGATATTTGATACTTGTTATTCATCAATCCCGAAAGGGATCCCTGTTGGGAGAATCGAGTGCCAATCCGCCGAAATCCCGTAAGGGATCCCTTTCGGGAAGCGTCCTGTGGAGTGAGTGTAATTCACAATGAATTTGTGAGATTTCCGGTTTGGTGTTTTGCTTTGTCTCAGTTTTTTCTGTTGTTTTCCACAGCCGGGCGGAGTCTCTTTGGCAAAATAGTGACGATTCCGCTCTATATGTGCTGCATTGTATAAAAATACGTAGTTGCCCTAATTACCTGTATCCAAAGGAAAATTCTATACTGCCGCATGGAGGGTGGTGACAAGTAAAAGAACCTGTTCAAGAACCCCGTCGATGCGATACCTCAATTATGTTGATAGAGCTGTCCTTATAACAGATAAAAAACGAAAACTGAGGTACAACAGACGCATTGATCGTCTAACTTCTACCTGTAAATGAGCACGTCTTAAGAGGCAGCGTAACGCAGATAAATTCCGAAAAACGTATCCCGATTTAATTGGGATTTGAGTATTCGATTTTATTATAAAGGAATAAAGGAGGTTACTGTGTGGTGTACAGCATACGGTGAGCGCACGCTTAAAGGTGCTGAAGCCATGTTGTTTGCGGAAACGTTATTAAATATTGTGGATATAATAGGACTAAGCCGGTTTTATAGCTATGACACAGGTGTTGAGGTTTTTGACAGGCTTGCCTTTGGGCAAAAAATTTCTGTTTTGGCTGTCGTAGGAAACGGCTTGCTAAGAAAGGATGTGCCTTGTGTAGAGTTGACGGATGTGATGGAAGGTGCCATTGGAGCAGTATTCGAGCACCTTATTAACCTGATTGACATTGAAATTGATGACCCGGAGCGTGGTTATGATTGGCGGGAAAAGGTTTTTGCCGCCAGGAAGGAGACGGTCTGTCAAGAGCATCCAGATCAAGCGAACGGTTCAGATATGCTCACATCAAATTGCGGCGACCTCGAGAAATGGATAGTAGAAGTGGATTACCTCGTAGAAGGAATTCTGTGCGATGCAGGTTACGATGATGATTTTCTATACCTTGGTTATTTGCCGGCAGATTCCAATTCCTCGGCCGCAATCGGGACGGGATTGTTAAGACAGATGGTTGGCATTTCTGATAATTACTATTGTGAAATAGTTGAAAATTTAAAAGATGAGGATATTGGCAAAAAGATCAGAGAATTGAAAGAGCTTTGCCTGCTGGTTGTTGAGTCCTTTTGAAGAATGTTTTTAACAACGCAATTCAACTGGCCCGCTGTTTTACGTCAGAGCGGTTAGTCAAATCATTTATCATTCACCCTAAAACAAAAAGTCAAACCTTTGAGGTTGCATGTCACATTTATAGGTAAAGACAGGTTATTCTATTGCCTATTATCACAATTGTTAATAGCGAGCCTCCTTTTGTCACCTCGACCGAGGCCGCAAGAGCCTGCCCCGAGCGAAGTCGAAGGGCCGAGTGGAGAGGTCTGCCTTCAAAGCAGATTCCTCCGCTTTGGCCCACCAAAGGTGGGCCTTCGGTCGGAATGACGTACATTTCTGCTTGCAGATTTTACCAACAATCTTGACATGCACCCAACCTTTGATATTCCTTAATTTTTCGTTTTCTCTAATGGAATATTTATGTTAGATTAAGGCTTCGTTTTTGAGAGTATAAAATTGGCACAATCACTTACATATAAGATACTTGCAGAACACTTGGCTGACGGCAGTCTGGCTGCCGGTGAGCAGATTGGCATTAAGATTGACCAAACGCTGACTCAGGACGCCACGGGAACAACGGCATTTTTGCTTTACGAATCTATGAGAGCAGGCAGAGTTAAGACCGACCTGTCGGTGAGCTATATTGACCATAATATAGCCGGGTTTGGCCCGGAAAATCACAACGACCATCTGTATCTACAAACCATAGCTGCCAAATATGGGGTTTATCACTCACGAGCCGGCAATGGTATATGCCATCAGGTTCATCTTGAGCGTTTCAGCATGCCCGGCGCAACCTTATTAGGCAGCGACTCACATACTCCGACCGCAGGCGGAATCGGCATGTTAGGCATCGGTGCCGGCGGCCTCGATGTGGCCGTTGCTATGGCAGGCGGCCTTTTCTATCTTGCCTGTCCGAGAGTTTTTGGCGTAAAGCTTATCGGAAAACTGAACGATTGGGTGGCCGCCAAAGATGTGATTCTCAAGCTGCTCGGTATTCTAACTGCGAAAGGCAACGTCGGCTGTGCGGTTGAATACTTTGGCAATGGTGTTGCAGCGCTGTCTGTACCGCAGCGTGCCACCATAACCAATATGGGTGCGGAATTAGGCGTAACAACAAGCATATTTCCCAGCGATGAACAAACCAGAAAGTTCTTAGCTGCCCAGAAGCGCGAGAAAGACTATCGACCATTAGCAGCCGATTCCGATGCAGAATACGACCGTATCATAGAGATAGATTTATCTGAGCTTGAGCCGATGGCTGCCTGTCCATCTTCGCCGGACAATGTCAAGCCGGTTCGGGAAATTGCCGGCATCCAAACGGGACAGGTCGCGATAGGAAGCTGCACAAATTCAAGCTTCGTTGATTTAATGATGGTGGCTAAGGTGCTCAAGGGCAGGCGCATAAACAATCTGGTCGAATTTGCCATTGCGCCGGGCAGCAGAGAGGTCTTGAATATGTTAGGGGAAAATGGAGCGCTGGCGGATATGATTTCAGCCGGTGCCCGCATCCTCGAATCCGGCTGTGGTCCGTGCATCGGCCTGGGCTTTTCACCGGCTGAGAACATAGCAAGTTTGCGTACTTTCAACAGGAATTTTGCCGGCAGAAGCGGTACAAAAGGCGATCAGGTTTATCTTGTAAGCCCTGAGACGGCGGTAGCTTCGGTTCTAACCGGCCGTATCACCGACCCGCGAGATCTACCGAAACTATTCGGTATTGAATACCCAAAAATAGACCTGCCGGACGAGTTTATTATAAACGACAATATGATAGAGCCACCCTTAAAGGAAAAAGAAGCAGCAAAAGCAAAAGTCATCAGAGCGCCGACGATTGTGGTGCCGGAAACTCCTTCCGGACTGCCGGAGCGGCTGCGTGGAAGAGTCTTCATTAAATGCGGCGATAAAGTGACAACCGACCATATTATGCCGGCCGGCTCTTTTCTGAAGCTGCGTTCAAATGTGCCGGAATATGCAAAGTATGTCTTTAGCTGCTTTAATGAATCCGGCAAACCAACGTTCGCCCAGCGTGCCCTCGAGCTAAAGAAGAAAGGCGAAACTGGCATCATCGTTGCAGGCGAAAGCTACGGCCAGGGCTCATCAAGAGAGCACGCTGCACTCTGCCCGATGTATTTGGGTGTTCGGATGGTTCTGGCGAAAAGTATTGAGCGAATACATAAGGCCAATTTGATTAACTTCTGTATCGTGCCGATAGAGTTCGCCGAGGCGAGTGATTACGACAAAATTAAATGTGACGACCAGTTAGTTATCGACAATCTGTTAGAGGCAATAAATAATAACGATGAAGTAAAGATTGTGAACCGGACCGGCTCGTATGAATTTGTTGGAAAGTTCAATCTGTCCGTTAGAGACCGGGAAATTCTTCTCGATGGCGGTTTATTAAATCAGGTACGTAGCAAAGGGGGCAAAGGCACAAAGTAAAAAGAGAAAGAAGCAAAACTTGAAAGAAGAATAGGATTCGTACAAAAGATGGAAGCAAACCTTTTATTGCCTTCAGAAAATGAAACTGCCGCAATAGCACTTAAACCTAAAACAGCAGCTCTGTGTTATGATCGAGTATGGGGGACATCAGATGACATTGTTCCTCAGCCTATAAGATGCTGGGGCAGAACTAAATCAGAGCTGAGCGGACAAGGATTGGCCGCAGATTACAATATCAAAACCAATAGAGCTCCTATCGTTGCCATGATTGGCCCTGAAGAAAAACAACTAGAAATGATTCGTGCCGGCACAGATTATGGCTTAGCAGCAACATTCAGAGACATTGCTAAAAGTTTTTCAAAAGAGCACAATATTCGTATGGTTCCTATCTTTGATTTCATTAAACAAAGGGACACGATGTACCGATCAGGAGACCGTGAAGTTATTGTGACCGCATTGTCTAATCTTCAGATTGTTGATGAGGACCAACTGACTTGGGAGCTAGTAATAGATTTTCGTAAAGATAAAGAAAATCAGCGAAAATATAAACGCTTACTTCATTGGTTTGACAATGATATGGTTGGGAAATCCCAATCATTTATCGAAGATGATATATCCTTAAAATTAGAAGATTATGAAATGGCTTTAAAAAAGCATGGTATAAGAGCGTTGATTGGAACAATTTCCGAAACTCTGGATGGGAAGTATCTATTAGGCAGTTCTTTAATGGCACTACTTGCTGGTGAACCCTATTTAGCTGTAGGTTTAATTATTGGGAAAATAGGTTTACAGTTAGTTCAAAAGAAGCTTGATTTCGAGGATGTTGAAAGAGGACCTAATTCAGAAATCTCATGGGTATATGAAGTGAAGAAGCTCTCCGGGGAAAACAAATGCTTCTAAAAAAGAACAGGAGTAAGTTAAATAAGCTACTCAAAATGACCGTTTTTCAACAAAGTATTGCCATAAGTGGATATTTAACAGTAACATATTGCAGTTTGTCATTCCCGCGCAAGCGGGAATCCACTAATACGATACAGTAAATGGATACCCGCCTTCGCGGGTATGACAGTACGAATCGGCCAGTTTGAGTAAGCTAATAAACTTTGCCTATGAGGAAAGTCTTTTGTGGTTATCGGAACTGAAACAAAAATAGCAGACCCCAGGACGTAGGACCCCACGCTGTATAGCGCTGCTGCCCTTTCAGGCAACCTACGTTAGGCCCTGCACATGTCTGCCTTATATATATTACGTTTGAGAATAGGTTTCTGTCAATAAAATTTAGAAAATTTTGAAGTTTTTTGATATCTCGATTGTTTCAAAAAGTGACTGGCAAAGCGATAACAATTTTTGGCACCGGTAGAGCAAAACGAGGCGATCCGGCTTACGCAATGGCTTACGATACAGGCAAAGCCCTGGCACAAGCGGGTTTTGCCATTGTCAACGGCGGATACGGCGGGATTATGGAAGCAGCCGCAAAAGGGGCAGCCGAGGCCGGCGGAAAATCTATAGGCGTTGTCTGCTCAGCATTTAAAAGCAGCACAGCCAATAAATATATCACTCGCACGATTGTCACATCATCCCTCGATGAACGGCTTGATACGTTGATTAAGCTGGGGCAGGCGTATATAATTCTGCCCGGCGGAACAGGAACGTTACTGGAATTAGCAAAGGTGTGGGAATTGAAAAACAAAGGCTTTCTCGAATCAGAGAAACCGATTATACTGGTTGGAAGATTTTGGAAGCCGTTGCTTGAATTAGTTGCAATAGACGACCCTGAGAGCGGCCGGTACCTGACGTTGGTGGAAGGTCCTGAACAGGTTTGCAAATGGATTGTCGAAGAAGCTATACCCCACGTAAAATCCGCCAAAAAGACGGCGGACGAGCATGGGGCTAAATAAAAAGATTTAGCCCCCGGTTTTACCGGGGGTTTCCGGGTTTCGTTATGGTTAAGAAAATCACGATTCTGATATTTTGTATAAATGCCATCCCGGCGATGTTGGCTCCTGGTGCAGGCACCAAGGGTAAAACTTTACTGCCAGATGATTTTTCATTAAGAGGCGTTGAAGGCAGACTAATCAAAAAAGATCAAGACGCCTGGTTTTTCCAGCTCGATTCGACGGAAAACAACAAGAAAGCCAAGGCTGGTACAGGAGAAGCTTTAAATGTCCTTCCGTCATCCACGTTGGAAAGGATGATTGCCGATGTAAATGACCCGGTGCGAGCGGCTGCGGGTTACAGGCTCTGGGCCACGGTCACAAAATATAAGGGCAGAAATTTCATATTCCCGGTCAATTTTTTGCCGCTTTATCCGGACGAATCTGAGGAAAAACCGCAGGCTGAAAATCTCTCGACTAAGTCCGAGACAGGTTTAGCCCCCAGTTTAATCGGGGGTTCTGTTTCTGAACCCAACGATGAATTGGAAATACCAAAGGAGATATTAGACAAACTCAAAAGCGGGCGAATTTTGCCTTCGGAAGGGCGCAAAAAGTCTGAAGAATCTGCGATCCCAGGTGCCGGCAGGCAAATACAGGTTAAGCAAAACTATGTTTTAGTTAATAGAGCCGGTTTTTTGGTAAAACAAGCCGATGGTAGTATGGTTTTCAGTCTCGATGCTCTTGGCAGAAGTGCCGGAAGCACGGCAGGCGTCCTTCGGCTGCTGCCATGCCAGGCTTTGGAGCTTGCGGAGCGGATGCAGTCCGCCGAGCCGGACCGGATACGTTTCAAGGTAGCGGGGGTTGTAACCGAATATAAGGGAGAAGAATTTCTATTATTGCATAGGGCAGTAAGAACCTATAACAACGGCAACCTCGGCAGATAACACAGAAATCAAATATCAAAATTTTTTGATTTTTGATCTTTGATATTTAATATAAGAAAGGACTGTCGTGTCCCACGAACTTGACAAAATTCTAATTTCTTCATCACATACTGATTTTGAGAAAAAGCTTAATAACCTTCGCTTTGCAGTAGTACATGCTGCAAGATTTAAGATAGACAGCAAAGAAAATGAGCAGTTAAGGAGCATTGTTGAAGATGTAATGAATCGTGGTGACACGGCCGTATCAGAATATACAGAAAAATTTGATGGTGTTAAATTGACACCAGAACAATTCAAAATAAATCGAAATGATTTGGTCAAAGCCCATAAAACGATTGATGCTGAGCTTTTAGACTCACTTCGCAAGGCGATTGAAAATGTTCGTGAGTACCAAAGGGAAATCTTTATCGGCAATTTCAAACATCAGGGAATAAAGTACACGCCTATAAAAAGAGTTGGCTTATGTGTCCCTGGTGCTTCGGCACCACTTCCCTCCTCTGTAATAATGACAGCAGTACCAGCCCAGGTTGCAGGCGTGAAGGAAATAGCCGTTGTTTCACCGCCAAGATATAAGGATAGTATTCATCCGGTAATACTGGCCGTATGCTACGAGTTGGGCATTACCGAAGTTTATCGTATCGGCGGCGCACATGCGATAGCTGCTCTTGCAAGTGGAACTAACACAATAAGGAAGGTCTATAAGATTGTTGGACCAGGTAATCAGTGGGTACAGATGGCAAAACGTGAAGTCTTTGGGCTTGTTGATATTGACTCCGTAGCAGGGCCAAGCGAGGTATTGATAATAGCAAATGATAAAGCAAATCCTGCGTGGGTGGCTGCGGATATGTTAAGCCAGGCAGAACATGCCCCTGGAAGTGCAGTGTTATTTACAAACTCTCAGGATTTAGCAGAGAAGGTGTTAAATGAATTGAAACATCAAGTGCAACAGTTGAATCGTGCCGAAGAGACGATTAACTGCCTGAAAAAATACAGCGCTATAGCGGTTTTTGAGAATATTGAGAAAGTAATCAATGATGTAAATGATTTTGCCCCAGAGCATCTTGAGATTCAGTGCGGAGCGCGAAGCAGAGAAATCGCTGACAGAATTGAAAATGCCGGTGCGATTTTTATTGGCGATTATTCTCCTGTTGCTGTCGGCGATTACTGGGCTGGGCCGAGTCATACACTGCCGACAGGAATGACTGCGAGATTCTTCAGCGCTCTAAGTGCTAATGATTTTATTAAGGCAACAAGCATTATCGAATATGACAAAAAAAAGTTAGCTGCAAGTGCGGCTGACATTATTCGCTTAGCTGAGGCTGAAGGTCTTGATGCACATGCCAAAAGCATAAGAATCCGCCAGCAGGATCATTAATCACATCATGCGCTAACAAGTTTTTCTCTTATTATTTCTGCAGCTTTAGCTAACGCATCGTTGATTTTTTCCGGTTTTTTCCCGCCAGCTTGTGCCATTTGTGGTTTTCCGCCGCCACCGCCATCGACTATTGGAGCAATAATTTTAACTATGTCACCGGCTTTTAAACCTTTTTTAATGAGGTCATCTGTCACGCCAGCCAGAAGTGTCACTTTTTCGCCATCGTCAAAACCGAGAACTATTGCCGCGGATTTTGCCTTCTTTTTGAGCATATCTACGGCTTCTCTGGCACGCTCGATTGGCGTATTTGAAATCCGGCCAACAATTACATGAGCACTGTCAATTTTCTCACACTTTTGAAGGAGCGTTTGTGCTTCAGCCATAATGTCAGAGCCGCCTGCTGTTCCCGAAGATTTAAGCTCCTTCGAGAGCCTTTTGTTCTCGGCTAACAACTGCTCGACTCTGCTCGTGGTCGCTTCAGCGGGAACTTTCAGCATCTGGCTAAGCTGATTGACAATGTCACTTCGCTGTTCAAGGTATTGCTCCAACCCATGTCCCGTCAGTGCGGTAATTCTGCGGACGCCGGCGGAGATGCTTTCCTCTTTGATTATCTTAAAGCCGCCGATCGAGCCGAGCCTGTCAACGTGTGTGCCGCCGCAAAACTCCAAAGAAATTTCCGATTTTCGATTTTCAATTTTCAATTTTAATTCGGCAATCGGCAATCGGAAATCGTCAATTGGTACGCCGATACCTACCACCCTGACCTCATTTCCGTACTTTTCCCCGAATAGTGCCATTGCGCCGAGCTTTTGCGCCTTCTCTTTTGGCATTACAACATACGTGACAGGCAAATCAGCAGCAATTTTTCCCCGCACTTTCTGCTCAACTATCTTAAGCTCCTCATCCGCAGGTGCTTTGGGATAAGTGAAATCGAATCGCAGGTAATCTGGGCAAACCAAACTGCCCTGCTGGGTTACTGATGGACCTAAAACCTCACGTAACGCCCATTGCAATAAATGTGTTGCAGTATGGTTCTTCTTTGTTGCATCTCTGTCTTTACTAATTATTGCTGTGACCTTATCACCAACAGCCAATGAACCTTCCACCATCTTTCCTGCGTGAATGATATAGTCCAGTAATCCTATTGTTCGATCAACAACAAACCGACCTTCTTTCGATTCTATCACTCCACAATCGCCGACCTGCCCACCCATCTCTGCATAAAAGCAAGTTTTATCCAATACAATCCCAGCATCTTCACCAACTCTAATCCGGCCCTCCTTCTTAGGCCCTTCGTTGTCAAAATATCCAATAATTTTACTTTCACAACGGCCAGTTTCATATTTATACTTATCATCAGTTTTAGGAAACGCAGGTCCTTCAGAGCCGCTAAAATATCTTAAAAGCATATCAGTTTTTTGCGCCAACCTTGCCCGCTGTCTTTGCTCCTCCATAAGCTCCTCAAATTTAACGGTATCCACTTTAAGCCCCCGTTCCTTTGCCATAAGCTGGGTCAAATCGAGCGGGAAGCCGTAGGTATCATAAAGCTGAAAGGCATCTTCGCCGCTGATGGTTTGTTCAGCCGATTGCATCGCTTTGTCTGCTGCGTCGGCGAAGATTTCAATACCTCTATCAAGTGTTCTGCTGAAGCTTACCTCTTCCGATTCGATGACCATCGAGACGAAGTCGGCTCTTTCCTTTATCTCGGCAAATGCGCCGCCCATTATATCCACAACAGTTGGGGTAAGCTTATAGATGAATGGTTCGTGCGTTCCAAGCTCTCTTGCGTATCTTGAAGCCCGGCGGAGTATTCGGCGAATGACGTATCCGCGTCCTTCATTGGAGGGCGTGGCACCGTCGGTTATGGCGAAAACCAGCGTGCGGATATGGTCGGCTATGACCCTGAAAGCGTTATCTGTTTTGTTGCCTAATTGTGAGCTATATTTATGGCCGGTAATTTCACCGATGCGTTCGATGATGGGCATAAATAGATCGGTATCGTAGTTGCTCCTTTTGTTCTGTAGTGCCGCTGCGATTCTTTCAAGGCCGGCGCCGGTGTCAACGTATTTGGCTGCAAGTGACGTCAATTCCCCGTTATCCGTGCGATTATATTGTATAAAGACCAGGTTCCATAATTCGATGAATCGGCTGCAGCCGCCGTTGACATTGCATTTGTGGCCGGGCACATCTTTTTTATCGCACCTGTCAGGTCCCAGGTCGATGTGTATCTCGCTGCAAGGCCCGCAGGGGCCTGTGTCGCCCATCTCCCAGAAATTATCTTTTTTTCCGAACGCCAGGACTCTTTCGGCAGAAATCGGCGTCACTTTGGTCCAAAGTTCTGCTGCCTCCTCGTCCTTCGGCAGCCCGTCATTCTTGTCGCCGGTAAAAACCGTAGCCCAGAGACGACCCGGCTCGATTTGCCAGACCTTTGTAAGAAGCTCCCATGCCCACGCAATTGCCTCGGCCTTGAAGTAGTCATCAAACGACCAGTTGCCTAACATTTCAAAGAAGGTATGATGATAGGTGTCCATGCCGACCTCTTCGAGGTCGTTGTGTTTGCCGCTGACACGAAGGCACTTTTGGCTGTTGGCCGCTCTGCGGCAATGCGGCGAGACCAAACCCAGGAATATATCTTTGAACTGATTCATTCCTGCGTTGGCAAAAAGCAGGGTTTCATCGCCGGCTGGAACTATCGGCGAGCTGGGAATAAACTCGTGACCTTTGCTTTTGAAGAAATCTATAAAACCGCTTCTAATCTGTGCTGCACTAAATACTTTCTGCTTCATTTATTCCTTCTCGGCTGTTTATGGATTTTTTCTTTGTGTCTTTTCGATAATCAACTATCGGTATTTCTGGACCGCTAAGTGTTGCCAATCCCTTGGCGGCAAGGATTTTGTTTTTTATTTCCTCGCATAATTCTTTGTTATCCGCCAGGAACTTTTTGGCATTTTCCCTTCCCTGGCTGATCCGGATATCGCCGTAGCTCAGCCAGGTGCCGCTTTTTTCGATAACCTTGCACTCGGCGCCAAGATCAAGTAAATCGCCTTCATAGCTGATACCACTATCAAACATAATATCGAACTCGCTCTCGCGGAAAGGCGGCGCTATTTTGTTTTTTACGACCCTGGCCCTGACTCTATTGCCGATTGCGGAGCCGCCTTCCTTTATAGTTGTCACTCGTCTTAGGTCGATTCGAGCCGAGCTGTAAAATTTCAGGGCCTGTCCGCCGCTGGTGGTTTCGGGATTGCCGAACATTATGCCGATTTTCATGCGAATTTGATTTATGAATACAAGAGCGGTTTTGCTCTTGCTGATGATAGCGGTTAGCTTCCTCAAAGCCTGGCTCATTAATCTTGCCTGCAGTGCCACATGAGTTTCGCCCATCTCGCCTTCAATTTCCGCTCTTGGCGTCAGGGCTGCGACTGAATCAACAACTATTACATCGACGGAGTTGGACCTGATAAGCATTTCAACAATATCCAATGCCTGCTCGCCGGTGTCGGGCTGGCTGATTAGCAGGCTGCTGACATCGACGCCCACCCTTTTTGCCCATGTTGGGTCAAGTGCGTGCTCGGCGTCAATAAATGCAGCTACGCCGCCTGCTCGCTGTGCATTTGCGATAATATGGAGTGCCAATGTGGTTTTGCCGGACGACTCTGGGCCGAACATCTCAGTGACTCTGCCGCGAGGAATGCCTGCACCGCCCAAGGCAATGTCCAGCGATAATGAGCCGGTGCTGATGCCTTCGATTTTGGCGTATTTATGCTCGTCCATCTGCATAATAGCGCCTTGCCCGTATTGCTTTTCAATCTGGGCGATCACGTGCTGCAGAGCAGCTTCTCTGCCGGTGACTTCCGTTGCTGTTTCTGCTTTTTTTGCTTTTGCCATTCCTGTATTCTCCCAAAAAGTTCAAAACTTAAAACTTCAATCTAAAAACCATAACGTGAAACTCAAAATTTATTTTTTGCCTTTGAGAGTTAAAATACTTGAACCAAGAATATTTGCCAGCTCTTGAGTTTCATTTAAAAGGTATTCTAATTGGGCATTATTTATTTTCTTAGCATCTCTTAGCAATCCAAACCAGTATAAGCTCTCATTTGCAGACTTCAGAGCATGGCTAAAGAAATTCGTAAAATCTTTTTTTGAACTGGAACCTTTGGCTTCAACAATATTCGCCCCTATAGAGGTGGCTGACCTTAACAACTGTTTTCCAATAATATCGATGCAGGCATCTTTTGGTAAAGTGTCCATGAATTCTATTACTTTGATAGAATATTGATATGCTCTATGTTTTAAATTAGCTTTAAATTTTGAGTTTTGGTTTTGCACTTGACTTTAAGTTTAATGTATAGTTGCCCAATACAGCATAAATAGGGCCGCTTGGTGTCAACTGGCTCTGATAAACGCATACTGAATCAGCCGCGATGGTTCCAAGCTTAAAATTCTTGTAACGCTCAATCGTTGCAGCCAGCTTGATACCTGCATTAGGATTTCTAGCTCGGCACAGAGTCAAATGGCCGGTAAATTCCCTTTCTTCCGGAGGCCAGCCGGCCGAGGCCAATTGCTGCTCAAGGTCGTTTTGAAGCTCAAGCAGCCGGTCGCACCCCTCGCCCAAACCGACCCAGACGACTCTGGCAATTTTGCCGCCGAAACATCCGACCGATTCCACGGCCAGCTCGAAACTGCTGTGTCTGCCGGCAACGTCTTTGACAATTTTGCAGACGTCAACGACCTGCTCATCTTTAATCTCACCTAAGAATTTTAGTGTCAGATGAATATTGTCGGTCTCCACCCATTTGACGTCGCTTTTTCCGATGCCGGCTTTGCCGGACAATTCTTTCTGCAGACGGCCAAGTCCTGCCCTGATTTGGTCATTAATATCAATCGCAATAAATACACGCATCTTTTATAAATCCGAAATCCGAAAAAATTAGAATTAAAATTAAATATCAAAAATCAAATATCAAAACTACAAATTAAAATTCAAAAAGAGAAATTTTTAACCACTATAAACAAGTTTGACTGTTAAAAATATTTGCATTTTGATATGTAATTTTGATACTTGCATTTTAATTTTTGATCTCTTCTGTGCTTTGTATTTCGATATTTTAAAATTGTATTAGTTTTCGTAAGGTTTCAAATCTGTTATCAATGTCTGCTCTATCTATGGAGGTTAGGCCGTTAATTGAGAAATCGGCGATTGCAAATGAGGCGACCACCGTTCCGTAAACAACTGCTGTTTTCAATGTGGCGAAATCTGTTTTGCCGGTTTGCGCAACGTAGCCCATCAGGCCGCCTGCGAAGCTGTCGCCGGCGCCGGTGGGGTCCTTGACCTCGGTGGCTGGATAGGCCGGCAAAATAAACTTGCTTCCACTCGTATCACATACCAATGAGCCTGATTCGCCTTTTTTGATAATCACAGCGCCTACGCCCATACTTAGAATTTTTTCTGCCGACTTAATCAGATTATGCTCTTTTGCCAATAGTTTCGCCTCATCTTCATTAATTATCAGGCAGTCAATTTTTTTTAGCAGCTTCTTCAGGTCGTCGAGGTATCCTTTAATCCAATGGTCCATCGTGTCGGCAGCCGCAAAAATTGGACTATTGATTTGCTCAAGCAGTTGAAGCTGGAGCTTTGGTGTCGTATTGGCGAGGAACACATACTTGCTATTTTTAAATGCATCAGGCACTTTTGGCGGATCCTCTGCAAGGACGTTTAATTCGATGTAGTCCGTTCTGCGGTCGTCCATATTATTAAAGTAAGTGCCCATCCAGCGAAAAGTCTTGCTGTGCCGCCTGACTTCAAGACCGGCCAGGTCGATGTTTCTGCCGGCAAAGATTTCAGCAAAATCAAACGGGCAATCGCAGCCGATAGCGCCGACCAGGCGCACGGGGCAAAAGAAACTGGCCGCCATGCAAAAATACACAGCCGATCCGCCGATACACTCTTCGCTGACACCATACGGCGTCTTAACTGTATCAATCGCTATGGAACCGGTGACTAATAATGACATTATTAACATTCCTTCTTGTCATTCCCGCGAAAGGGTCTGTTGCCGAACAAGAGATTGCTTCGTCGCTTCGCTCCTCGCAATGACAAAGTGATCGTTTTCATGTCATTGCGAGGCCTATGAAATAGGCCGTGGCAATCTCAACTGACCCATTATAGTGTTTGACAACAAACCCGAAGGCGGAAATCCAGACAAAATGCCGAACTTTTGTCGGAACGCATCCTATATTTCCATGATTTCTACCTTCCAAGAACATCCATAATGGTTCCCCTTATCATCTTTGATTTCAGAAATCCAGTCAAATCCACCTTCCTCTGCGTGTCTCTCCTCAATATAGTCCTGGGCCTCAATCGCCGTTTCAAACTTTATTTTATGGCCGCCGGAGTCTTCGAGAAAGAGCATATAGTTTCCATTTCAATAAGAATTAACCAAGAGATCGGCGGGGCAAGCCCCGCCCTACAATTATTGAATTCGTGCAATCTATGCAATCTGTGGTTCATTTTTTCTTTTTGTGTCTTTTTGTGGCTATTGAATCCGTTATCATTTGGCGTCCCTGAATTTTTTAAGCGTTATGT
>CAZRNB010000078.1:0-14437 GCA_964601355.1 uncultured Pirellulales bacterium
AAGCAATCTCTGACATTTGATTTATGAGATTGCCACGTCGGCCTTCGGCCTCCTTGCAATGACAACTTCTCAAATCACCTGCGACTCAGTACTACTGCTGCATGGGGACATTTGGATTGTACAGGTCAAGCAGTATCTTCCAGGAGCCGTCCTGTTGGCGTTTCCAAACATGAACCCCTTTGCCCGGCAATGTCACATTCTCGCCTGAAGACTTGTCCTTAAACGTCCATGAGAACAGATTGACCGCAAAGAGCATCTGGTCGTTTCCCTCGATATGCACAACATGCTGGGTCATATCCACAAGCGGTTCATCGCTCATTGACTTTCTGATGTCGGAAGAAATATTCGCCTTGCCTCGGACAGCATCTTTGCCCCAGGACATTATGATAGCATCGTCAGCATAAAATTGTACCGCCGCTTCAGCATCGTGATCGATAAAGGCCTTATGAAAGGTTAATTCTTTTTGTTTTATCTGTGCGTATATAGCCTCCATATTACTATCCGTAGATGTACCGCCCCCAACCATCGTCACCACAGGACCCGCAGGTTCAGATGCTACATTTGCAGCAGGGATTACATCCGGGTTCCAGGAGTCGAGCTTGATCTTTAGCGAGCCGTCCGGCTGACGGGCCCAGACCGTCACGTATTTGCGCCAATCACTTAGCAGAAACCGCAGCTTTGGACTCTTCAATGACGCCATGCACCGGCCGGCCTCGAATATGAGGTCTCCGCAGTCCCATATCTGCTGCTCCAATCCCTTGATGGAATAGATTTTCACACCTTCTTCCTTGGCCTCAAGATGAAGCTTATGCAAGGCTCCTTTGCCTATGGCGGCCTCATGCTGGTCCGGCAGTGACATCCCATCATCAGTGTAATAGGATAATATTGTATCGATGTCACCGGCGTTGAATGCTTTAATCAGCACATCTGTTACTGTTTCTATTTGCTTCAACAACTCCGGCTTAGTCTGACCGATGCCTGCACCCGCTGCTGGCACCTGACTCGCATCAGGCTGTCCCTCAATTTCAACCTGCATATCTGGTTTTGTATTTTTACGATGTATTACGATTTGAAGTATCTTATCACCTTCAAACCAGAACAATAAACCACGCTGATTATAGAAGATTTTGCTATTCTGTTGTTTTTTATAGAGCACCTGGTTGTCAAAATGCTTTTTTAAATCACTTATAGTTTCCTCCCTAATCGGCTTACCATAAATATTAAAGACATCTTCTCGTGCAGAGGACATAGATATACCGGAAACCAACTTGCCTTTGAATCCACTATTGAGCCTTATTTCTAACAACACATTCTCTTTCAGATTAAGCCAGAAATCCAGGCCATACGTTTTTTTGTAGTTAAGCCACCATCCTGTTTTTTCATCTTTCACTTCTGTATCAGGCTGTCCTAATTTAGATTTAATGAATTCACCAGTGCAATTGAAATCGCCAACAATAATTTCACCAAAGCCGACACCCTCCTTTACTACGACTGATGAATAATCTATTTTTTCGTCTGAACCGACCTGAACCTTCACATCGGTTTTACCGCCCGGCTGAAGTGAAACGTTTTTAAATGTCACCCACTGGAACGGCCGAGTCTGGAACTGAAATTCTTTAATTTGGTCAAGCTTTAGATTGTCAAAATGAGCTGTTGTTTGTCGCACGTTTCCCGCTGAACCCCAAGGCTTTTTCTCAGGAACATGTTCCTTACCGTCCGTGTCAATAGCAATAATTCGGTGGTCTAAGTCAAGGTGTTCGTCCGAGACGGTTAATGTCACGCCTCCGTCTGACTCGTATGCCACAGAGAACACTATGCCGGCTGTGCTCGTAAGATAATTGCCGCGATTTCTTGCCCGTGTTTGCCAGGGTCCGCTCGCTACTCTCAACTGAACGGAGGTTGAAGTGAGCTTTTCATCAATATAAACCATAAAAGCATGCATGTTACTAACTGGCTGGCCTTTTGAGTCCACTGCCTCAAGATCTCCCACGCTCCCTGCCCCTTTGATGTCACCCCATTTGAATGTTGCATCTTCAGGCATGGTTGCTTTCACAGCTACAGCATAGGGTTTGCCACTTGCGCTAACGCGACCACGGTGACTCACACGGATCTCTTGAGATAGCTCTGTCCCATCTGGTTTCCACCATTTTTTACCCTCGCTTGGGTATTCGCAGAGGCCGACCAGCTCAACTATCACGTCTTTAGGCAATGTCGCTGCGAATTGTTTTTCCACTCTGTCATCTGTCTTCTGTCCTCTGTCTTCTGCCGCTGCCATCGGCAGCAAAACAGCGGCAATAACAATAACGGTCAGCAAACCAAAAAAACCAATCTTTGCGCTTTTAGGTATCGGATGGGTCAACATATACTTAATCCTCCCTTCTAATGCTTTTTTGGATTCTGCTACGCCGATAAGACGCAGGCTAAAATTAGCCTTCCAAAAGGCCGTCTCGGCGATGTCAATAAGTGTATTGCTATAACTTTTAGCTTCCGTTCCCAGAGCAACCAAGACCATCTCATCAACGGCCTGCTCACGAATCCTGCGAACCACCGCATTCGTCAGCCAGACAAAGGGATTATAAAAATAAACAACCTGCAAAATAGTCTGTACGAGGTTGACCCATAAATCTCCTCTTTTTATATGAGCCAGCTCGTGAATCAAAATTGCCTTCAGCTTATCCTGCGACAATTTTTCCGAAAGCGATGTCGGCATTAAAATAATGGGCCTGAAAAGTCCACAAACCGCAGGACTCAATAAGGTTGTTGATAGCCTTATTTGAATATCTCGGCGCAGGCCAAGCTGCTGCCGGCACTGCCGCAATAGTTCACATAAACGGCTTTCGGCCGGGCTGCTTTGAGCAATAAGTCCCCTGACAAAAAACGCTCGCTGAATTAGCAGCACCGAAAAGACCAATATGCCGATAAGCCAGAGGACAAATACAACCGCCTGCCAGCTAAGGGACGTCAAACTCGATGACACAGGTACGGATGGAGCATCAGGTTCAGGAATAACTTCAGAAGGTTCGACTTGAGAAGTTACAGCAGATACCGTTTCATCCCTCGTCACTCGTCCTTCGTCCATCGTCTCTCGTCCGTCGTCTCTCGTCCATCGTCCCTCGTTTAACGAATGTAATGCAGGTCTTTTTTCAAAGCCGCTCCACCAGTAACCGATTCCGGTGGGCAGAGAAAACGATGGAGGCAGAATGAGTTTTACAAATACCAGCATCCAGATACAATACCGAAACACCGCTCGAACACGCCTTCGTAGAATAAAATCAATAATCAAAAGCAAAATAATAAATACGCTGGACTGGATAAACGCACGAGCAGAATAATCCCAGAAGACCTGTCCAATATTATTCAAGCTCACTAACAAATTATTTATTACCGTGTTCATTTCCTGCCCTCCGGCTTTTTATTTGACTTTTTTATGAGCTCTCGAAGCTGCTCCGCTTCACTTTTAGAAAGGCCCTCATGCTCGATGAGAAACTGCATCATAGGAGTTAAAGCTCCATCGAAAGCACGTTTGAGCATCTTTCGGAATTCTCCACGTTTGGCATCGACCTGGCTTATGCAGGAGCGGAAAAGCTGCAGGTTGCGAATCTTTTCAACTTTCAGAAATCCTTTTTCTACCATTCTGTCCATGGTGGTTTTCACCGTGCTGTAAGCCCAATCCTTACTCTCGGCCAGAGTTTCCTGCACAGTTCCTGCTGCACAGGGCTGCTTTTCCCAGACTACCTTCATTATTTCCCACTCGGCTTCGGTTAGCCCCACTCCGTTTTCTTCCTTCCCTCGTTTTACCGCTCCCTTACAGTCGCGGCTCTGTTTTTCTTCTTGCGATTTCGACATATATTTACCTCCATATTCTACTACGTTAGAATATATTCGACATATATAGAATCTGTCAATGATAAAAATAAATATTTTTAAATATTTTTTCATGAATATGTCTGGAGCTTACTTCACCAGCTTGGCGATTTGTTTGAATTGAGGATGGTCGGCTGTTTTGAGAATCTCAAATAAGGCCATCTCGGTGCAATTAATCTTTGTTCCCTCAGCAGCCATTCTGCCGATTGCAACGTTTTTATCTTCCTGCGTCCTCGAAGAAACCGCATCGGCAACCACGTTCACATCATATCCCCTCCGCAGTAAATCGACCGCTGTTTGATAAATACAGACGTGAGCCTCTATGCCGCAGAGAAGCATCTGTCGGCGATTTAGGGCCTGCAATTTGGTGTTGAAAGCATCCTCGCCACAACAGGAGAAACTGGCTTTATTAATCGGCCAATTGCCGGCCAGAAGCTCCGCTATTGCAGGAATTGTCGGCCCGAGAGCATCGGGGCATTGCTGGCACCAAAGGATTGGAATATTGAGAATTTTAGCGGCTTTAATGAGGACCTGGATGTTTTTAAAAAGCAATTGCTTGTCGTACATCAATTGTGCGAGCTTTCCCTGCACATCGACAACCACCAAGCAACAGTCCTCTATTTCGAGCATCCTTATCTACTACTCTGTCGCAGTTTGAATGATGGATGTCATTGCGAGCGAAGCGAAGCAATCTCTGACATTTGATTTATGAGATTGCCACGTCGGCCTTCGGCATCCTCGCAATGACAACTCCTCAAATCACCTGCGACTCAACACTACAAATCAAATATCAAAATGCAAAAATCAAAATTAAGGATGTCGTTGCCCCTTAGGAGGCAACTCCACATTTTTGACTTTTAACTTTTAACTTTTTCCAGGTTTAGTCCTTATTCGCTGCCAGCAATCACTATCGTCAGACTTACTTCCGGCCTGTGATCGGATAGACCCCCTGTTTTTTCGGTCGTTTTCCGATCACCAGTTAAGACAGGCTTAGGTATCGCGATTAAATCGACTCCTTTATCATCGATAGCAGCCAAAAATTGTTTACCCGGCATAAGCTCGGACATATTATTTAAGATAGCTATGTCCCTGGCTACCTCGACAGACCTTCTGGGACTATCCTGATTGAGGACCTTGGCGGTCTGCTCAGCAGTAACGGCATCGACAACCACTGGCGCATTGAATTGCTCGGTGTCAACGTATAACGCAGCCGAATGAAACTTCTGCCAAATACCCTGCAAATCGGCTAACAGCAAGTTTAAGTCCTGCCGGCTGCAATTTAGTGAATATAGTCTCTGAGTCGGCTGACGCGTTATAGTAACGTAATCTGAAAGGCCGTTGCCTTCTATCGCCCCATTTATAAAGGCATCAACCGCGACAAGGGCAGGCGTTGTTAATTCAAGTCTTCCACTGAAAGCTGCTCGCCGAACTCCCCCCGTGCTTCCCTGCGAAAGCAAAAACTGAGACCCTTCAGGAGCAGTTTCAGGAACAAGAATAGAATAAATCACACCCCCCAAAACAGCTACAAGCGCGATCATCGCAGCGGCAGTCAAAATCCTGCGAACCAATAACTGTCTGGTTCCTGCACGCTCATTCTCATAAAGCCGATGCTCAGCCAACCTCTCGCTGGCTTCCAGCGTAGCCTTCACCTGCCCGACTATATCACGCGGAGCCTTGTGACGAGGTAAAGAGCTTACCAGCATCTTTGTCTTTTGAAACTGCCTCAGCCGCTGTGCAATCTGTGGATGAGATTCTATCAGCCGTTCCATATTGGCACGTTGATCATCCGTCACCTCTCCGTCTATGAAGCTGTTCAGCAATTCATCAATATTTGTGTCTGGCATGTTCATCACAACATAGCCTCCATAATTTCTCTCAGCCTGTTTCTGCCTCTGCTCAGCCTGCTTCTAACTGTGCCTAATTTAATCTGCAGCACGTCCGCAATTTGAGTATAATTCATACCCTCAATATCGCGTAGAACAATCACAGCTCTTTGCTCATCGTCCAGCTCCGTCAAAGATTGCACCGCAATCCGGCACAGCTCTTTGTTCTGAGCCATCATCACCGGATCAGGTGAGCTATCATCGCTTAAAAACTGCCTTAACGCCTGTGTATTTTCAACATCGTAATCACAGTCTTTGAAATCCAGGCTCTGCATGCTAAATCTGGCATTTCGTTGACAGTAATTCAGAGTCAGATTAACAGCTATTCTAAATGCCCATGTGTAAAAACTGCTTTTACTCTCGAATTTAGCTATGCTCTGTATTATTTTGACAAATGTTTCCTGGGTAAGTTCCGCAGCATCGTGGGAATTTGGACATATTTTTAATATAACATTATAAATGCGATTCTGATACTTAATTATCAGCCTCTCTATCGCTGCAGAATCGCCGGTCTTAGCCCTCTCAACAAGAATAGCATCTGCAATATCGATCTGGGCCATTTCTGAATGCACAACTTTTTCCTCTAATTAGACAAATTATAACCTAAAAAATTCCGATAAAAAATTGCTTTTTGCCAGCGAGAATCCACTGCTGTCTTCAGTAGTGGACCTTTGGCGTATCAGGATTTAGAATTCAACTCGATTTTTCTGATGCCCAACCTATAATTTTGCCCATTTAAGAATAAACTCACACGAAAGCCGCCTGCCCGTTGGGCAAAGAAATGTCACGTGTACAATACAATTATCGTTACCTGTTAGCTCGCAAGGCAGATTGAACTGATAGGCCCTCAAAATATCCCGCCAGTATTTGTTATTTTGAGGTGCGTCGGTCAAATCGGTATCCGGCCAAATAGCAATTCTTCTTCCTTTAAGCTCGGATGAACGCGGAATATGCTCATACAGCTCAAACCGAAAAACTCCCGGCGACTTTATTTGACAGCCAAAAGAGTCCAATAAGCTCACATAAACATTTATCTCTGATGTTCCAATACCACCGGCTGGGCTTACAAACACGGTTAATGGTGAAATTTCTACCTTTGCCGGAACATAACAAGTATAGAAAGAAGAAACAGAATTACCATCGGTTTTAGATGCAGGTGCAGGTGAGTGCTCAGGCCCCAGCTGTACCTGCTCACAGCCGGTTTGGGCTAATGCAAATACAAACAAAGGCATCAGAAAAACTACCGTAATCGGTTTCATAGACTATAAATCCTCGTCAAGTATATGGCCAAGATAATACTTTTTAGCTCGCAAATAGTCAACATTGTGCTCACCCGGCTCAGCCCTTAATGGTATCTGCTCGGCAATCTTTATGCCATAAACCTTTAAGCGACTGATTTTTTTGGGATTATTAGTCAATATTCGTATTTTTTTTAGTCCCAAATCACGACATATCTGAGCGCCAATTCCATAATCCCGTTTATCCGGGGCAAATCCGAGCTTTATATTGGCGTCAACCGTATTGAGTCCCTGCTCCTGAAGTTTATATGCCCGAAGCTTGTTGGCAAGGCCAATACCTCTGCCTTCCTGCCGAAGATAAATCAACGCTCCTTTGCCTGCTTTTTCTATCATTTTCATGGCATTTATTAACTGATAGCCGCACTCGCAGCGCTGCGAATGAAACAAATCGCCCGTCATACACTCCGAATGCACTCTCACCAGCACCGGCTCGTCATGCTCGATCGGTTTGCCGTCACCATCAAGCCGGCCTACGCTGCCCTTGCAAAGCGCTAAATGCAGATCAGCCGATGTTATGCTCTCATAGCCGATTAGATCAAAATCACCATAATCAGTAGGTAAATTCACACACTCAACACGCTTGATCTGGCTTTCGCGCTGCAGCCGATACTCCACGAGCTTGGCAATAGAGACGATCTTAAGATTATGCTTCTCGCAGAAATTCAAAAGCTGCGGCACACGCGCCATTGTGCCGTCCTCATTCATAATTTCACAGATGACGCCGGCCGGCTTTAGGCCTGCCAGCCGCATCAAATCAACCGCTCCCTCAGTCTGACCTGCTCTAACCAGCACGCCGCCTTCTCTGGCTCGCAGCGGGAATATATGGCCGGGCCGACCAAGGTCGCTCGGCTTGGCACCATCGGCTACCGCCACCTGAATCGTTCTGGCCCTGTCTGCCGCACTGATACCAGTAGCTATACCTTCAGCAGCATCGATACTGACCGTGAAAGCCACCTCAAATTTGGCGGTATTTTCAACGGTCTGCGGGTACAAGCCGAGTGAATCGCATTTCTCAGGATTAAGTGGCAGACAAATAAGCCCCCTGCCGTACCTGGCCATAAAGTTAATAATCTCCGGTGTTACCTTCTCAGCAGCGCAGGCCAGGTCTCCTTCGTTCTCACGATCCTCATCATCGACAAGAACTATCATCCTGCCCTGCCGAAGGTCCTCCAGAATCTCCGGTATTTCACTAAACTGCACTGCCATATTTCCAAGCCCAGAAGTGAAGAATTGAGAATTGAGAATTTAGAATGAAGAAAAATAATTCTCAATTCTAAATTCAAAATTCTAAATTCTCACATTTGTCTTTTTGAAGCAGGTTTTGTTCATGTATTTCAATATAACGACTTCCATTACGAATGTAAATAAGGGTTGCCAAAAGAGCAGTCCCCGCCGCCAGCCACCAGACAGTCCGTATAAACCATATCCAACCCTGTAAAACAATGGAAATCTCAGGAGCAAGCAGAATCGCCCCTACCATTGACAACTGCAGGGCTGTGGCAATCTTGCCGATTAACACCGGGGCAATAAGAAACCTCGACGTAATAAAATAAACAATGACAAAACCAATCAGCAAAAAAAGGTCTTTGCCAATTATTAAAACCACCACCGTCGGTGGAATTAAAAATCCTTTCACATGTCCCCGTTCCGATGCCAGCAGCAGGCACGCGGATGTGATAAGCAATTTATCCGCGACCGGATCCAGAAAAGTGCCTAACCTGGTAGTTTGCTTTTTTATGCGAGCTAAATAACCGTCAAGACCGTCACTAACTGCCATAAACAAATAAATGATTGTTGCGATATACCGCAGAGCATTGCGATGATCGACATTAAGATGAAGGTCATTTATCTTCAGCATACAAATGACGAAAGGCACTATCAGCAAAATCCTTAGAATCGTCATCCGATTGGCCCAGGTCAATTTCATAGTATCCGTCCCATGAACCCATTATTACTATTTTAAACTTAAAGACTATATGCTAAATCACAAAAGCAAATTTAGCAATAGAAACTCGTCTGCCAAATTTACTTGCTGCAAACATCCATAACGATACAATCGAAATTCGGAGTTATGAGTTCGTAGTTTATAGTTCGTCGATTAACAATGAACTATGAACTATGAACAATCAAAATTTGAAATGTTGGGCATGACAAAAAAGCTTGCGATAGCATATTACAACCTCTCAATTATGCTCGATGCCGGTATGCCGGTTCTCAAGGCCCTTGAAACTACCACGGCCGGCTTAAAAGGAAATCTCAAAAAAGCCTTTGCCAATTTAACCAAAGGAGCCTCTGCAGGCGATAGTCTTGCAGAGACAATGAGAAAACATACATGGATATTTGCACCTTTGGACGTAATGCTGGTGGAAGCAGCAGAAACCTCAGGCAATCTGCCGCAATCTTTGAAACTTCTTTCCCAATGGTATGATTTCTGCAACCGGCTCAAACACATTCTCATCTCCGGATTATTGCTGCCGGCTGCAATAATTACTCTTGCCGCCCCGATTATCCCGCTGCCAGGCCTGATTCTGGGCCAAATCACTTTTATCAAATATTTCCTGCAGGTATTAGGAACATTAGCCACGTTTTACGTACCGGCTGCAACAATTGTTGTTATCTACCGTCTGTTGCCGAACACAGGCCTGCTCCGCAAAATTTTGGATACTGCGATAATAAGAATCCCTGGTTTAGGTCAGGCTATTCGGAAGCTTGCAATTAGCCGATACTGCCGGACTTTTAACATGCTCTACGAGGCAGGCATTCCAATCATACAATGTGCACAAAAGGCCTCAGCCGTAACAGGCAACGCCGTTATGGCAGACCTGCTCAAAGGCGGAGCCGAAAGCGCACAGGCAGGAAAAATGGTTTGGGAAGGTTTTTCCCGCAGACTGCCGGCTGATTTTCTTAATATTTGGCAGGTCGGTGAAGAAACCGGCCAGTTAGACAAAACCATTAAACGACTCGCCGACAACGCCAGCGAAACTGCCGAATGGCTTTTTGTCGAGTTTTGCCGCTGGCTGGTGCGATTGGTCTATTTCCTTGTAATGATTAGACTGGCAATACAAGTCCTTCAAATGGGTCGTGCTGTTTTCGGAGCAGCGTACGGAACGATATAAAACCACAGGAGAAAAACCGCCTAATATTTAGCCCCGCAATCCCCGCCTACGCGAGGACAAGTTTATTGCGGGGTTAGATTCTAATTTATTTACCAAAAGTTGATTCAGTGATATAATTACCCTGGTTTATTCAGGGCTAAGAAAATGGCAGTACTGAATGTTAATATCGACCACGTTGCTACGGTCAGGCAGGCTCGGCTGACCGATGAGCCGGACCCTGTCTGGGCTGCTGTCGAATGTGAGCTGGCCGGCGCCAATGGTATCACCGTGCATCTGCGGGAGGACAGGCGTCACATAAACGACCGTGACGTTCGCTTATTGAAAGAGACCGTTGTCTGCAAATTCAATCTTGAAATGTGCATGGCCGAGCCTATTGTAAAAATCGCCGAGGAGATTAAACCCGACCAAGTGACACTTGTGCCTGAAAAAAGGACTGAGCTAACAACCGAAGGCGGGCTGGATTGTACCAAGTATAAAAAACGCCTCGCTGAAGTGGTCAAAAGGATGCACAAAAAGGGTATCTTAGCGAGCGCCTTCATCGTACCGCACAAAGAGCAAATAACTGCATCAGCCCAAGCCGGCTGTGATGCTGTCGAGCTGCATACCGGCATGTACGCAAATGCAAAAAATACACGAGAAGCTGAAAAAAGATTAGACGAGCTGGAAACCGCAAAAGATATTGCGGCTGAAAATAATCTTATTGTTCATGCGGGACATGGCCTGACATATCGCAATATCGGCCCTGTCGCGCGAATCAAGGGACTTTGCGAGTTCAATATCGGCCATAGCATAATTGCACGTGCGCTCTTTGTCGGTATTAAACAAGCAACTGCTCAGATGATAGAGCTGATAAATCGATATAGTTCGTCTTTATGAGTTCATAGTTCATCGAAAATCGATTGTCAATGAACAATGAACAAAAAACAAGGAGACCAAAGATGTTCACAGGCGCAATGGTAGCATTGATTACGCCGTTTCGAGATGGCCAGGTTGATTTGGAAACGCTCGATGAAATAATTAATTTCCAATTAGAAAACGGCATAGACGCGATAGTGCCGGTAGGAACCACAGGCGAATGTCCAACGCTTAGTCACGAAGAGCACAAGCAGGTCATTGAACGCGTCGTAAAAACCACAGGCGGACAGGTTCCAGTGATTGCCGGTGCCGGCTCAAATAGCACTGCCGAGGCAATTGAGCTGACCGCATTCTCAAAACAAATCGGGGCCGATGCCACTTTACAGGTTTGTCCATACTATAACAAGCCCACTCAGGAGGGCTTTTATCAGCACTTTAAGGTGATCGCAGAAGAAGTTGACCTGCCTATGGTGCTATATAATATTCCGGGCCGATGCGGAGCCGGCTTGACGCCGGAAACGGTCGCCCGCTTAGCTGAAATCGAAAACATCGTCGCCATTAAAGAAGCGACCGGCAGTATGGACCAGGCCAGCGAAATCGCGATGCGCTGCGACATAACCATTATTTCAGGCGATGATTCGCTGACACTGCCATTAGCTTCAATTGGAGGTAAGGGCGTCATCAGCGTTGTGGCAAATATTGTCCCAGCAGACGTCAAAGCAATGACCGATTTAATCCTTCAGGGAGATTTTGTCTCAGCCCTTAAATGGCACAAAAAACTATTTCCGCTGAGTAAGGGCATGCTGACGCTGGCAACCAATCCCATACCTATTAAAGCTGCGATGGCCCTGCTGAATATGGCCCCGGAGGAGATGCGTCTGCCGATGACGCCGATGGAAGAGAGCAAAAAAACTATCCTGCGTCAGACTCTCCAGGAATACGGTTTGCTAAGTTAATAAACAATATTCCAATGACTTTCACCCAACAATGACTATTTCATTGGTGCTGGAGTCGGCCTTCGCTGAGCGGGTTGTTGCATAGCGGCACGCATATTCGGTTGGAAAATCACCAATTCCGGCATATTCCGACGGAACCGCTGCATGGCTTCCGGGCTGAAATTCACACCTTCCAAAATATCCAATATCGATATTGTTGGCAGCCGTTCAAGATATAATAGAGCATCATCAGTGAAATTGCCGGTTAGGATTAACTGGTTCAATTTGTCCATCTTAGACAATTGTATCAAGCCATTATCGGTAACTTTCTCGCCGCCGAGACGAGTGCACACCTCACCCGATCTGGCTACGGCTCGGCCTACGCCAAGACGAGCTTTGGGGGAAGGAAAATTGGCTTTGTTTTCCCGGCTTACAGAGGCGTGGTTCATTTTCATAATCCTTTGTCAAAAGTGAGTTTATATTCATTTGGGCCTTAAGCAAATTGGCTTTGTTTTGCATAATTTAGCTCAAACTCTGCATCACTTTTTGGCTGATTACCTCATTTTTTTTACTGCTGACCTTCCCGGCGATAGATGAGGCCATCAGAAAACCAGATGATCGGGTCGTGGACATCAGGTTATCAGGGCATCAGTAAAAAAAGAACAATCTGATACTCTGATATCCTAATAACCATTGCCTGATATTCTTATAACCAGATAACCTGATAATCCTCCGTTAATGATATGCTATCCGATATAAAATACTCAATACTAAATACTATATGCTATATACTAAATTCGATGTCACATTATACAATATTAAGTGTTAATTTTCAAGTAAAATTTCAGGAACAGTGAGCGGCGATTAACTCGTTAATTTGCTTTATTAAGCCTATGCCGATATATCGCTTCCATGGCCATTTAGATATTACCCTGTTCATTACCCTATTCAGAAAGTTATTACCCCATTTGTTTCCATCTGGCGGACTGCCCCTTACCCAAGCAAACGATTTTCTTTTCTTTTTTTAATTGCCTGAATACTGTCCGAATCATATCTCTGCTTACAGATGGACATAATCGCTCTATGTCGGACATAGAAAATTCACCGGCTTGTTTACTTATTGCATGAATAATATTTTCTGTTTTGGCACCACGGGCAGATTTTATACCGCCTGCCCGTTGTTCAAATTCCCTGTATGCTGAATTTATTGTCCCTAAAAAATAACACAGCCACGGTTCGATATTGTGTTTTGCCTGGTGCCATTGTTTGGAGCTTTTCTGTAATGCCTCATAATATGTCTCTTTTGATTGTTCTGTTATCCGCTCAAGACTGATATATCTGCCTACTTCGTATTCGTGCTGATATAAGGCCAGCAGTGTAAGCAGCCGTGAAACTCTGCCGTTTCCATCTCTGAAAGGATGAATGCAGAGAAAATCAAGAACCAGACAGGCCGTAGCATAAAGTCCGGGGTATCTCAGTTGTTCGGTACTATGCTTGTAGGCAAGACACAATTGCTCTATCGCTTCCGGCGTTGCAGCGGCTGATACAGGCTTGAAAAGTATATCTATTGTGCCGTCCTGATTTTTTCTTATAATTTCATTATCTTTTTTCTTCCACTGGCCGGCGTCGCCTGTCTGGCCGTGACTTAACAAATGCAACTGGCATATCGTTTGCGGGGTAATGTCCATGCTGCCATGTTTTTTGTGAATCAAATCTAATGCCTTGCGATAACCTGCCACCTCGTCTTCCGACCTGTCTTTCGGTTTACTGTGGCCGATTATAAGAGGTCTCAGCCTGCTTTTCTCTATTGTAACACCTTCAATGCGGTTTGAAGACTCGGCGCTTTCTATCAATGCAATTTCAACCAGTGATTTTAAAATCTGAGGCGATTGACGGGTATATAACTTTTGCTTGCCTTTGTACTCGGATATGGAATTCATCAACCACACCGCGGCCAAAGGCAGTTGTAAATCTTTCCCCGTTTTTCTAAAGGACATCATAATGGTTTTCCCTTGCTAATTTTTTACATTCTCCGTTATCAAGAACCACCATTGGTTATTGTGACTCGTGCTACGTAGCGAAGAGCCTACTCCGCCGTAGTAGCCTACGGCTACGAAGGCTGGAAGCTTCCAGCCTTCGCTACTTCGCAGAGTAGCAATGGTTTTTCTGATTTCTTTCTCCCTGAAAACAGCTATTTTCGTTGTGGGTATTAACTCATTCGCCATTTCTTATTCCTCTCTATCTCCTGTCTCCTGTATTTGCCGTAAGGCATCCTGCACAGCATCCCTTCCAGGACTTTCGGAACTGCCTTCTGTCTTCCGTCTTCTGTCTTCTGTCCCCCGTCTTCCGTCATCTGTCCTCCGCCCTTCCGTGTAAAAAAATCATACGGCTTATCTTGAGCGCAGCCGAAGGGCCAGCCGCCGTGGGCGTTGACTTTCTCATTCAATATCGTCTGCATATTCCAGTAGCAGCTTTTTCACAGTGTA
>CAZRNB010000079.1:0-14413 GCA_964601355.1 uncultured Pirellulales bacterium
CACCTAAGGTGGTCTCGCAATGACAACTTCTCAAATTACCTGCGACAAAGCAGTAGTATAACCGACAGCGGTACAACCGACGCGAAATCCATCTGAATCTGTCATTGTATAGTTCAGTCTTCCTGCCATAAAAAACAGGTTGACTTGCTTTCCGCCCATCCCGTGATTATTCTGCAGCAATTTCTAATTTACACCCCGACTGCCTCTGTACCGGCTGACCTTAATCTTACGGTCATCGGGCTGCCGAAAATTGTTTACAAAAACATTTCTCGTTATTATACTTGAAGTGCTGATAATAAAATAAATATCATTAGTTCGTTGTTTCCAAGCGTCGCAACAAGACGTAAATGCGATTTCTTATCGGCATCACAAAGTATTTCAATTGGGCTATGGAAAGGATGCAGCGATGGCTCAAAAAGACACCGACTTGCAGAAAATAAAAGAAATCATCGAAATAATGGAGCGAAATGGCCTAATCGAGGTTGAAATTAAACATGGCGATGACAAAATTTTTCTAAAGCGACACGTCCCCCAGCAACCGGTACCCGCCGGTACAGTCCCGATTTATCGGGACAGGCCTGAATCTGTCGCAACCGGCATTGATGCAGTTATACCGGAATCGCCGATTGCTAAAACGACACCACCTGCTCCATCAAAGCAGAATAACATAGAAGAGATAAAATCACCAATCGTTGGCACTTTCTATGCAAAAACAAGCCCTGATTCAGAACCTTATGTTGAAATCGGCTCACATGTTGAGCCGCAGACGGTAGTTTGCGTAATTGAGGCAATGAAGGTAATGAACGAAATAAAAACCGAAAATAGCGGAACAATTACCGAAATATTGGCGACTAACGGGCAAGCTGTGGAATACGGCCAGGTACTCTTTAGAATAAAGCCGGATTGATTTGTGAATTGATGCCCGTTGCCTGACGCTCGCAAAAAAAATCGAGTATCAAGTATCAAGCATCGAGAATATGTTTTCAAGAATTTTAATAGCAAATCGTGGCGAAATAGCGTTGCGTATTATTCGTGCCTGTCACGAGCTCGGCATCGAAACGGTTGCAGTCTATTCGGAGGCTGATAAAGATGCTCCATACCTGAAGTTTGCTGACGAAGCTGTTTGTATAGGGCCGGCTAATTGTGCAGAAAGCTATTTGAATATTCCGCATATTATAAGCACTGCTGAGATTACCGACGCGGAGGCAATTCATCCAGGTTATGGTTTTTTAGCTGAGAATACAAACTTCGCTCAGATATGCGAGGACTGCGGAATAACATTTATCGGCCCGCCGGTCGAGGCGATGCGGCTGCTCGGCGATAAGGTCGAGGCGCGCAATCTTGCAATTAAAATCGAAGTGCCAGTAGTGCCGGGTTCTGAAGGTAAAATCGAAAGTGAATCTGAAGCGTTAACAATAGCGAACAAAATTGGCTATCCGGTTATAATAAAAGCCGCGGCGGGCGGCGGCGGGCGAGGCATGAGGCTGGCGCACAACGATGACAGCTTAAGCTCGGCAATAAGCTCCGCGCGTGCCGAGGCGGAAGCCGCCTTTGGTGACGGCAGCGTGTATCTGGAAAAATACATAGTTGAGTCGCGACACGTAGAGGTGCAGGTAATGGCCGACCAGGCGGGTAATGTCCTGCACTTCTATGAAAGAGACTGCACCATTCAGCGAAGGCATCAAAAGATGATTGAGGAGTCGCCCTGCCCCGTTCTGGATGAGCGCGGAAGAGAAGAGCTTTGTAAGGCCGCCATTAAGCTCGTTAAGGAAGCCAAATACGTTAATGCAGCAACGGTGGAGTTCCTCCTGGATAAAAACAAACAGTTCTACTTCATCGAAGTAAATACACGCATTCAGGTTGAGCATCCCGTTACAGAAATGGTCACAGGCTATGATTTGATTAAATGGCAGATAAAAATTGCCGACGGCCAACAGCTTGACATCAGCCAAAGAAATATCAAGCACAAAGGCTGCGCAATTGAGTGCAGAATCAACGCTGAAGACCCAGCGAGGGATTTTGCACCTTGTCCTGGAACAATTACAAAATACATTCAGCCCGGCGGGCCTGGCGTGCGGGTCGATACGCACGCTCATCAAGGCTGGACTGTCTGTAAAGATTATGACTCGATGATAGCAAAGGTTATTGTTCATCAAAAGAACCGGGCTGAGGCCATCGCAACAATGAAGAGAGCCTTGCGGGAATTTGTGATTGAGCCGATCAAAACTACGATACCTGCCTGCCTGGATATCCTCTCGCATAACCTTTATGTTAAAAACAAAATCGACACCAGTTTTGTCGAACGAAACTTTTAAATTTGCCGCTCGTCGCTCGTGACTCGTTTCTCGTTTTTTTCTGTCATTGCCATGTCTTTTACTTCGTTATTCTTTGCTTGTCCCGTTTGTATTTTTTGGGATTCGATATTCGATATTCTTTAAAGTCATTGCGAGGCCGTCAGGCCGAAGCAATCTCAACACATCGCAGTCTCCCTTTATCAATCTAAATACGGACCATAAAAATATATGCGCTTCATTAAACAGAGCCCCGACCGTAAGGAAGGGGTAATCTCGTCCAACATTCTATAATTGATTACCGCCTTACACACTTGAGTTTTATGGATTGGAATAAATCATTTTCCCGTGTTCAAATATCATATACGTAAAACGCGTACGCGCTTTACGTATGAGTTTCTTCTTGCAACTGTTCGTCAAGGCCAGACAAAAGAATAAGCGATGAGGAGATTATATCAGCAAAAAATAATTTGCTTTATGAGGATTTGCGACAAGTCCCGATAGAAACCCTAATGCTATCGAGTACAAGTGATCCGAAAGACATGGGTTTTCTAACGTGACAAGCTGCTTGTAAGTTCCTGCAAACTGTTTGTCTTAATGTGGAGCTTATCTGCGGCAAATTCGCATGCTCCCTTATTCAGCGCAAAAATTTATACGGATAAAAATGGAAAAGTCAAAAATGAAACATTAAAATGCAAAATGTAAAAGTCATTGCGAGCCCAAGCAAAGCGAGGGTGCGGCAATCCGACGTAGTCATTGCGAGGGATTTTATCCCGAAGCAATCTCCTTGAGATCGCCACGATTACCTTCGGCAACCTCGCGACACTTCGTGGATTGCTTCGTCGGCCTTTGGCCTCCTCGCAATGACGTTCCGCGTTGATACTCAATATTTGATTTTTGCTTTTTGATATGACCAAGTTATATGGCTTGATATTTGATGTTGATGGAGTAATTGCCGACACCGAGCCGGTTAATGCCAGAGTGACAATCAGAGTCTTCGAGGATATGTTCGGCCTAAAGAACGTCAAGCCGGAAGATTTCACTGAAGGCATCGGCAAGGGTGCAGAAAGATACGTCAAGGCCGCAGCCGACGTACACGGTTTGATTTTGACCGACGAGCAGATAAAAGTCGCTGCTCAGTTACGTGAGCAGTATCTTATAAAGGCAATGCAGGAAGAACCATTGCCTGCATTTCCTGGTGTATTGGAGTTAATAAATAAGGCGTTGCAAAGGCAGGATTTTCGATTAGCCATTGCTACATCTGCAACGCTTGAGCTATCTCGTGCCATTTTGGAATCTGCAAAAGTCCCCTACCAAAAGATGGTTTATGTCACCGGCAGCGAAATCACGCGAAAAAAGCCTGACCCGGAGCTTTTCCTTGTTGCTGCAAGCCGGATGGGTATTTTGCCTTCAAATTGCGTGGTTTTTGAAGATGCGCCCAGCGGCGTACAAGCCGCCAAAGCCGCCGGCGCCAAATGTATCGCAGTGACAAATTCCACAACCGCCGCTAATCTCTCCCAAGCAGATTTAATCTGCGATTCTCTTGAGCAGATTGACCTTGAGACCATTCGAAAGCTCATTAAATAACCCACCATAGCGAGCGTTATTTACTTGGCCTATTGACATACCTGTTTCTTTAGTTATAATTTCACATGTCTAAAAATACCGAAAAGACAATTGTTATTTAAGGAGTCACACATGCAAAATAAATCTTTATCATTGCTATCGTTCACTCTGCTGACCAATCTCTTGCTCATCTCGTTATGCCCACTATCCGTACAAGCTGCGGACCTCACTGGCACATGGAAAGCTGAATTCGACACCCAGATCGGCGTGCAAAAGTACACCTTCACGCTCAAGCAGGAAGGGACACAAGTCAGCGGTAAGGCCACAGCCGAAATCGAAGGCGAGAAACGCGAAGTCGAGCTACAAGAGTGCAAGCTGGACGGGGACACACTCTCGTTCATCGAGATTTTCAAATTCGAGGACAATGAAGTCCAAATTAGCTATAAGGGAAAGGTGGCGGATAATGAAATCAAATTCACACGCAACGTCGGTGATTTTGCCACTGAGGAGCTGATAGCCAAACGTGAAAAGTCCGAAGCTCCGCCCGCTGCTGCGCTTGACCGCACCCGGCCAATCCGTCAACAGCAGCCGATTGTATTAGGTCCCGATGACAAGCCGGCTTTTCCGCCTGCGCCAGAAGGATTTGACAAGAGACGGGAAAACATCGCACGCGGAAAGGTCGAAACCGTTGAATACGATTCCAAAACAGTCGGCAACAAACGCAAGATGCTAATCTATACCCCGCCAGGATACTCGACTGACACCAAGTATCCCGTCCTCTACCTGCTGCACGGCATCGGTGGCGATGAAACGGAATGGTGCAAGCACGCCGATCCCAATGTCATTCTCGATAAACTTTACGCCGACAAAAAGCTCGTACCGATGCTCGTTGCAATGCCCAATGGCCGGGCTGAACCGAACGACCGGGCCGTGGGCAATATTTTCGCACCCGAACATGTCAGGGCTTTCGAGAAATTCGAATATGATTTGCTCAAGGACGTCATTCCCTTTGTCGAATCAAAATATTCGATAAAGACCGGCCGCGAGAACCGAGCGCTCGCCGGTTTATCAATGGGCGGTGGCCAATCACTTAACTTTGGCCTAGCACATCTCGATACCTTTGCCTGGATCGGCGGATTTTCCTCAGCGCCTAACACGAAGGCGTCTGGGCAACTAGTTCCCGATCCGAACGAAGCCAAAAAGCAATTAAAACTACTCTGGATTTCCTGCGGCGATAAAGATGGACTAATTAACATCAGCCAGGGTTTTCATACATATCTGAAGGAAAAGAATGTGACGCATATCTGGCACGTGGATTCCGGTGCACACGACTGGTCGGTTTGGAAAAACGATTTATACCTCTTTTCCCAGCTAATCTTCCGTCAGTAGTAGGAAGCTACACTATACAAATCCGTGAACCAAGCGACGGGAGACGGGCGACGAGCGACGTTTTTTGAATCGACCATATTGACTTGCCGAAGGAGTATATGGGGTCGCATCTTAAATATTAACTATTAACTTCTATATTATTTTTCTTATATGATTTTAATTCCGGGGGGCGCCTTACTTATTTCGCGGCGTTCAGGAGCTGCTCGGAGCCAAGGCTGATTTACCGTAGATATTTATATCATTGCAGAACCTGCTTAACATTGTGTATAATATAGCCATGACGACTAAAGAAATAGCTTTGAAGACAAGAATTACTCGTCTCGGCGAAGCGCCGAGCCGTAGCCGGACTGGAGTTGAATGATGACGCCGCAAAGCAAACAGATTCTTCGTGAAGCTCTGGATTTGCCGCCAATAGATCGAGCGGAGCTGGTCGAGCAGATATTGGCCAGTTTTGAGTTCCCGGCTCGTCAGGATATCGATGCAGCCTGGGCACAAGAAGCCGAAGACCGCATAGATGCTTATGAGCGAGGAGAGATTGGTTCATCGCCTGCCAATAAAGTGTTCAAGGATATCGATCGACAGGCAAAGCGATGAGAATCGAATTTCTCGATCCGGCAAAGAAGGAATTTGCGGAGGCCATAGCTTATTACAACCAGGAGAGCGAAGGGCTAGGCTACAGATTCGCCGTTGAAGTGGGAAGAACTTTATCTCGTATTGTACAATACCCGCATGCGTGGGCACGCATCTCAAAGCGTACACGACGTTGTAGAACATGTGGATTTCCCTATGGTGTTATCTACCAGGCCCGCGAGGATGTGATATTGATTGTTGCGGTAATGCACCTTCACAGACGCCCAAATTCCTGGAAGTCCAGATTGCGTGCAAAATAGAAATGCAAAAATTATACATAGACGCCAGATAGGTCAATCACGATTGCAGGGGGGAGTTTCTGGTTGATGATCTCAGCGGCGAGGTTGGTCCATTTCAGGCAGCCATCGAGCACAACACTATCACTGCTGGCTACAATCGCATCACCTTTTATCAGGACTGCATCAGGGCTTGTTACAAGCTCAATTTCCCAAACCCAAACATTTTTTTGAGCTAATTCGCCGATTAGCGTTTTTAATCGCCCACTATTAGAAACCGGGCTATCAAGCAGACAGAGGGCTTTTGTCACGCCAATTTCTTTTAAGAAACTACCTATCAATTTCACAGCCGGTATTGTCTCGGTCACTTTGCGATACGTTCCGTGAATACTTGCCAGGTCTCGAAAGCATCCATCACGACCCTTAAAAATCACCCCCCCACTCATAGCCGCTTCGATGGTTATCAAAACATTATAACCATCAATAGCAACAGCCTGACCAGCGAGGTCGGCGACTTTGACCTCGCGCCCTTTGCGAGAGGCAAGCTGCTGGTCGGAGCAGGCGCTTCGCATAATGGCCAATCTCTGCCTCTCGGTGAGTGAAAACCTATCGCCTACTAATTTCAGGGCACTTTTTCCCGAATAGCCTTTTGTCAGCAGGAGTGAAAAATCAGCAAGCGCAGACCGCAAGTCAGGAATCTTACTCTGAGAAAACAACTTCTCGTCCTCGGGATGTGGGCCTCTATGTGTTCGTTTGTCAGGCATAATTCGTATCTCGTATCTCGTATCTCGTATCTCGCAATATGATAATTCCGCCACCGACGATAAGCAAGCAATGTAAGAAATAAATTGACTTAAACCTTCATTGCCTCTACTATTGAGAAGACGAAAAACTTAAAACGCAAAGTGTAAAATTAAGGAATTCCACAGTTTTGACTTTTTACTTTTAAGCTTTTAACTCCTTATTATGCCCAGTCATAATTTAGCACAAATAAAGATAGGCGATTTGGAAATCATCGGCTATTCAGTAGCCGGTGAGGAGACCGTCGTTGCAATACCGCAATTAGATGTCTGCTTCGACATCGGCAAGGCCCCGGAGCAGATTATCCCCATCAATCACGTTCTGCTTTCGCACGGACACATGGACCACGCTGCGGGCTTTGCATATTACTTATCACAGCGAAATTTTTGCAGCCTGCCGCCGGGAACGATATTGGCCCCGCAAAACCTACTTGCACCGATGAGAGAAATAATCGACGCCTGGGGCAGATTAGACGGCAATAAAGTGCCCGGGAATCTGGTCGGCGTAAAAGCCGGCGATGAATACCAGATAAAGCCGAATCTCTTCGCCAAAGTATTCCCAACTAAACACGGCAGCGACTCAGTCGGCTTCTGCCTTATCGAAAAACGGAAAAAAATAAAAAAAGAATACGCCAGGCTCAACGGGCCGCAAATCGTTGAGCTAAAAAAGCAGGGAATCCAGATCGACTACCCGCTTGAGCTACCGATTGTCACATATATTGGCGACACTCAATACGTCGATTTTTCTCAGTTGAATTACATCACAGAGAGCAAAATCCTGATAGCCGAGTGCACGTTTTACGAGACAGACCATACCGGAAGGGCTGATGCCGGCAAACACATGCACATCAACGAATTTGCAAAGCTGCTCGAAAAGCTGCAAAACGAGCACATTATTATTGCTCATACAACTCAGCGCACGCCGATGCGAGAGATTCACAAAATACTAAAAGAGTCCCTGTCACCGGATAAATACAGCAAAACGACCCTGCTGATGGCCAACAGGTCGAACCTGCGGTAAAACCGCAGGCTAAATATGAATTAGTAAGAGAATTGGAGGTCATAATGAAAAATATCATTACACTCTCGGTCTTTTGTTTGATGTTTATAACGATTTCAAATAACACGCTACTCTCTTCACAGAAGAACCCAGGCGATTCGAAGGAATGGTGGAACATACCGTATCCTCATAGATTCAACGCTGAAACAATTAAGAATAAGCTAAGTTTCATTCACGTCGAAGGAAATAAGTTTGTCGATGAAAAGGGAAATCGTGTCATTTTTAGAGGAGTCAATATTTCCGACCCGGACAAAATCCAGAAAAACGGCCATTGGACCAAAAAACACTTTGAAGTAATAAAAGAATGGGGCGCTAATATCGTTCGAGTGCCGGTGCATCCTGTAGCATGGCGAGAGCGTGGTAAAGAAGAATACTTTAAGCTATTGGACCAAGCTGTTACCTGGGCCTCCGAGCTTGAGCTGTACTTAATAATCGAGTGGCACTCTATCGGGAATCTGGAAACCGGCCTTTTTCAGCATCCAATGTATAACACCACCAAACAGGAAACATTTAATTTCTGGAGGAGCGTTGCCTTCCGTTATCAAAATGTTCCAACCATCGCCTTCTATGAAATCTTTAACGAACCTACAGTATATAATGGACAACTGGGACGCATGACCTGGGCTGAATGGAAAAAAATTAATGAAGAGATCATTCATATCATATTTTCGCACAATAAAAAAGTTGTTCCATTAGTTGCCGGCCTGAATTGGGGCTATGACCTTACGCCAGTTAGAGAAAATCCGATTGATATAGAAGGAATCGGATACGTTTCTCATCCATATCCGCAAAAGACATCGGCTCCGTTTGAAAAGAACTGGGAAAGGGATTTTGGCTTCGTGACCGATAAATACCCGTTGTTCGCCACGGAGTTTGGATTTATGGCCGCAGAAGACCCTGGGGCACATGTCCCCGTGATTAGTGATGAGGAATACGGCAAAACGCTTATCAATTATTTTAAGAAAAAGGGCATATCATGGACGCCATGGTGCTTTGATCCCGATTGGCCACCGCAATTGATTTCAGACTGGAATTACACTCCTACAAAACAAGGTGCGTTCTTCAAAAAAGTTATGCTTGATTGGGAGAAGTAAGCCGAGTTTTTTGATCCTCAGTCCCCAAATTACTCTGTAGAATTGATGATATGTCATTTCGACCGAAGCATCCCCAAGGGACGCGAAGTGGAGACACGAAGCAAAGCGGAGAGCCCCGAAGGGAAATCTGCTCAAAAAAGTTTTCTCGACTCGTTTTTTTGGGGGCTTGCAATGACCCCTTTGTGAATTCTACGCCAATTTGTAGGCGATTTGTTCATCGAGGATATCTTTGACGGTAAGTGCGATAATGCTCTTTCCGGTCTTCTTGAAAAAAGCCAATAAGTTCCAGGTTCTTCAAGAATTGCGTGCCTTTTGAGTTGACAACGATGCGGCAATCGCGTATACCCAACACAAGAATAAAACGCAATATTGTGGTCGATTATATTTCAGGCCTCTAATACAGGAGTCTATTTAGGATGAACAGCGACCTGAAGCCATTTGGCGAAACCGCTAAGGGACTCGCCAAGAATCCTCTTGGAATCATTGCCCTATTTATCGTTCTTGTTTACGGCTTTGCATCACTTGTGACGGCGTTTGGGAGTTCACTAACTTCGGGGGAGAGATTGCCACTCGTCTATTTTCTCGTCTTCTTCCCCGTTTTGGTGCTTGGGGTATTTTCATGGCTGGTCAGCCGCCACCCAGGACAGCTCTATGGCCCAAGCGATTACAAGAACGAAGAGAACTACATACGAATGCAGCTTGCTGCCGCAGCTTCTTTAGCGGCCGCGACCACAAAACACCCCGAGACTAGTGCTGAAGCAATGGATTTCACCCAAATTGCTGATGCAATTAGAGAGGCATCACCGAGTAGTCACAGGCCTGCCAACTCATGGCAGAACCGCATTCTTTGGGTTGATGATTGGCCAGAAAACAACGTATATGAGCGAAAGGCATTTGAAGCATTTGGACTATCCTTCTCTCTCGCCCTCTCTACAAATGAGGCACTTGAGCTGCTGAAACGAAGTAAGTTCGCGGCTATTATCTCTGACATGGGCAGACGTGAAGGCCCACGAGAGGGATACGTTTTACTAGAATCTATTCGAAAGCAGGGTGATAGAACTCCGTTTTTCATTTATGCCAAGTCTAATGCTCCCGAACATAAACGAGAAGCATCCGAACGCGGTGCTCAGGGTAGCACCAATGATCCACAAGAGCTATTCGAGTTTGTAACAAAATCTGTGATAAAGCGAGCGAGTGAATAATTCAGGTCCAACAATGGGCGGGAAAGAAAATGAAAGCATCCAGTCGGTTCATCGTTTAAGATTTTTAGATAAGCGTCTTAATAGAAATAAATAGCGCGGATAACAACAGCCATCATAGGTGGGAATATGCAGGAAAATCAAGGAAAATTATGGTGGGCTGATGAAATTAGGGCAAGAATATTTAACACTCGTATCCAGAAGCATATTCTGTCTTTAAGCGTAGCATATTTGATAAAAGGCATTCCAAAAACATGTTGGATTTCGGGTTTCCTTGTTCATACTAAAGGCCTTTTAATATGGATGACCGCTGGCCATGTCTTAAAGGAACTTGAAAAACTTCTACAAAGTAATGAAGTAAATGGTATTAAGGCAAGATGGATTGATAACTGCCCAAAAAAGGAAGCACAATTTATTCCCTGTGATTACCAAAGTCTCCGAAGGACTCCAATCGAAGTTGAGGGGTATGATTTTGGAATTGTCCTATTATCTAGATTTTATGCTGATCCAATCTTAAAGGTTAAAGAAAACGTGCCCTTAACTGAATCTCATTGGAGACTTGATGATGGCTTTGAGGCAGAAGGATATTACCTTGTCGGACTTCCTCAAGAATTCACCGAATTAAAGCAAATAAGCGACGATTCTGAAAGATATGAATTTAGATCATCTGGTACCGTTGTATCAATACCATTGACGAAAGAGGATCGGACTATACATCAATCAGAAGACGATTTTTGGAAGTACGAGTACAATTTCTATGGTCGGGTTTTTCCTATTAAAAATGATGATGGTAATTTCCTTACAGATATTTCGGGAATGAGTGGCGGCCCAATATTTGGTATACGTAATATTGATGAGAATAAATTTGAATACAGAATAATTGCTCTTCAAAGTTGTTGGTTACCACAAAGCAAGTTTACAAGAGGTACGCGTTTCGATAAGGTAATAGATATTTTAAACCGTGCTATAGAACTTGCAATTTCCTCGAATAGGGGATAAATTTCATAGAATTCTTGATCAACATATCTAGTGACACCATACCAATTTCCTTTTACTGGCGGGTGGCAGGCTCAAAGCCACAACTCAGTTCGGTGCTATAATTAAATCTGGAAGTATATAACTCATGACTTTTTTCAAAAACCGGCATGAAATAATTGCATTGCAGACTGAAAATCAATTGAAACCACATAAACAATAATTAGAATAGGAGAAACAGGTTGTATAGTATTGTTCATCAAGAAAGGGGATACAAACCATGAATTTCAGGCAAATCACTTTGACTCTGCTAACGGGACTATTTTGTATAGGTGCCTCATCGCTGTTCGGCTCCGAGAGCTCTATTAAGCCGGTGACTCCTAATGCGTCGCCGCAGGCCAAGGCGCTGCTGCAACTCTTGTACAGCATTTCAGGAAAGTACACAATGACCGGCCAGCATAACTATCCGAATACGAAAGACGCCTCCACCCAGCAGGCAACCAAGTATTCCGGCAAGACTCCGGCACTCTATAGCCAGGACTGGGGCTTTGCTGCACCTGGGGACAAGGATGCAGTGGCCGCCAGACCGGACATCGTCGAAGAGGTCAAGCGGCAGCACAAGTCAGGCTCGATCATTACTATATGCTGGCACGCAGTACCGCCGACGGCTGATGAGCCTGTCACTTTCCAGCCGAAGAAGGGTGCGCCTGCGCCGGACAAGCTCGCCAGTGTGCAAGGCCGGCTCACGGATGAACAATTCAATGATGTGCTCACCCCGGGTACGGAGCTATATAATCGCTGGTGCGCGCAGGTTGACACTATTGCGGCGTACTTGAAGCAGCTTCAGGATGCGAACGTCCCCATATTGTGGCGGCCGTACCACGAGATGAACGGCGAATGGTTCTGGTGGGGCGGCCGGCGAGGAGAACGCAGCACAGCGGCACTCTACCGCCAGCTATTCGACAGGTATGTGAACCATCACAAGCTTAACAATCTAATCTGGGTCTGGAGCGTTGACAGGCCAAGCACTGCGAACAGGCAGTTCGCTGACTACTTCCCTGGCAGCAGCTACCTCGACGTTGTCTCATTGGACGTCTATGGCAGCGACTTTAAGCAGTCCTATTATGACGACCTGCTCAAATTAGCGGATGGCAAACCGCTCGCCCTTGCTGAGGTGGGAAACCCGCCATCGCCGGAGGTTTTGGAGAAGCAGCCGAAGTGGACTTTATATGTGATCTGGGCTGAAATGGTTCGGATGACCAAGCAGGAAGTCCTGCAAACCCTGGTCAACAATCCACGCATGCTCAGCATGGAAGACCCTGCTTATCACGAGGCAATAGCCCCCTTCCGTGCCGCGTGCGGCCTGCCGCTGTTACGCCCTGCGGAGCAGCAGCCTGCGCAATGACCCTTTGCCAACACGGGTGATTGATCGTGACGTATGGCAATAGTTTCGAGCGATTTACAGATCGTGATCGTGGGATATGAGCTTTATTGAAAAATGTCCTGGTTAGTGTATAACAGGGAAATAAAGAAAGTGAACGTTATGAAAAAACCTAAGTTGATAATTATCCTGCTTGCGACATTCGCATTCTTTTTTAACGATCAACAAGCACTGCTCTCTCAGCCATCTCTCCACACGCCGGACAATCAACCTATTCAATACACCGGCCGGATTGATTTTTCAAATCCCCAAAAACCACGGCTAAGCAGCGCAGGCGCTTACTTCCAGGTAAAATTCAGGGGAAATACCTGTAGTATTTTATTAGAGGATCAGACCTTAAATAATAACCACAATTATATTTCCATTGCGATTGACGGAAAATATCAGGAAAGAATCAAACTCATTAAAAATAAGACAGAATACCTGATAGCGAAAAATCTGGAAGACGCCGTTCACACCCTTATCGTATGCAAAGCTACGGAGGCACAGATTGGTTATGTTGATTTTTTAGGATTGTTTTGTAACGAAATTCTGCCTCCTGAAAAAAGGAGGGAACGAAAAATTGAGTTTATTGGTGATTCGATGACCTGCGGTATGGGATTAGACCTATCGGAAATCCCCTGCAATGCCGCACAGTGGTATGACCAGCATAACGCCTATCTTGCTTACGGCAGGCTTGTCGCTGATAAATTGAATGCCGACTGGCTTTTCAGCTCCGTATCTGGAATTGGCATAATCCGAAACTGGAATAGTCCCGGCCCGACCATGCCGGAAGTTTATGAGCATATTTATCTCGATACAAATTCCCCTGTCTGGGATGCTAATGCTTATGCTCCTGATTTGGTTTCTATCTGTCTTGGCACGAATGACTTCTCAGAAGGCGACGGCACCTATAAAAGGCCTGAACTGGATTCAGCCAAATTTATAAATGATTACATGCGGTTCGTAAAACGTATCCGAGCTCGATATCCTCATGCACAAATATGCTGCCTGACGAGTCCGATGTTCTCAGGAGAGAAAAGTGCCCGTTTGACGGAGTATTTATCTGCTGTAATAAAACATCTAAAAGAAGTGGAGAAAGATGATAAGGTTTTTATATTTAAATTCTCTCATTCTTACACAAATGGATGCACAGACCATCCTGATAAGCAGGAGCACGAAAAGATAGCAGAAGAGCTTCTGCCATTTTTCAAAAATGTTATGCTGAATTGGGAGAATTAGCCAGTGACCTTTAATTCAATTTTGCTTCAAATTAGTTGACTTTTCCGCTTATGTTATTTATTCTTCAGTGTCGATGAATCACAGGAAGCTCTTGAATTCGAAAGGTATGAGATTTAGGATAATAAAGGCTACTTGTATGATACACAAGATTATACAAACTGTATAATCAATAGTTAGCTGGTATCACATCTTAAAAAGTGATATGCAAGATACCCAAATTTTAACAATTGCAACAGAGTCGACAATAAGGGCAAAAAAAGAGTTATCTAGTTTTGCCGATCATTACTTTACTTCCATCCATGATATTTTTCAAAAAACTGCAAAACAGAATAAGCACGAAGATCTTGTTTTGGGTTTAGGAATCTCTTTTGTCCTTATCTCATTCGCTGCAATTGTTATTTTCATAAAGTACAAACTGAACATAAGAGTCGATTCGAATTATTTCCTCATAGTGATGTTTATAATACTCCCCAGAAACTGGGCGCATAGTTAAGGTGGATTTGTCGCCTGA
>CAZRNB010000080.1:0-11520 GCA_964601355.1 uncultured Pirellulales bacterium
GCGAGCAGCAAGTGAAGATTGGAGATGCAAGAGATTTATCGTTTCTAAAAGATAATTCTTTTGACCTTGTGCTTACGCATCCGCCGTATGTGAATATTATCCGATACTCGGACGGCAAAATTGAAGGCGATTTATCGAACATTGCGAGCCTGCCGAAGTTTTGCGATGAAATTGAGAAAATCGCAAAAGAATTATATAGAGTGCTCAGACCAGATAAATACTGTGCTATACTTATCGGCGATACCCGCAAAGGAAAGCACTTTGTCCCTCTTGCATTTCACGTCATGCAGCGTTTTCTAAAGGCAGGCTTTGTGCTAAAAGAGGATATTATCAAGGTTCAGCACCACTGCAAAACCACCGAGCTTTGGCGAGTAAAGGCCGGACGCGATAAATTCTACCTGATAATGCACGAGCATTTATTCGTATTCCGCAAGCCTAAACCTCTTGAGAATCTCTCACGAATAAGATATAGTACTATCCTTTGATTTGTAAGGTTGTCATTGCGAGGTCTGCCTTTTGCAGACCGTGGCAATCTTAAAAGCCCGTATAGAAGGGATTGCTTCGCTTCGCTCGCAATGACATCCATCGGTTGAACTACTGGGCAGTACTGCTCTTTGAGGAAAGTTGGTATATGTCGGAATTTGACTGGCAAGAAAAATATAAAGATAAAATCGCAACCCCAGAAGGGGCGATGAAGCTGATTAAGCCGGGCAACAGCATATTCATCGGCACCGGCTGCGCCCAGCCGCAGCACTTAGTCAACGCCCTCGTTGAGCACTCAAGCCACATCTACGACGCTCATATCATTCACCTCTTAACGATGGGAGAGGCCCGGTATGCCGACGAGAAGTTCCGCGAAAAGTTCAAGATGAACACATTTTTCATCGCCGACAACGTCCGAGGCGCATTGCGAAAAGGCATCGGCGACTACACGCCGATATTTCTCTCCGAGATACCCTCTGAATTTGAGAGCGGCAGGATTCCTATCGACGTGGCACTGATAAGCGTCACGCCGCCCGACGCCAACGGCCTGTGCAGCTTCGGCGTCTCCGTTGACATCGTCAAGTCTGCAACGGCCAATGCCAAATATACCATAGCGCAGGTCAACGGCAACATGCCGCGAACATACGGCGACAGCTTCATTCACGTCAACAGGATCGATATGCTCGTCCCTTACGATGAGAGCATAATTGAGGTTCAGCCGACCGAAACCAGTGAAACTCTTGAACGTATCGGCCAAAATATCGCCAGGCTCGTCGAGGACGGCAGCACCATAGAATGCGGAATAGGACGCATACCGCATGTCTTGGCCGAGTATCTAAAAGATAAAAAAGACCTCGGCATCCATACAGAGATGTTCAGCGACTGGATAATCGACCTGATCGAGTGCGGGGCCATCACGTGTGCAAAAAAAACCCTGAACCACGGCAAAGTAGTAGCCAGCTTCTGCATGGGGACACGGAGGCTTTACGATTATATCAATAATAATCCCTTCTTCGAGTTTTATCCGACCGAATACGTCAACGACCCGAACATCATCAGCCAGCATGATAAGATGGTGGGAATCAACGTCGGGCTGGAGATTGATCTGACGGGCCAGGTCTGTGCCGATTCCTTGGGCTATCAATTTTATAGCGGCATCGGTGGCCAGGTCGATTTCATCCGCGGCGCAGCGCGGAGCAGAGGCGGCAAGGCCATTATCGCAATGCCGTCCACCGCCAAAAAAGGCACAATCAGCAGGATTGTTCCGCACCTGACCGAAGGGGCCGGCGTTGTCACCACCCGCGGCGACGTCCATTACGTTGTCACCGAATACGGCGTCGCATACCTGCATGGCAAAAGCATTCGCGAAAGGGTGCTCGACCTGGTCAACATCGCTCATCCAAAATTTAGAAAAGAGCTTACCAAGGCCGCAAAGGCCCAAAACTATATTTATGAAGACCAGATAGAGATAGTCTCAGACCAGCTTCATTATCCGCAGGAGCTGGAACATTATGATACTCTAAAGGACGGCACGGAAATTTTCTTCAGGCCCATTAAGCCTACCGATGAGCCGTCCCTTGTGGAAATGCTGTATTCGCTCAGCGGAGAATCCATCCGAACACGTTATATGACCCGGACAAAGGCTTTTCCTCACAAAGACGTGCAGCAGCTAACCAACATCGATTACAAAAATGATATGGCTATCGTCGGCGTTGTGCCAGGCGTATCCGGCGACGAAATCGTAGCCGTTGGCCAGTATTTTCTCGATCCCAAAACGCAGAACGCTGAGGTCGCCTTTATCGTGCAGGACGAATGGCAGCAAAAAGGCATGGGGACATTACTGCTGGACTATATCACCAAGATAGCCAAGCAACGCGGCGTAAAACGCTTCTATGCAAAGGTTCTGCCCGGCAATAAACCAATGCTTGCTATCTTTCACAACTCCGGCTACAAAGTGAACACCGAATTCGATGGTGATGTGTATAACATTACGTATGATTTAACAAGATAAACACGGGTTACTCCGCAGATGTCACCTTCATAAGGCCTGTTCAAAAGGGATGAAAAAGCCGAATATTAAAGAGCTCATTCAAACAAGTAAAAATGTGATTGAAAACAGCTCCGTGGAAAATGGTGCAATCGTCGCCGCAAATTCCGATACATCAATCTATCCATCCACCGTCCAGGATTACAGATATGTATGGATTCGAGACGCATCGTATATATGTATATCCGCGGACCTGCTGGGCCTAAGGGACATCCCGGAAAGATTTTTCGATTGGTGCCTTAACAGGGCCGAAGGTTTCAAAGATAAAGGTTTCTTTCACAACGCATACAACGTAAACGGCACCATAGCCGGCACATTGATACCCCCGTCAGCTTTCAAAGTGCCTCGTAAAGTGAGAGAAAGGTACATATATGTAACGTGTCACGGAACACAGTTTCAGCCGGACCAGAATGGCTCTTTACTGATTGCTATAGACCACCATGTAAAACATTTCGGTATTCATGATTTGTCTAAATTCAAAATGCTGATACAAAAAACCGCCGCAGGCATTTGCGATACATGGAATAATGACAGATTCGTTCTGCCTCATTTTGACCTGTGGGAGGAAAGATGTATCTTGCCTTCGCAGAAAAGGTATCATACGTACTCACTGGCTATGTGCTTATGCGGTCTCAGGGCCGCAATTAAGCTTATGGGCAAAAAGAAAAAGTGGCTGCAAACGGAAAAGGAAATGTCAGGCGTATTTTCCGACCTGTATTCTCATAATAAAAACCTGATTCCGAGAACGTTCAGCACCGGCAGAATAAGCAAACGCCGCGAAGTCAGAAGAGATGATTTCAGGCCGGATACTTCACTGCTGGGATTGGTATATCCGTGTGGAATGTTAAATCCATCTGATAAAAAGATGAAGGCGACCGTCGAAAAAATAATAGAAAAAAACACAATAGACGATGGCGGTTTAATGCGATACCCGGCAGATGTGTATTGCGGCGGAGTCGGAAAAGGGTGGGTGACATTAACCAGCGCCGGCGCATGGCCGCTGCTTAACTTCTGGATGGCTATTTACCAGCACCTCTGTTATAACCGAAAAGAGGCAGAGAGGTTCTTTCGCTGGCCTCTTGAAAGAATGGGTGAGTATATTCCTGAGCAAATATTCAAGAATAAAGCCAGGCTCTCGATATGCCCTTTGGTATGGTCTCATTCGATGTTTATTATAGCAGCAAAGTTCTTAGGGTATATGTAACTAAAGATTGAGTAAGTTTAGCCGTCGCCGGTACGGCGATGGATCAGTTTATTCGTAGGAGTAACTTTTAGTGTTGCGACAGTCTGTTTTTATCTATTCAACGGAGCTTGAGAAGTATCATTATCCGCCCGAGCATCCCTTTAATGTGTACCGAGCCCGCAGGGTGCGAGAGGTTCTAAACTCCATGGGTCTTCTTTCAGGCGACGGAATATCAGAAGTATCCCCCAAGCCGGCCGATAGAATCACCCTGAAGAAATTTCACTCCGCACGCTATCTGCACGCACTAAAAAACGCATCCAAAGGCAAGTGGGACGCTGAAGCCCTCGACATGGGAATTGGCACAGGGGATTGCCCCGTTTTTAAAGGCCTATATGAGTACGCGGTCTTGGCCTGCGGCGCTACGCTGACGGGCACAAATCTTATCCTTTCGGGAGAAGCCGATGTGGCGTTTAATCCATCCGGCGGATTCCATCACGCACATTCCGAACGCGCCTCCGGCTTTTGCTACATCAATGACGTGGCTCTCGCCTGCACTATACTTGCGGAGAAAAAAAAGAAAGTTTTGTATCTTGATATAGATATTCACCATGGTGACGGCGTCGCTTATGCTTTTTACGACCGCTGTGACGTTATGACCATATCCCTTCACGAAAATCCAAAAACTCTGTTTCCCGGAACAGGTTTTGAGAGTGAAATCGGCGCCGGCCGGGGTAAAGGTTTCTGCGTGAATGTCCCTCTGCCCGTCGGAACTTTCGACGAGGCTTATTTGATGGCATACAATGCTATAGTGCCGCCGTTAGTTGCTGCATTTAATCCCGATGTATTCGTGTTTGAACTGGGAGCCGACGCCCTCGCAGGCGACCCTCTCGGACATCTTTATCTTACCAACAACGTTTACGTGGAAATTATCAATCACCTTTTGAGTTTCCAAAAACCAATTCTGGCTACCGGCGGAGGCGGGTATAACATCGAAAACACCGTAAGAGCCTGGGCGCTGGCATGGACTATCTTTTGTGGAGCAGATGTGGACGCGGACAAAAATCCCACCGTCGGCGGCGTTATGTTAGGCAGCACCGAATGGCAGGGAGGCCTGCGAGATAGAAGCCTTGTTGTAAGCCCGGCTCAGCGTGAAACGATAATGCCTGCCGTCGAAAGAACTATAGAGACCGTAAAAGCTGCGGTTTTTCCTATTCACGGCCTATGAAAAGCTATTGGCCAAGTTCTCACCTTGAATCGCATCAGGCGGACTCGATGCTCGAATAGTATCGAGTATCGAGCACGCCTTTTCTAAATGCGATAACTTGACTTTATAATAATATCTTCAGCAATCTTCACTTGTTCATCTATAGTATCAGTCGCGCACCGGTTACTACGATTGCCGACGTCAAACTTCAATATTAGTTAACTGGACTGCGGTGATGGCCGCCGCCACCACCACCACCGGCTCCAGCAACTATCCCAATAGTCGCACCCGTTATAACACCGGCAGTCGGCAAATTCCAGCCGAACCAGTCAAACATACCTTTTTTACCTTTAACTTTACTTTGTTTGACTTTTTTTGCAGCCAAAGGAGCGCCTGTGGTTACTAAGTTATCAGAACTCTGCAACTCAACTATACGTCCGGTCGGCAGGCAAGTAACAACAGGATCTATCGTACCCTCACAGGAAGTCGCTGAACTGATGTTGGCCATCTGAGCAGCTTTTATTCCACAGTCTCGAGCCCATTGCGGCAAAGACGCATTTTCTGCAACATCAAGAGGACTGGTTACGCCTACCTTGCTCACGAGCCGTGCAAAATCTTTATTTTTACCAAGCTCGCCTAAGTCTATCGGCTGACCTTCAGCATCGGCCTTGCACGTCGCGACCGAATGTTGCATCACTTCATTAAAGCCGCGTATGTTCGTTGCAGCCTGGAAAACAGACATACCAAGATAAATATTCTCAAGTTTTCCATCAAAAACATAAACGCAGTTGACTCTGCACTGAACTAATCCTGCATCACCGGCTTCCGTAGCAGTCTTAACCACAAAAGGCTCCGATAACGCTCTGACCGCTATTAACTCGCCCAAAGATTCTGTCTTCATCGGCATAGCAGTCAGTGTAAATCTCATTTGGCTGGGAAGTGAGCTATCTATAGATGAGAAATCAAAGCCTTGTTTCCATGTTTTTGCAAGATTTTTCTTAGTAACCTTTTTGAGGGCCCTGCCGCATTCATTAGTAACCTTTTCCAAAAATGCTAATTCCTTGCCTGTTGCCGATAAATTCTTAGTTTGACCATTAATAATAAATGACAGCTCTAAAGAGAGCTGTTCACCTGATTTGTTGTCACTGGCAGATACTGCCTGGTCAGTCGTTGAAATAACGTACTGTGTCTTGTCGTCCGATAAGACAAGCTTCTTCATCATACAGTCCGTCTCAAATTCGCTCATAAACTTAGTCTGTCCACTGTACTCCAGAATGGAGAGAAGCTTATAATGCTGTACATTCTCACCTTGTGAGGCTAAGCTCAATCCCCCAAACATTAACAGCAATACCAAGCTTAGTGACACTATCAGGCCACATACTTGTTTTCCCCAAAATTCATCTGACTTTCTCATTATTGTCCCCTTTCATTAGTAATTTGATATTACGCTGGAATAAGTTCTCTGCGAATATAACTCTTTTAATATTTGGCTTCCACCCAAAATGAAAATTAAGATTAGTTTTCATCTCGGAAATTGTCAATATATATATTCGAGTTTTTTTCACTTTTTTATTTAGAGAACTTATGACATATAGGTAAGAAAAATCAATTTGTTAAAAGCATCCAATGACTCTTGAGTAAAAAGGCTATTCTGGTGAAAATAGATATATTAGTGCGTTTGGTTAAGTATATACGTTATCGGACGTCCCCTATGGCTAAGCAAAGCCAAAACGCTATATAGTGACAAAGTTAGGCGGCCTGTAGAACATGGGCAAGCATGGCATCAGGCAAAACATCGCCTAAACGAACAGCATCATCCATATACCGTCGCTCGTCGCTGGTAACTCATGACTCGTAGTTTTTTTCGGTAACGCCTTTTCAAACATAAAGAGCTTTATTTTAATTCTTAATGTTTATTCTGTAGCCAGTGTAGCTGGCAATATCATTATCATTAAACGAGTATCGAGTATCCAGCATCGAGGATCAAAAAACGTAATTGTCCAAAAGGAACGCACGAGCCGGATGGTTTTGCAATCCCAAATAAAGTGGATAAAAGCACGTTGGCCAACGTCTCTCTATTCTTGCTTTTATTGTATAACCATTTTTGGTAAAATGACTGCTTGAAAATCAAAGTTTAGCTGTCGCCGGCACTTCATTGGCTATAGTTAGACAACAGGGAAGAACGTTGGCAGGTAATATATTGTTATCGAGGAAATCAAATGAAAAAGCTCCTTTCATCACTGCTTATTCTGGCGATTATCACAATCACCGGCTGGTATGTGTATAAAAGAATTATCTCATCAGACAAGACCAGGTCCGCCGCTGGGCCTTCAAGGCAGACAGCGGTGGCCGTCGAAATCCAGCACATCCGAAAAGACACGATAAAAGACGTCGGGATATTTACCGGCTCTCTCATTCCAAAATCTCAGTTCGTCGTCGCAGCAAAAGTAGCCGGCTGGCTAAAAAAACTCCTGGTCAACATCGGTGATTCTGCCCAGCAAAATCAGGTGATAGCAATCCTCGACGATGAGGAATACCGCCAGCAGGTGGAACAGGCCAAAGCTGAACTGCAGGTCGCCAAGGCAAACACTGAAAACTGTGCAAGCGACCTCAACCTTGCCCAGCGGGAATATGAAAGGGCAAAGGCGCTCCGCGAAAAACAAATAGCCTCGGCTTCGGAGCTGGAAGGAGCCGAGGCCGCCTTTAACGCCTCCCAGACGAAATTGAAAGTTTCACTTGCTCAAGTGACCCAAAGAGAGGCTGCGCTAAAGGCCGCCGATTTGCGGCTGTCTTATACGAGGGTGCAGGCGTTTTGGGAAGACGGTAATGAACCAAGCCCCGTTGGAAAGCCTGAATCTATCGGTTACGAATCATCAAAACGAACTGGATTTTCCAACGGGGCAAGAGTGGTCGGCGAAAGATTTGTTGACGAAGGAACGCTGTTGCAGGCGAATCAGCCCATCGTCTCCGTCCTCGAAAATAAACCATTGACGGCTGTAGTTTACGTCGTCGAAAAGGACTACCCAAAGGTCAGCATCGGCCAGCGTGCTATCATCACCACGGACGCCCATCCCGACAAAACCTTCTCCGGCAATATCGTACGCATAGCGCCGCTTCTTAAGGAAAGCTCCCGGCAGGGAAGAATAGAAATCGAAATCAGCAACTCCGAAGAGCTTCTGCGGCCCGGCATGTTTATAAGGGCGCAAATCGTCTTTGCCAGTCATGATAATGCCACGCTCGTCCCGCTTGCTGCTTTGATTAAAAGAGACGGCCGGCAAGGAGTTTTTACAGCCGACCGGAAGAATCTCAAAGCCCGTTTTGTCCCCGTGACGACGGGAATTATAAGCGGCGAATCTGCTGAAATCGTAGAGCCATCTTCTTTTGGCGAATCAGAATTTGTGATTACATTGGGCAATCATCTTTTAGAGGACGGTTCCGGTATAACAATATCGGGAAGATCTCCTCAAAAAGAAGATGCTGCATCGGGTATCGGCAACGGCGGCACGAAGTCAGGAGGCGCTCAATGAGAATCGCACGCTTCTCCATCCACCGCCCGATATTTACGATTATGGTCGCGCTGATAGTGATACTGCTGGGTGTTATCTCGCTGCTGCGTCTGCCGATTGACCTAATGCCCGACATTTCATATCCGACAATAAGCGTTTCTTGCACTTATGAAAACGCCGGCCCGGAGGAAATCGAGGAATTGATAACGCGGCCGATTGAGGAGGCTATGAGCGCCGTGCCGGGCGTGGAAGAGGTAAGCTCCGTATCGGTCGAAGGACAGGGCACGGTTCGCGTGACATTCTCATGGGGGACAGACCTTGACGCCGCCGCAAACGACATCCGTGACCGCTTGGACCGAGTTGTCCAGCGTCTGCCTGAAGAGGCAGACAGACCCACGCTTCGCAAGTTCGACCTGGCGAGCTTTCCAATATTGATTCTCGGCGCATCGACCAAATTAGACCCAGTTCAGGCAAGGCAGATTATCGAAGACCAGGTCAAGTATCGCCTCGAACGTGTGCCGGGCGTAGCAGCCGTCGATATTATGGGTGGCTACGAGCGCGAGATTCACGTCAGTCTCGACCCCGCCAAGATTAATGCGCTGGCCATCCCGCTGGATAGAATCATTACAAGCATTCGTGAAGGGAATGTAAACATCCCAGCCGGCACCATAGAGAAAGGAAACTTCGAGGTCACAGTCAGGACGCCAGGCGAGTACACCGACCTTAAACAGCTTGAAGACACGGTCGTTGCAATCCGCCAGGGTGTGCCCATTCAATTGAGAGAAATTGCTACTGTAGAGGATTCCTGGCTCAAAATCACGAGGATTGTCCGCGTCAACGGCCAGCCTGGGATAAGACTGTCGGTCAACAAACAATCGGGGAAAAATACGGTCGAAGTCGCACGCGGCGCTCTGGAAGAGCTCGAGCGCATCAATCAAGACATCCCGCAGATTAAAGTAATACCTATAATCGACACCTCCGACTATATTCAGCGCTCCATCAAAAATGTCGGCTCATCCGCGGTTTATGGAGGAATTTTGGCCGTAATCATACTGCTCGTATTTCTGCGTAACGTGCGAAGCACCGTAATTATCGCTACTGCGATACCCATTTCCATTATTGCCACTTTTGCCCTATTGTATTTTAGCGGCTTTACTCTCAACCTTATGACCTTGGGCGGGCTGGCTCTGGGTGTCGGGATGCTTGTCGATAATGCAATCGTGGTTCTGGAAAATATCTTCCGCATCCGTGAAACGCAGCACGCACAGGAGCAAGCCGCAATTGACGGCACCGAGGAGGTAACAGACGCCATCATTGCCAGCACTCTGACAACGGTGGTTGTTTTTCTGCCGCTGGTTTTTATGCGAGGTATGTCCGGCGTGATGTTCAAGCAGCTTTCGGTTGTCGTCGCTTTTTCGCTGATGTGCTCTTTGGTAGCGGCTCTAACGCTGGTGCCTATGCTTTCGGCTCGCATTGTTCCCTCGGCAGCAGGGGACACTTTGCGCAAGACAGGTCCTGGAGGCAAAATGTTCGAGGTAAGCGGAAGATTTTTAAAACGTATGGAGGACTGCTATAAAAGGCTGCTCCACGTTGCCCTGGACCATCGCGCAGCGGTCGTGCTCATTGCGGTTTTTATTACGGCGGCAAGTGCAATACTGATTCCTTATATCGGTGCGGAGCTGATGCCTGCCTCGGATGAAGGCGAGGTAAGGGTCGAAGCTGAGATGCAGGTTGGTACACGATTAGACCTGCTGGATGAGAAATTTAAGCTCATTGAGGAAATCGTCAACGAATCCGTGCCTGAAATCCAGAATGTGGTGACAAGTGTTGGTGGTTCTGGATGGCGTGGCGGTGGCGGTCATACCGGCAGCGTCCGTATCTCGCTGAAACCGCAGTCGCAGCGCTCAAGGTCAAGTGAGCAGATTGCCGCGGACCTGCGTCGTAAGCTGGTTAACATTCCAGGAATGATTATCCGCACCCGCGCCGGCCAGGGACTATTTATACTTCGCATGGGAACTTCGCAGGGTGACAGGATTGAAGTCGAAGTCCGCGGACATGACCTGGAGATGGCCGATGCCCTCGCTCAGCAGGTAAAAAGCCTCGTCGAATCGGTACACGGAGTCACTGATGCAAGAATCAGCAGAGAATTAGGAAGTCCTGAGGAGCTGATTTTAATAGACCGACAGAAAGCCGCCGATATGAATCTGACCGTATCAAAAATAGCCGTCGCTTTACAAACCATCCTCTCAGGAACAACAGCCGGCTATTATCGTCAGGCCGGCGACGAATATACAATTCTGGTAAAGCTCAGAGAAGCTGAGAAGATGAATTTAAGTGAAATTCTCGATCTGATCCTGACCAACTCCGACGGCCAGCCCGTTGTCCTCAAAAACGTTGTAAGCACAGGTCCGCGGAGCGGCCCGGTTTTAATCGAGCGAAAAGACCAGGAACGCATTATTATAGTATCGGCTGACATCAGCGGAAGGGACATGGGCTCGGTTCTCTCGGATATTGGCAGGAAGCTGCAATCTGTGCCTGTGCCGCGGGATTTTACCACAGGATTCGGCGGCGATTACGAGGAGCAGCAGAAATCCTTTCACGAGCTTACGCTTAGCTTCGTCCTGGCACTGGTGCTGGTCTATATGGTTATGGCCTGTCAGTATGAGTCTTTACGCGACCCGTTCGTAGTGATGTTCTCTGTGCCGCTGGCAGGGATTGGAGTTATTCTGATTCTTTTTATCACGGGGACAACCTTTAATATCCAGTCATTCATCGGATGCGTTATGCTCGGAGGAATCGTGGTCAACAATGCTATTCTCTTGGTTGACCATACTAACCTGCTGCGTCGCCGGGACTTAATGCCGATTCGGGAGGCTATTGAAGAAGCCGGCCGCCGGCGTTTGAGACCGATTCTTATGACGTCATTAACGACTGTCTTTGGCCTGCTGCCGCTGGCGCTTGGTCTTGGCGAAGGAGGCGAAGCCCAGGCCCCCATGGCCCGGGTCGTCATTGGAGGTCTGCTTAGCTCAACGTTCATCACACTGGTATTTGTGCCGGTAGTCTATTCAATTTTTGAACGTCGTTCCAAAGCGACATC
>CAZRNB010000080.1:11620-14379 GCA_964601355.1 uncultured Pirellulales bacterium
TTTTGAGCTTATTTGTAGGGTGGGGCTTGCCCCACCATTACCTTATTGCAAACCCGCTATGGTGGATCGGTGGGCTAAAGCCCACCCTACCGCCTGCTGACGCAAATGAGGTGGCAACCCAAAGCCCTCTCAAGGTAGATATTCAAAAAGCCATCCTTATGGCCATGGAAAACAACCGCTCGCTTATTGTCGAGAGAATGAATCCGGAAATAAATCGAACGTTCGAGCAGGAGGAGCTTGCGGCTTTTGAGCCGGCTCTTGGTGCCGACGTCACGCAGAGAAGAGCGGTATCCGACAGGCTGTCACGCGCCGGCACCAGCACCGAAAATCAGGTTATGGACACCGTTACGGGCGCAATTTCGCTGAGCAAGCTCTTCCCCACCGGCACAACCGTCGGCCTTGAGGGAAGCAGCAGCTATACCGATTCGTCTCTTTACAGCGATACTTTTACCTCCAATCGCCTCGGTTTGACCGTCACCCAGGCGCTTCTGCAGGGGTTGGACGTCCGTGCGAATTTGGCCCGCGTAAATCAGGCCAAGCTCGATACGCTCATATCGGCTTATGAGCTGCGCGGATTTGCCGAGATTCTTCTGGAAGAGGTCGAATCAAAATTCTGGGATTATGCGCTGGCCCAGAAGCAGATTGAGATATATACCAACTCACTCAGCCTTGCCGAGAAGCAGCTATCTGAGACACAGGAGAGGATAAATATTGGGACGCTCGCCGAGACCGAGCTGGCCGCCGCACAGGCTGAGGTTGCACTCGGCCTGGAAAATCTGATAAATGCGAGGAGCAATCTCGCCAGGCAAAGGCTTGATCTGCTTCGGCTGCTTAATCCGCCGCCTTCCATCGACTGGAGCAGAGACGTTGTTCTCGAATATCAAACCGTGCTGCCCAACGTTAAGCTTGACGAAGCTGAGCAGCACGTTCAGGTAGCCCTGAAGATGCGACCTGACCTGAACCAGGCACGTCTGCAGATACAGCGCGGCGATCTGGAGGTGGTAAGCACCAAGAACGGCCTGCTGCCGAGGCTGGATGCTTTTATCACCTTCGGCAAAACGGGTTATGCTAAAACTTTTCACGAATCGTCTCAGAATGTATTTGGCGACAGCTATGATGCATCGGTCGGCCTGACGTTCGAGTTTCCTCCTGTAAACCGCGCTGCTCGTGCCAGGTACAGCCGAGCCGTCATCAGCAGGCAGCAGCTTCTGGAATCTTTGGATAACCTCATTCAGCTTGTACAGGTCGATGTTCGTTCCGCCTACATTGAGGTGACACGCACCCATGAGCAAATAGCTGCGACCGCTGCCACGCGCAATTTCCAGGAGGAGAAGCACCGCGCCGAGACCGAGAAATTCAGGGTTGGCAAATCCACGTCTTTGCTCGTCGCCCAGGCTCAGCGTGACCTTGTAGCCAGCCAGATTGCCGAGATACAGTCGTTCGCAAATTACCTGAAAGCTCTGGTTGCCCTTTACAGGCTGGAAGGCTCTTTGCTTTCCCGCCGGGGGATCATGTCACCAGGTGCTGAGCCGGTTACTCTCAACGAGCGCAAATCCGATAACGGTTAACATGACACTGTATGATGAAGCTCGCCACACTTCTGGATTATAGGCTAATGAGAACCAAGCAGTTTTATGTTTATATAATGACCAATAAAAGAAATACCGTTCTATACACTGGTGTCACTAACGACCTCATAAGGCGTGTATATGAACACAAGCAAAAGCTCGTTGAAGGATTTACAAAGAAATATAATATTGTAAAGCTTGTTTACTATGAAGTCTTCGGTGACTGTTTCAGTGCTATTCAAAGAGAAAAACAAATCAAAGATGGTTCACGCAAGAAAAAGGAGGAGCTAATAAACAGTATCAATAAAGAATGGCGAGACTTATATGATGGATTATGAGATTGCTTCGTCGCTTCGCTCCTCGCAATGACAAAGGCAACGTATAACGTCATTGCGAGCGAGGCGTAGCCGAGCGTGGCAATCTATATTCCATTCGTAGATCCCTTTCGCTTGCTAATACGTATCCATAATAATCCATTACTGCGTTTAATTGGCATTATCTACCTTCTTTCTTTCTGAGTACATTTCTATCTTAATTGGTGGCTGCTTTACCTTATCCAATATTGCCTTCTCTGCTTCTTTAGCCAATTTATCAAGGTATACTTGTAAACTATATAATTCAGCCTCTTTCTCAATATTCCGTTGTCCTTGCTTTCTTATCTCTTCCTCTAATGAAATTGCCTTATTGAGGTTTTCTCTGATTTCTCCCCAATTGTCTCGGAACTCCTGCGGGAAAAAAAGTATGTTTTCCATGAAGAATTTATAATTTTCACCCATAAATTGAATTACGTTAGACAAGTTACCCATAAGCCTACCCTGTAGTTCATAAATCTGCAATGCAGCCCAACTACAAACTTCTACCTCTTTCTCTGCAATAATTTGCTCTCTTCGTATTTCACGAGTTTTCTTGATTTGATACCACATCGCCAAGAAACCTCCAAAGATTGCACATAGCCCTCCTGCAAGAACAAGAAATAATTCTTTAAAGATTAAAAGAACATCCGAAAAGAAAGACAAAATTTCATTAAACATTTGTAATCCCCCAAATGAACGATCAAATCAGTACTTTACTGGTTATCTTGCTCAAAAAGCTCCGGCTGTCCGTCATCGCTTTTCTTTTTATGATATTTTAAGCCTAAATGCTCGCAGGCCTGCTTAGTGACTTCTCTTCCCCGCTTTGTGCGGCGCACAA
>CAZRNB010000081.1:0-14031 GCA_964601355.1 uncultured Pirellulales bacterium
GCTGTCACATTGCTCTGTCGAAAAGACAGTACTTGTCATTTCGAGCGAGCCGAAAGGCGAGCGGAGAAATGACGGTTTGGTCTTTTCTACAAAGTACTATCATATATGAGATTATCAGGTTAACAGGTTATCAGGAAGTGGTTATATGGTTATCAGGGCATCAGGTAAGTAAACTATCACATCTTTTTTTTCCTGGTGTCCTGTTTTACTGATAACCTGCGCACCGATGTCCTGATGCACTGATTACCTTTTTAGAAGAATTTTCCCAGATACTCTATGCTCCTGCGAGCGATTGTTTCAGGATCAGGGTCGTATTTGAAAACTTCCACCGAAAGCCACTTGTCCCAGCCGATTGCCTTTATGGCTTTTGCGATGGGGCCATAGTCAACATCGCCCATGCCGGGCCCGTAAAGATTGGGGTCGTTGACGTGGAAATGGCCAATATCTTCAACACTAACCGAGCGGATAATATCAGACACCGGCTTTGATTCTGAGCACATTGCTTTGACATCGAGATGAATCTTAAAGTTTGGATGGCTGATTTCGCGAACTAACTGCATCGCTTGCGAGACCGTATTGATAAAATTGGTATCAACTGGGGACAATGGCTCAATACATATAGTGACATTCAATTTGTAAGCTCTATCAAGAACGCTGCGAAATAAATCCGCGGCTCTTTTCCAGGCACCTTCTATGGTTTGACCGGTCATAATGTTTCGCTGTTTCGGGGAGCCAACCACGATAACGTTTCCGCCCAGATCTGCGCACAAATCCAAAAGGATTTTCATGTAATCTTTAGTATTTCGCCATACGGTGTCGTCGGATGTGGTTAAATGCAAACCGGCAGGCCCGACAAAAAGCCAATGCAAACCTACGGTCTCTAAGCCGTGGTCTTTTATGGTCTGCCGGACTTCTTTACGCTGTTTGGCGGTGACATTACTGGCCGAGCGTGCGAGTGTAAATGGTGCTATCTCGATGCCGTTGAAACCTAATCGGCCGGCAATCGAGGCAACCTCGGCTACCGGCCGATTCTCAAACATTTCATTGCACAAGGCAAATTTCATCAGACTTCATCAGGAACCACAAACGGCTCACGGTAGTTGCGCTTGATAAACATATTTGCCAAGCTGCTATTATCGCCGACGAATTGCTCCTTTTCAGGGTCCATCGTCAACATTGGTCCCATAGTGATAAGCTCTTTTTCTGTGTCCACCTCGTTGGCTGTAAGGTGGTCGAGCATTCTATTAAACGAGTCCAACAGTTCGGCATTGTCACCGATGGCGGTTTTGATCTCGTCCACAGACGTCTTTGTGCCAATTCGGTAGGAAATATTGCCAATATGACAGAGAGCAGCAGAGAGGTGACCGACCTCGATATCAGCGTTTAGGTCGCTGACTCTGCGGCTGCGTACGGCATCGATGAAGTTCTGATAGTGCTCACTGCCGACACTGTGCGCGAACTGTTGAATTCTGTTGCCGTCATTGTCATATATCCAGCCGCCTCCTTCATTAGCAGCGAAGTAACCATTTTCACATTGTACGACAATGCCAATACGGATGCCACGGTAAGTATCCATTGTTGAGTCGTTTTTTTTGCAAGGCAGGCCTCTTACCTCGAAGATAATCGGGGCCGGCTTGTAATCATAGAATGCAATCTGGGTATTTGCTGTCTCGCCGTCATCAACATAACCGAACCTGCCCCCGATGCTGATTACACGTGACGGCAGCCTCGGATCTCCCAATGCCCAGCGAGACTCATCCATCTCATGAGCTCCCTGGTTACTGATGTCACCATTGCCGGTATTCCAGACCCAGTGCCAGTCGTAATGCAGATTCGTTCGCATCAAGGGTAACATATCAGCCGGGCCGCACCAGAGATTGTAATCCACTAATTCCGGAATCGGCTGTGGGCCGCGGACCTTGCCAATGCTGTTACGAGGTTTGTAGCAAAAGCCACGTACCCAGAGAATCCTGCCTATATTCCCCTGATTAATATAATTATAGGCATTTCGATACGCCCTTGAAGACCGTCTCTGGGTGCCGTTTTGTACGATGCGGCTATACTTGCGGGCAGCCTCGACCATTTTCCGACCTTCCCAGATTTCGTGCGAGGTAGGTTTTTCGATATAAACGTCTTTGCCGGCCTGACAAGCCCAGACAGTCACCAGCGAATGCCAGTGGTTTGGCGTCGCTGATACAATCACGTCTATGCTGCTGTCATCCAGCAGCTCTCGTACGTTCCGATAGCTCTTTATATTCTGTCCCTGCACGTTAAGCGAGCTCAATGTGCGATCAATTTGGCTTTGGTCGGCATCGCAAATAGCCACCAAACGAACACCGGATATACTACTGAAACTCCTGCAGAGGCCGCCGCCCCTGCTTCCGACACCGACGACAGCAAGACGGATGTCGTTGTTCGCACCAAGCACACGTGAATATGGCGATGCCAACGTTATAGCGACACCCGCAGCCACCGAGCTTTTCAGGAAATCACGACGACTTATATTGCCCATGATTATTCCTTCCGTTTAGTAGATAATATTTTATTGCACAAGGCAAATTTCATCAGACTTCATCAGGAACCACAAACGGCTCACGGTAATTACGTTTGATGAATATATTGGCCATGTCGCTGTGCTGGCCGACGAATTTTTCCTGATCCGGATCCATCGTCAACATCGGACCCATGGTTATCTGCTCTTTCTCAACGTCAACCTCGTTGGCCTTTAAGTGTTCGAGCATTCTATTGAACGAATCCATCAGCTCAGCATTGTCACCGATGGCGTTTTTGATCTCGTCAACAGTTGCTTTCCTGCCCAGCCGGTATGAGATATTGCTCATGTGGCACAGGGCGCTGGAGATGTGCCCACCTTCGATATTGGCGTTAAGGTCGTTTTCCTTGCGGCTGCGCACGGCATCGATGAAGTTTTGATAGTGACCGCCGCCGCCGTCACCTTTGAATTGTTTGAGTCTGTTGCCGTTGTTGTCATAAGTCCAGCCGCCGCCTCGGCCGCCCGCGAAGTAGCCATTCTCACACATTATGATATTGCCAACGTCGATGCCGCGGTACCTGTCTATTCCTCTGATGCCCTTTTTCGTCGGCAGCCCGCGAACCTCAAAAATAATCGGGGCCGGTTTGTAGTCCAGAAATACGATTTGGGTATTGGCGGTTTCGCCGTCATCATCATAGCCGAGCCGTCCACCAATGCTCATCACACGCGCCGGAAGCTTGTTTTGACCAATTGCCCATCTGCATACATCCATCTCGTGAACGCCCTGGTTGCCAATGTCGCCGTTGCCGGTATTCCAGACCCAGTGCCAGTCATAATGCAGATTCTTCCGCATCAAAGGCACCAGGTCGGCTGGGCCGGTCCAGAGATTATAGTCAACCGTTTCCGGGATTGGCTGTGGACCGTTGACCTTGCCGATACTGTTACGGTCCCTGTGGCAGATGCCGCGTACCCACAGAATTTTGCCGAGGTTTCCGTCCTGAATGTACGGCATTACCTCTCGTAATCCCACGTCGGAGCGGTTCTGCGTGCCGGTCTGTACAATTCGTTTGTACTTGTGAGCTGCCTCGACTACCTTTCGGCCTTCCCAGATATTATGCGAGATCGGCTTTTCAATATAGATGTCTTTTCCGGCCTGGCAGGTCCAGATTGTCACTAATGAATGCCAATAGTTGGGTGTGGCTGAAGAGATTACGTCAATGTTTTTGTCATCCAGCAGTTTGCGAAGATCCGTGTAGCCGGCGACGTCCTGATTGTTCTTTTTGAGGATATCAAGATTTTTCTGCAAATGGTCTTTGTCTGCGTCGCAGAGTGCCACAATCCGCACGCCGGATATTTCCCCAAACTTTTTGACGTGCCCGCTGCCCTGGCCACCTGTGCCGATTACAGCAAGGCGGATGTCGCTATTAGCGCCACGTACCTTTGAGTAGGGCGATGCCAGCGTCATGGCGACGCCGGCAGCCATCGAGCTTTTCAAAAAATCACGACGATTTATCCTGTTCATGATTATTCCTTTCATTTAGATAACAATGGTGGGGCATCCATTCTCCGTCCCTCAGGGACTGCGAAGGATGAAAGCCCCACCCTACTAATATTTTATTGCTGCATATTCGCTGAAAAACTGTGCCACTTTAGCTTGTTCAAAATCGCCTTTGTGAAAACAGAACCGATAACGAAAAGTCACACTATCGCCGGACTTAATAGTGAAATCTCCTGTGCCGGCAAGTTTTTTCTCAAAATCGTGTACGCCGAACGGATTAGCGGCGAAAAGTCCGTAAGCTCGAACATGCCACCACGTAGGATGTCTTTGATTCTGTGGATGGTCAAAGATAGCCACGCCTGCAATTTCTTTATTCAATGGGCCGTAGTAGTCGCACCACGCTGCGCGTTTGCCCCAGGCGTCATTATCTTTGTGACTTTCACTATCGATGATGTGACCTTTGGCGATTTTGCCTTCTACCCGCATCGTTTCTGCAACGCGTATTGCCATTGTGCCTTCTTTGGTATCACCGAACATCACATCGCCGTTAGAAGCATGGATCGTGATCTCAAAGTCCATCATACGATCGTCCGGATGGTTATAGAATCTGTGTGTTCGTGTATCTGTGCAGATGATTTGCCCGTTGGCTGCTACCCAATTGTTTTGGGACCGAACAATACCCACATCCTGACCGGAAGCAACCTCTATGAATTTATCATGGACTATTTTTCCATTTTTGCTGCCATCGGTCCAAAAATCATGGCCGTTTACGCTGCCGTGCGCAAACCACAGAGAGCGATGGTGAGGATGGTCGTGCTCCTCATCTTCGCCCTCCTTCATCGGCCAATGGCGAGTGATATTTACTCCTGTCGGTCCAATCATCGGATAAAAATATGGTCGCTGAGCATCCTGGAAGTTGTACTCTGTGAAAAGTTTTCCATTAATTTCCACCCTTAATTTTTTATCGACTTCGGTTATACTAATTCCTGCACCGGCTTTTGATGCAGCTTCGGAGGCAGACATAGTTTTTGCCTTGTTAACCATTTCTTCCCAGATTTGTCGTTGCTCAGCAAGCGCCTTGACACGGTCGTCGGGATTGGTTCGGGCCTCGAGAAGAATCCAGCCGCTATAGTCCATCGCTACCAGCAGATTCATAAGCTCCTGATAGGGATAATCATTAATATTCAGCTCGCGAACGTGGACGGTGTCACCAAAGCGATTTTTGACAAGGTTGAAGTTATTTACGAGTCCTTCGCCGGTAAGGTCCTCCGGGTTGCAGTTCCAGCAAACCTTGACGTTGGGATGGTCAGCTACATCCATAATTTGCTTGATAGTCGGCAGGGGGGAGCATGAGCCGTGGACCTCCAGCCGAATCTGCTGGCCGTAATCGGCTGCAAATCGGCCAAGCTCGTTAAGTGATTTGCCGATTTGTTCGATTGTCTTTTCCGGCGGCACATTTTTTGGAAGGTCGTTCGGCTTGACCTTTACGCCTGAGCCGCCCACATCATTAGAGAGCTTTATATATTCTTTTGCCTCTTCGATGTCTTTTTTTAGCGCTGCCGGTTCAACGTGATGAAAGGCGAAGTTAGTACCTAAACCCACAAGTGTAACGGGACTGTCCTCAAACCGTTTTCTTACTTCTTTACGTTGTTGCGCGTTAAGGCTCGATTCGACGCCGTGGGCATGTTCGGTCCGCAGCTCTACTCCGAGAACACCGGTTTTTTCGCAGTTGGCAATTAGTGTGGGCAGGTCCCAGTCTTTGGCCCAGAGATAAGTTACGAGGCCAAACTTCATTTTTAAACCCCGCCCAGCGATGGGCGGGACAGGAGCGATAGCAAGTATTTTATCCAATGGACCAAGTGAAACAGCCGTTGTTCCAACGTATATACTGCTCAATGCGGATTTAAGAAATTCACGGCGATGATTACTGAATATACTCATATAACTTCCCGCGACTGCGTTTTATTTTTCAGAGCCCAACTCTCTGAAGCTAATTCAGCTTTGAATGTTTTATAAGCTTACATCAACACCTCAACTCATTTTTGATGATGTTCAAGACTATTTAGTATCTTAATCCTAAACTGTTCTGTCAAGCCAATTTTGTAAAAAGTTAGATTTGATTGAGCTTAAGGAACAGCTAAAAAAACGGGACTTATACCGAATAAATCGATATAAGTCCCGAATAGTACATTAACCACCCCACTTCCTGCTCCCTGCTTCCGCAAGAACAAGCTTATTCCTGCGAAGGCAGGGGCAAGAAAGCAAGTGAGGCGGGCCAATTTCAACGAGCTTATTTACCTGAATCAGGAAGATGCAGGCCAATATCATCAATGTACAAATCACCAGCACCACCAGGCTGTGTATTGGCCCTATCGCCAATACCAATAGTCATCTTCTTAATAGCCGTTAGATTCACGCCGGTGAAGTTTGTCAGCGGAATGTTCCAGGGCGTCCAAACGGCTATGGATGATGCAGCCGGATCTTGATGCTTGACTACGGGACTACTGTTGCCGGCGGCATCCTGCAGCACTACATAAAGCTGCTCTTTGCTATTGCTTGTTATGCCGATGTCCTGCGATTGCCACGGGCTTGTAACATTGGGGGTTATCTTAACATTGGAAAATTGGGCTTCACACTTTTCTTCAACATCATGGCTTGTCAGACATAAGCCCACATAAGGATTCGTGGCCATTGTAATCGTTACCGAACCGATTGAACTCCACTGACTTCCGTTAGATGATAAGTAACCATAAAAGTTATTGCCAAGTCGGCCCACTCTTACCCAGTAAGGTGCTTTTATCCCGGCTTGTGAATCTTGTTCGCTGACGACACCTTCAGTAGTACGGCGCTGGAAGATAGCTCCATTCTTAGATGATATGGCCATCATAACATACTTGGAGTCCGGATTCAATGTATCGCGGAACATCACTCCCGCCATAGCCAGCGGATCGGTATCGTCAATCTTAATCACCTTCGCTTCTATAGTTCCCGTGCCGGTGAGACGCTTAAAAGCAAAGTGGAACTGGTCAGAAGTAGCCCCAATTTCTGTGCCACCGGCGGTCATGGTGAAAGTCGTTCCTGCTTGTGTGAAGCTGCCGAAAGATGCATAATTGCCTCTGAACCACAACTGTAAAGAGCTAATGTTTTTTCTGGTCCAATCCTGCGGATCAGTCCACTCTCGCTCGGTTTCAGAATAAAGCTGCGTTCCAGTTTTTTCAAGAGGAGGGCCATAGCCTTCATTTATGGAACCATCGTTATCGTAATGCATATACATAGCTTGACGGCCGCTATTGACTATAGTTCGTTCGGCAAATGACACTCCCGCTTCTGTGTGCCCAACAGTCATGCCGGTATTATTCACGACACAATCCAGCCATGTATAGAATACTGGATTATCGAAGTCGTTGTAACCTTCAAAATCATCCACAATGAGATATGGCAGTACCGTAAAGCTCCAGATTCTACCTTTGCTGGTAGAGCCATCGTTATTGACCTCATCGATTCGCCAGTAATAGGTTTGGCCGAAATTTATACCTTCAGGCGGTGTATAGCTATTAGCATCATGTCTGCCATGATATATTCCCGTATTATCGGGTACGCTGGCGTTCTCCACGTCGAAGGCATCGCTGCCTATATATACATCGTGCTTAGCTGCCTTACTCCCAGGCGACCAGCTAAGAGGCACAGCCTTTTCTACATCTGTTATTGAAGCGGTAGCCGGAGTGGGTTTCACGGCTTTTGTGGTGTCAACTGCCATAACCTGTTTTATCTCATCCTGCGTCAGCGCTTTGTTGTACAGCCGCGCATCGTCGATAAGGCCGTCTAAATATCGGCTTAATCCCGCGTTTTCGCCGATACAAAGGTTGCTGCTGCTGGTCCTTATTTGTCCTGTACAGGTGGCGTTAGAGTCCAACACACCATCAACATAAATTCTCGCCTCGGCACCATTGTACACGCCGGCAACGTGATGCCACTGATCGTCTGTCACATCGAGAACCCCATTTATAGAGCCCGGGTTGGTGCCAGTAAGACCGAAGTGAAGGAAATCATCGCTGCCAATACTGCTTAGTCGATACGTGTTATCCCCCTTGGCAATAATGGCCTGCCAGGCCACATTGAAGGCCGCGACCTTAATCCATCCTGCGATGGTAATCTCATCTTGAATGTTGAATACAGCAGAGGTGCCGCAGTCAACATAGTCGCCAGCACCATCTAATTCCAGCGCACCGCCTAATTTTCCTTCCACCCACAGTGGATTACCTCGAACAGTACCGTCATTGCCATTGCCGGACGAATCGACAGCAGTAGTGCCGGATGACTCATCAAGCTTCCACCAGCCGACAAGGTTGGGGCCGGCTACGGGCATTTCAGCTACCGTTCTGAAACGCCATACATCACCATTATGTTTAGTACCATTGGCCTCAATCTCATCGATTCGCCAGTAGTAGGCGGTATCATTCTGCATGGTTACTGGATCATAGCTGTTAGCTGTCTGATTACGTATGAATGTGCTGCTGGCACCGGCAGCTACATCAGCCTGCTTAGTGCCGAAGTACACGTCATGTGCAGCCGCACCAACGCCTGCGGTCCATGTAAGGTCTGAATTAGTTGCAGTCCCGCTATTTCCATCCCGCGGATTAGGATTAAAGGCCTTTGCAGGCCCGGTCGTAAAGCTCCACACGTCGCCTGTGTGGATGGTAACACCATCAGCCTCGACCGCATCGATCCGCCAGAAATAAGTGGTCTGAGAAACAAAACCAGGAGTATGAACGTACGAGTTTACCTGCTGGCGACCCTGGTAGTCAGCAGTGCCAAGAATCGCAATTGTACCAAGGTAAACATTATGTGAAGCCGCGACGTCTGCCGCCTTCCATTGTAACCGCGTAGAGCTTATCATTACAGCTCCATCGGGCGGATTAGGATTGTCGGCTTTTTTTGTAGGCCCGGGAGTAGCAAGAGTCGTAATCTCTTTTATGGTTAATACATCGTTATAGAAGCGGACGTCGTCCAGCATACCAAGGAAAAGAGCCTCCGGTGCAGTATTGCCTGCATTGGCTCTGGCCCCGATATAAAATTTCTGTGTGGCGGCTGTTACTGTGCCGGGATTGGTATCCCATGCTGCGTCTTCCACTCCGTTAAAGTAGATGTATTTCTTGTTGTTGACATTGTCATATATGCAGGCTATATGAATCCATTCGTTAAGCGGGGGAACCGTATTAGTGGGGGTGTCCTCTACACCATCGAGAGCATGACCTACACCTCTTGTCGTAAAGCATAAGGCATCAGTAGGATGTGTGTAAACGGCGGGGTATTGTGTTGACCACCATGAGCCGAACTTTCGCAGGCACCAGCCGACGCCGTCACTGCGATTGCCTATCATACTGTGCATCCAATCCGACGACCAGCTTCCTATGTTTGCCCAGAGGGTGACGCTAAAGCTGCCCCTTGGACTGTTGAATACCGGGTAGTTACCTATTTCCACGCAATCATTGTCACCATCAAATCTTAAAGCACCGTCCACAATACCTTTCGCCCAGGTTGGCCCGCCGCGCAGAGTTCCATTATAAATGCCCGCTGAATCTGCAGCGGTGCTGCCTGAAGCCTCATCGAGCTTCCACCAGGCGACAAGATTAGGATCAACCTCTTGTGCTTTGCCGGCACCAACGAGGCCTAATATAAACACACAACATGTCAAATAAATTAATTTTCTACACATAATATTCCTCCTTTATAAAACAATACAAAAAGCTGATCATGGTGTTCCTGTCAGATAACAAAACAAAAATATTCTGAAGACAAATAAAATTAAATGCTTTTTATCCTCTGGCTATTGGCCAGCTAAGTGAGCTAAAATACTTAAAGTGAGCTAAAGTGTCTAAATGGCGTAAGCCATCCCTTACGGGAGTAAGTTAAAGTATCAAAATGTGAGGTTTGAGGTAGCAAAAAAACATAACTTTAGGCACTTTAGACAATTAAAACTTTAGTTCACTTTTTATACATGGCTTTTTTAACGGCTCCTCTTTAAATAAGGATAGCAAAATATCCAAAATTTTATTATAATTATATCAATTATCGGCTGATTAGAGTCGTAATTTTGCGCAAAATAATCTTCATTTTGCGCAGGGTCTTTGCGATTATACGAGAAATATTGTAAAAACACTTATTTAAAGTAAGCAAATCCTGCTCTGGCGGTATCTTATGACCAGGATTCCTAAAGTCATATTTCTGGTTGAAATATCGAGGGCTTATGGCAGGGGACTACTTCGCGGTATTGCCCAATACTCTAAGCTTCACGGCCCATGGCTTTTCTTTATGGGACCGGAATTTTATGTAAAGGGCATAGAACACTCATATAGGTGGATCAAGGAAGTGGGGGCCGATGGAATTATAGCTCCGCTCTGGGATGCTAAAATCATTGAGATGATCCTTGATCTTAGACTGCCTTCGGTAATCTGTGGTATAGAAAGGCCTGCCCTAAATATATGCCGCGTAGTAACTGACGACGTTGCCGTTGGCCGCATAGCTGCTGAGTACTTCCTGGAGCGTGGATTTCAACGGTTTGGCTTCTGTGGCTTTGTCGATGCAATTTGGTCTCAGCGCCGGGGTGAAGGTTTCAGCAGAAGAATCGCCCAGGCCGGCTTTGAAGCCTATATCTACCAACTGCCCGCGGTAAAACGCCGCAGGCCTATGGAAGGAGAACAAAACGTTATCGCTGAATGGCTCAGTGGGCTTCCGAGGTCTATAGCCATAATGGCCTGCAATGACGACCGCAGTCGAGACGTTCTGTCAGCATGTAGAATCGCTGGTATTGAGGTGCCCAGGGAAGCGGCTATTCTGGGCGTGGATAATGATGAATTAATTTGTGATCTATCCTATCCACAATTATCAAGTATGGCTACAAGCACCGAAAGGGCAGGGTACGAAACCGCACATGTTCTTGATAAGCTGATGAAGGGACAAAGAATAGAGGAGACCGAAAAGGAAGTGGTCATTTCACCTTTGCATGTTGTAACAAGACAGTCAACGGACATTATGGCAATAGAAGACCTGCAGGTTGCTGAAGCAGTGCAGTTTATTCGCAGACGTGGCAGAGAGGCAATCCAGGTCGGTGACGTCGCGGAAGCTGTAGGCCTATCCCGCCGGGCCTTGCAGCAGCGTTTCCGGAAAGTGCTGTCACATTCGGTGCATGAAGAGATCAAATCTGATCGCGTTAATCAGACGGCTGGTATGTTAACCGGCACAAATTTAACAATATCTCAGATTGCACGCTTACTGGGATATCCGGATGCGAGTAACATATCAAGGTATTTCAAGCAGCAGAAGGGCATTAGCCCCTCAGACTATCGGAAGCAATTCGGACCCAAATAGGCGCATGTTAATTTAATTTTCTTTTTACATACGCTCATTGTGAAAAACAATCGAGGCCTATACTCTAATGATATAGGCCCCGATTTGAGTCGCTCTTTGCGGTTAAACACATCTCGAACCTCGTCGAGAGAGATGTTTAGCCCCGCAATTTATTGTGGCTAAGGCAGATACAGCCTTATATCATCAATGTATAAATCGCCTGAGCCGCGAGGCTGTGTATCATTTCTATCGCCGACACCAATAATCATCTTCTTGATAGCCTTCGGATTAACGCCGGCAAAGTCCGCAAACGGAATATTCCACGGAGTATAAGTGATTAATGTCGTTGCGAGCGGATCAGAATTTTTGACAGCCGGACTATTAATGCCGGCACTATCTTGCAGAACCACATAAAGCTGCTCGGCAATGTTGCTTTGTATGCCAATGTCTTGTGACTGCCAGTTACCTGTGCCGGGATTGTTAACACTAGAAAATTCCGCTGTGCATACTGCATTGGCGTTATGGCTGGTCAGGCATAAGCCTACATAGACATCCGCAAACATGGGCATATTCATAGTACCTACCGTCGCCCAGCTCATTCCATTAGATGATTGAGAGGCTGTGAATGTGTTGCCGCTGCGGACTAGTCTGACATATCGTGGAGCGGTCATGCCGGGCAGGTTAACTATCTGCTCGCTTGCAAGATCTGTATCGGCACGACGCTGGAATGCAATTCCATTATCAGCATTAGGCTGGGCTACCACCATAATATGCTTAGAACCTGCATCCAACGTCTCGCGAAACATTACACCCGCCTTAGCCGAGGGACTGGTGTTAGTGAGGCTGACCACTCTTGCCGTTATTGTCCCACTGCCGGAGAGCCGTTTGTAGGCAAAGTGGAACTGGTCGGACGTACCCCAGATGTCCGCACCGGCAGCGGTCATTTTAATCGGCGGCCCAACAGTGAAGCTGCCAACAGATGCCATTATGCCTCTGTACCAGATCATTAATGAGTTAGCACCATTTTGGGTCCAATCCTGCGGATCTGCCCATTCGCGTTCGGCTTCAGAATAAAACAGTGTTCCGGCCGTCTCAAGATCGGTACCCTCGTTCACAGTACCATCGTTGTCATAATGCATGTACATAGCTTGACGGCCACTGTGAACAATACTGCGTTCGGCAAACGGAGTAACAAAGTGCCCCACGGTCATGCCGGTATTATTCACAGCGTAATCCGCCCATGTATTGTATATCAAATTATTGACGTCGTCATAGCCTTCAAAGTCGTCCATTACCGTAAAGTTGGCCACCGTAAAGCTCCATACGTTGCCTTTCCACAGTTTATCGAGGTGAAGGTTATTAACTTCATCGACACGCCAGTAATAGGTCTTATTGAAATCGAGAAGGCTGGCAGGAGTATAACTGGTAGTTTCATAGTTTTGGCGGATCAATACGCCGTGTGGATTGGCTACATTGGCATCGCTGACATCGTTGAAATCTGTTCCGAAGTACACATCATGCTTGTCAACAAAAGAACCAGGCCCCCAGGTAAGGATTGCATCTCTTGGCACTCCTGTGGCCCCATTAGCAGGGCTCGGGTTAGCGGCCAGGGTAGGCGGCAATGCTTCTTTACCTACCATAATCAGCTTAACGTCCGCCTCGGTTAGGGCATGATTATAGAAGCGCACCTCGTCGAGCATACCATTGAAGAAGGATTCCGCCCAATCATCCGTCCCAGTACCGGTAGGATTGCCTCTGGTTCCAATATATACATGGGCATCGGTGGCTGCTACTGTCCCTGTAGCGGCTCTTTCTTTGTCAACAACTCCGTTAATATAAATGTAGGTCATGCCATTGAGGCTGTCATATACGCAAGCAATATGAACCCATTCATTCAACGGCGGTGCCTTGGTACCATTCATGTTAGTAACATTATTCGCACCCGCAGTCGTACCTACTCCCGCAACGCCTGCTGTCGTAAAGCATAGGGTTTCATCTGAGAACCTTCGCACTGACCAGCCGTTTCTATCAGCATCACCGCCCTTGCTAATCATACAACGACCCCAGCCTGTGGCCCAGTTACTAATGTATGCCCAAAACCCGAGGCTGAAGCCGGCCGTTGGATTGAATGCTGGGTTGTTCCCGCAGTCCACATAGTCGCCAGCGCCGTCAAACTGCAATGCACCACCACCTATCTTTCCTGCGACCCATTTGGTGTCACCAATCAGGGTTCCATCATGACCACTGGCGGAGTCTTTCGCGATGGTGCCGGAACCTTCATCGAGCCTCCAGTGAGCGACAAGAGCGGCTGAGGCATTAGTCGCCATGCTCGAAACTACGATAAGACAAGTTAGATAAATCAATTTGTTGCACATAATAATCCTCCCTTTAAAAAAATATAGGCTGTCAGCAGAATGCAAAAACTTGATTTTGTGTTATAGAAAAGCTTACCTCCACACTTCGTATGAAATATATAGCCCCTCCTGTATCCTTAATCCTTAAAAACATCGTATCTCAGACTACTTTTTTATACCAAATTATCGCTCTGTATCGCAATAAAAATTTTCTCGAACCTCGAGGTTTTCCTTTCAAGCCTCCTTTTATCAAGTAATCTAATAATTGTCAGTTTCTCAGTAATCCCTCATAGGTCTAAGCCATTCCGGCCAATCGCTCGCTGTAACACCGCCGGCTAAAG
>CAZRNB010000082.1:0-14013 GCA_964601355.1 uncultured Pirellulales bacterium
GCCTTGAGCGAATCAAACCCTAAAATCCCTCCTCAAAAAAACCCTAAGTTTGAGAGATACTCAACGGGAATCTAATGGCTCTTCCTTATACAATTTCATCAAAAATTTTCACCTTTCCTTTTCCTATAATAATGCCATAGCGGAAACAATATAGAACTAAGCCAAATGAGTATTAGAATTGTAGAGCCTAAAGGCTTGATTTTGCTTGATTTAGTTATTCATATCTGCTAATATAATAGCATTGATTGGGGGGTGAATGACTAAACAAATTATATCCACGGTTATTAAGTCTGTTCCTCTTAGTAAAACTGCCGATCAGTTGACTTCGTCACATATCTCCTCGACCCCTCGGCTTCACTCGGGACTCGAGGCAGGCTTGCGCAGCGCGTCGTGCGGAAAATATACACAATACGCGCAACGCACCATTCAATACGATATGCTCAATACACAATCCCTCTTCTGCTATCCAGTAGGACAAATTCTTGATTGTTACGCGTAAGGAAATGACCGTCGCTGAGTCGCGACGGCTAAACTTGAACACAAATCGGAAACCTTTATACGCCGAATTTGATGATATTCTCTGCTGCTTCTCGAATTTTCTCCGGACTCTCAAGCTGGCCGGACTGTAACAGCTCTTGAGCTTTTCGGATTATCTCCATGTCGTTCTGAGGGTTCTGCGCTGCCTGGCTAATTAAAGAGGCGTAATCAACATGTAGAGATGCATCCGCACCATTATTTACCTCAGTCCTGGGCGAATCAGGCTGCTTAAAGGACAATTTCCCCAAGATGTCCTGAATTTGGCTGTTATCTATTTTTTCTATCATAAAATCATCTTTCCTTCAAAAGCCTTTATCTATAATCCTTTTCGCACGTTTTTCGTAAAACTTAAATGATTTTACAAAATTTTTTACATTTTTTACTAAAGGCTCCTTCCAGATGAGCCGATATTCATTTTTTTACTTGTTAGGCTTCAACGTTTCCGCAACCTCGAAAGCCACAAATCTGATAAATTCAAGCGGACTGACAATCGTCATCTGCTCTCGCAAAGACTCAACCCCTGAAGGTATCTGACTTTGGAAGTAGTTTTTTATCCTACTTTTAGTTGTTTTATCAGAACTATCCCAAACCTGCTCCACGGCCCATATTAACTGGCCATTGCTCAGGTCTAAAAGCCTTATTCTAAGACCGATAGCCATATGAGGATACGGCTCATATTGGGTAACAGCCCCGACCACCACAGCATTGCACTTCAGGGATTCACGTATCGCAGATAATTGCTCAAGGCTGTGCACTGCGTCCGGTTCAATCCCCAAGCTTCGCCAGGCAGGATCGTCTTTGTGGACCACTATCAAGCTAAAAACCTGCTTCTTTTGCAAAGCAAGGAAAATTGCCTCCGTTACATCAGCAGAAACTGCCGGGGAACCGGAATCGTTGTCCATTTCGACAATAGCCACTCTGCCAATGGTTGTAAGGTCTTTCAACGGATTCTGATATGAACACACCGGCATAGACTCAGAAACTCCATAAATCCGGCAACCTGCCAGGAGCAGAACGTAGAATACGGAATACAGAATACAAAACACCTTTGGTGTGAATTTCGAATTTATCATACTTCTGTCCTCTGTCCTCTGTCTTCTGTCTTCTGTAAGCTATTCATTTGGCTCACCCTGAACTAAGGTATTTTCGGTTCTTTCCACCGAAAGGTGTCCTGCGGACTGGGAAGCCTCCGATGATCCACCTCGTGGGGCTTCAGTTGAGGCTTCATTCTTCTCGGCTGGTGATGATTCAACGGTAATTTCTCCGCTGATAATCTTAAGTATCTTAAGCAGCGCCTCTAATTGAGCTATTTCAGCCTGGCGGATTTCATTTCTAAATCCGAGCACGTCCGTCTTCCAGTTGTTTAATTCAATTCGCATTTCCATCAGAAGGTTATTTGCCTCGGTTAGCTCCTTCTGCGCGTTTTTCAAATCTGCTTCAAGCTTGCTAACTTGCTCTTTTAGCCGGTTGTTCTCATCAACGAGTTTTCTGCTGTTCTCCCGCAGCGCAACTGACTCTTCAGAGATTTTAGCATACTTTTCAGATAATTCTATCGCTGACTCCAGAGCAGTGCGTCCTCGAAAAGTAGGTTCCTGGAATCTCTTGGCCATCTGCTCCTGGTCTGCCGTGGCGCCATGCTCAGACAAGCTGCTCAATCGAGCCGCAGAGCCTGTCTGGGGAGCAACATTCGCTTGTTTTTGAGATTCTGTACAGCCTGACAGCAATAGCAGAATACAGAATACAGAATACAACCCGCCTTTAGCGGGAATTTCGAATTCATCATACTTCTGTCTCCTGTTCATCCTTCGTAGTACTACGGAGAATGGATCTCCTGCTTTTCGATTAGCTTTCATGTCTTTTTCTCCAATGCCCAAAAAAACAAATCTCATCCCTTGTTGTCTTTACTGGTTATTTTTGGCTTCACCCACATTTGACGGGCAAATCCGCCTTTGGCGGATAAATTTCAGCACCGGCATATTCACACCTTAACAAAATCTTCTCACCACATAAGCATGTTAATTCAATCAAGGCAAATTCCGGATGGCTTTCAATAATCTCCACAGTGGCTTGCTGCCCGGCTGCCTTTGGCGAACTCGGTTGTGACGAGAACTGTGGCTGCCTCATTTTTAGCCTGACCTGGCCTTCGAGCTTAACTTCGTCACTTCTGAAAATACGCGCAACTCTTTTGTCCATTGGAAATTTTTTCCTTTCCATTCCTGAATTAACTAATTCACTAACCCTCTAATTAACCAATTTGGTTCATGCACAGTAATCAATAGAATGCTGGTCATTCTCGTTTTTCCCGATCAAGTCAGTGGTTAATTTATCTTTTCCATTCTCTGAACCCGTCGATTCATTCTGTTCGCCCTGGGCGAATCCGTGTTCTTCATCACTGTTAAAAGAACGCCGAAGTTCCCCCTCTGGGGAATCCGGCTCAGCTCCGGTTTTATCCTGTCCCCTGCCGGGGGAGGATCGTCCCGATCTCCTTGGCTGTCTATGTTTTCTCTCTTCACCGTGCTTTATAGAAGCTAAATTTATAATATTTTGTGAACCTTCGATCGGCTTTATGATATTGTAACCATTATCTGTCATCTTTCCATTGCCTCAACTTAACGGATAAGCTGAATAGCGCACTTGCATGCAATTGACTGACACGCGATTCGGTAATCTTGAAGAGATCGGCTATCTGCTTCATCGTCAAATGCTGCTGATAATAAAGCAAAATAATCTGCCGCTGTCGCTGGTCCAGATGCTGTATGGCCTCACTTAATTTCTCTACAAGCTCAGCCTGTTCCAGCTGTTTATCGGGTGGGGCCTTTTCCCGCCCATCGCGGGCTGCCAAAAAATCGCTCGGAGAGGAGCTATCATTTATCAAGCCATCAATTGAAACAAAATGCTCGATTCGGGCATTTTCATACAGTCGATAAACTTCATCAACTGTTATTCCAAGCTTTTCAGCTAATTGGTCGTCGGTAGGAGCAGTGCCTGTCTGCTCAGTGATCTTTTGACAAACCCGGCGGGCATTTCTAATCTGCCTGCTAACGTCTGCCGGCAGCACTGATGTGCTTCTTAGCTCATCAAGGATAGCCCCTTTTATCCTGATATAGGCATAAGTCGTAAATTCAACCTGGTGGGATGAGTCGAAATCGCGGGCAGCTCTAACCAAACCAACTGTGCCTGCTGAAACTAAATCTTCGAATGATAACGGCGGCTTAATATAGACAGCGATGCGATGAGCTATCTTGTGAACCAAAGGCAGAAACCGAACTATCATCTCGTCATTCTGCCAAGTCGAATCGGAAGCGGACTTTTTTTGGCAGGAATATGTGCGAACAGCGACAGACTTTAAATGCTCCGCATCACACTCACTCACTTTTTCGCCGATACTACTCTGCGAAGCAGCGCTTCGCTGCGAAGTACGAGCCTGTCCTGAGCGAGGTTGAGGGGTTTGCTTAGACTCAGCATCCCGGCAATCCACAGAACTTTCTTCACTCTCTAATGTCACTTGCCTTACCCTTTTGCTTTGAACGTGATTCATTTAAATTGCGATTCAGCCGGCTCGTAACCATTGCACTGGTCAACACGGCGTTGATCGTCTTAATGGAAAAGCCGGCTGCCACGTAAGTTATAAATGCGCCAATTATCGCCCTTTTACAGCAGATAAAAGGCGAAAGACCGCTGATCCAGCTGATAAAGCTCAAGCAGAAAAAACATATCACCGCAATACTGACCGCAATTGATTTAACATGTAATGGCATAATTCATCTACTGTATTTTTTAATAATACGCCACAGGCGGACCCGATTTATCATTGGCTCAGAGCCGCAAGTACAGATCTTTCCTGCCCATTAGTCAGTGCTGCTTCAGTCTGCTGAATGGTTACAGTTTCCAACGGTTCTATGTTGGTTCCGAGCAAGATTTCGTCATAAGCCATAACCGGCAACAGCGGTACTACCCGCGATAAAATTGCCGCAAATGGCGATCGCAATCTCGAATCGCATAACAGCACTACCTTGTCTTTGCCTTTGTCCATAACTGATTTCCAGGCTTTTGCGATGTTTCTGCTTAGCTGCATTACCGCCTCCGTTGGCAAAGCTAAAGCTATCTGGCCCGCCTCTTCTCGTAAAGTTGACATAATTTGATGCTCGCACACCGGCTCAAGCGTTATAGCTGAAATTGTGCCGCCATCGTCCTTATACAGCTCGGTAATGGTTCTGCTTAAGGACTTTCGAACAAGCTCAGTCAGAGCTACAACATTTTTTGTTTTCGACGCATGATCCGACAATGATTCAAGTATAGTGGTTAATTCGCGTATAGGTATTCCATCCTTTAAGAGATTTCTAAGCACACGCTGAAGCAAACCGATCGACATTTGTCCGTCGGCACCAACTATTTCTCCCACCAACGACGGCTGATTTTTACGCAGCCGATCGATAAGCTGCTGCACATCCTCACGAGTCAGCAGCTCATCAGCGTGCCTTTTGAGCGTCTCGGATAGATGGGTAATAAAAACCGACTCAGCATCGATTACAGTGTATCCGTTCAATTCGGCCTTTTCCTTGTTTTCCTTTGTAATCCACAAAGCAGGCAGACCATAAACAGGTTCCGCCGTTTTAATACCCTCTACTTTGCTTTGGACGGTACCAGGATCCATTGCCAGATACAAATCAGGTTCCAGCCGACCACTTGCTACGGGCATTTCTGAGAGTTTGATCTCATAAGCCCTCGGCTCAAGATTAATATCGTCCCTTAAACGCACCAATGGAATAATAATGCCTATCTGCTGAGCAAAGTTTCTACGCAGTGTACCGATACGCTCGAAAATGGCGTTACTCTTACGCGGATCAACCATACTGATCAGCCGGACACCTACATGAACAGAAACTCTGTCAACATCCAATCCGTCTAAGACGGATTCGACCGGTTCTTTTTCGGTCTGTTTTTGTTTGGGCGAGACAAGTTTCTGACGGTCCTTCTCAGATTTAGATGCCATCCGTCCAATCATAGCGGTTCCAATGGCCAGCAATAAGAAAGGCACCTTAGGTAATCCCGGCACTAACGCCATCGAAGCAATAATAAAAGCTGCCGTCGTCAAAGGACTGCTGGCCGTAAGAAACTGCTTGCTTAAGTCTTGTCCGACGCTGCGATTTGATGAAATTTTCGTTACCAAAAAACCGGAACTGACTGAGATTATCACTGATGGGATCTGATTTACCAGCCCATCGCCGATGGAAAGGATTGAATAGGTTCTTACGGCATTGGCGATTGTCATACCATGCGAATATCCCATAGCTATGCCGCCGACGATATTAACAGCGGTGATGATTAGGCTCGCTTTGGCGTCGCCACGAATGAATTTGCTGGCACCATCCATCGCACCATAGAATTCACTTTCCTTTACAATTTTTGATCGGCGCTCATTAGCCGCAGCTTCAGTAATTAGTCCAGCGTTCAGGTCTGCATCAATAGCCATTTGTTTGCCCGGCATGGCATCGAGGGTAAACCGGGCAGATACTTCGCTTATCCTCTCGGCACCTTTTGTGATTACAACGAACTGGATAACAACGAGGATTAAGAAAATGACAAGACCCACGACAAAACTGCCGCCGGCAACGAAATTGCCAAAGGTCTGGATGATTTTGCCGGCATCAGCCTGCAAAAGTATCAGCCTGGTTGAAGCCACATTAAGAGAGAGGCGAAACAACGTTACAAAAAGAAGCAGAGAAGGAAATGTGGACAGCTCAAGCGCCTCTTTTGACGACAGAGTAATTATTAACACTGCCAGCGATAACGAAATACTACAGGCTAAAAGCGAATCCAGTAACAGCGTCGGTAGCGGAATTACAAGTGTGGCAAGAATAGCCACAAATCCTACTGCCAGGATTATATTACTGTAAGAAGCAAAAGGAGGTGTACCAAGACTATCCCCCGCTTCCTCAGCGGCCAGCCTCAACGAATTCCCGCGAAGGCTGGAACCTGTGACCCGTGAACCAGGCGAGGATTCCCCTTGAGGGGGGACCCACGCATGATTAGCCACCAGCGACGAACTCGGTTTTCCAGCTTTTGCCATTATTAATCCTCAAGAGAATTAAGAATTGAGAATTGAGAATTGTGAATTGTGAATTGAGAAAAAATTTCTAAATTCTAAATTCTTAATTCTAAATTCATTTCATCTGTCTTCCACTATCTGTACCACCGTTGCCGGCACTAATAATCTGTTTTATCCTGACGGCAAATTTGCCGTCCACCACCACTACATCTCCTGTACCGAACCTCGTATCCTTTAGAAACAAGTCGGCCGGTGCATCAATGGATTTATCAAGCTTCAAGACCGAACCCGGTCCAAGCTGCAGGAGCCGGCGGACCGGTATCTGTGTTTGACCAATAGTAACGGCAACAGGTACATTTATATCAAGAATGATATCCAGCTTCCCGCCGGAATCTGCGGATTCGTTTCCGATGACTTGTTCGGAGGCCGCCTCAGTTAATTCGATCCGCTGCGCAGATACCTGATTTTTGGATTCAGCTTGTGATTCGCCTATGTCCGCTGCGCCGGAAGGAGCTTGAGTATTTTTTGCCTTTTCTGCTGCTGCAGATGCCTTTGCCATGTAATGTTCCTTTCGTCATCCTGTTAACCAACTAACCTTCGATATCCCCACACTTTATCCAGCGTAATCCTCTAAGTCAGTTATAACTATGGCGTGCTGGCCTGACAATTTTGCCGGCCGGCCTCGCAAAACAACTCGGCCTTCAACAACCAGCTCAACCGGCTCATCATAAGCTTTATCGAGCAAGAATATATCACAAGTGCTAAGACCCATTATCTGCTCGAAGGAGAGCATTGCAGTACCTAATTGAACCGTTACTGTAATCGGCATTCGCTGAAGATGTTCAAGTATCGATTTTGAAATATCTTCGTTTGAAAGTTTTTTATCAGGTTCTACAACTTTTCCGACGACCGGCCAATGATGTGTCAGCCTTCTGCATGGTATTAGAAAGCTAACTTCCGACCCGCCTGCCGGATGGGCAGGGCCTTTCTGACTGCCTTCAGCAACGACCTTTTCGATGCCAAATACAATTACGCATATTTCTTCTATGTCCTGCAATTCTATGGGCAGCCTGTCTTTGACAAAAGCCTCGGCCGGCCGCACGTCATAATCCACCGATCCTCCTTCAGTAGAACGCAGAGAAATAGCAAGTGAATCCACAATGGCCGAGGCAATATCATACAAAAGTGATTCTTCAAGCTGCGATAGAGGTTTATCTGGCTGCTGCGAGCCGGAATTATCCGTATCCTTTGCCGGCTCAGCTTCGCCGAGTAATTCCTTCACCCACGCAATAGCGGTTTTTTCCGGAATAATGATGGACCCAAATCCGCCTCCGGCAGAGCCGGGGACAAAGGCTAAATTGTAATTTTTTTGTCCGCCCCTTAAGACCTGGTCAAGAAATCCCCCGGCAAAATGCTGAGAAATCGAAGTCACGGTAACATTGAAATCACGATGGTAAAGCTGAGTAAATTTTCCGCTCATTATTTCGGCTATTTTCTTTGCGAAATTATTGAGCCTGTTGAGCTGGCTGCTGCTAAAGCAGTGAGGATGACGCCAATCATAATCGGCGATTTCTTCCTGCGCCACATCCGACGGCTTGCCTTCGGCCTGAGAACCAATGGCAGCAAGAAGCTGCCGCCAGAGCGTAGTCCTGGACCGGATCAAACTCGATCCCTCCCGCTGGATGCCTGTTCCCGCTAAGGCGGGGATCGCGTCTCCGTTCAGGTTATTAGCAGATGCGTCACTCATTGTATGGCAAAATCCTTAAAGAAAACGCCTTTAACTAAAGGTTTGGAATCCGGAAAAAGTTTTTCGTTAAAAGCATCCAATATTTCCGACTGAATGCGTTTAAGGTTTCTGTCGCCACGTGTATCTTCGATAGTCTGGCTTGCAAGATAGATAGTAAGCCAGTTTCTTAAAAGAGGAATCTTTTCTTCAAGAAATGGCACGCCCTTTTTGGGGTCAAGTGCGGTGCTTATCTGCAGCGTCAACGTTACTCGAATATAGCGTGTCGCCCCCGGCTCATTAAGGTTTGCCACCACAGGCTCTAAATCATGGAACCAGGTATTTTTCGAATCTCCTCCAGAAGCATCGGCCTTGGCAGTCCCCGATTCAATCGGGGATGGTTCAGCCTGTCCAGACGTCTTGTCTTTCTTGTTGGCGTGGGAACCTCCAAATAAGCGACCGAGTCCCAAACCAGCTCCTGCGCAACAAACAACTACAACAGCCAATATTATCCACTTCAAATAGCTCTTTGACGACGTTTTTATATTAGAATCTTTCTTCTCCAGGTCATTTTCTTTCTCTTTGGTTTTTTCATCTGCCATTTTTGTCTTTAGCCTCGACTGTTTTGTTAATAAAAAGAAGACATTGAATCAGGAGACGGTAGTCAGAATTCTTTCTTCTCGGTATCGCCTCATTTTATCTCGTAATGTTCGATCACTTATACCCAGCACCTTTGCAGCCTTGGTCTGGTTGCCCGCGGTTTGTCGCAGAGTATCCAAAATCGCTCGTCTCTCAATCTGCACCAAAGGTACACCGCCCAGGTTCGGGGATCGGGGATCAGGGGTTCGGCAATCATAATTCTGACCCCTGACCCCTGACCCCTGACCCCTGACCCCTGACCCCTGGTCGGTTCTTTGCTGCGGCAAAGTCTGCATATCATCGAAAAGCCAGGATACATCAGCTAATGAAAGAATTGGTCCATCTCCCAAAATCAGCGACGTCAAAACTACATTACGTAACTGCCGGACGTTGCCGGGCCAATGATATTTGGCTAATACGTCCATCATAGACGGATCGAGCTCCGTAATTTGGCGTTGTGCATCGCGAGCATGAAGATTAACAAAATGCCAGAGGAGCTCAGGTAAATCCTCAAGACGCTGTCTAAGCGGTGGAATGACTAATCTGACGCCGCTCAGCCGATAGTAAAGGTCCTGGCGGAATCGGCCGAGCTTTACTTCTTCCAGCAAATCTCTGTTGGTAGTGCTTATTATGCGTACATTGACCCTGACGTTTTCGTTTCCACCGACACGTTCAAACTCCTGCTGCTCGAGTATCCGCAGCAGCTTAGCCTGAAATTTCAAAGGTGTTTCAGAAATTTCGTCTAAGAGCAAGGTCCCGCCATGTGCCATTTCAAATCGGCCTCTTCGCCGCGCGTAGGCGCCGGTGAAGGCACCTTTTTCATGGCCAAACAGCTCGCTTTCAAGCAGCGAATCACTTAACGCCACACAGCTGACTTTAATATATGGTCCTTGTACCCTCCTGCTTTTGTAATGAATAAGAAAAGAAATTAGCTCCTTGCCTGTTCCGCTTTCACCGCTAATCAAAACCGGAGCCGTCGTAGGAGCTATTTTCTCAGCCAGACTGATGGTCTCAATCAGCTTCGGGCTTCTGCCTACAATCTGATAGAGACAGCGGCTCGCTTCCTGAGCCGATGATATAGTTGAGACACTATGGTTGGGCAGAAATGCATCCAGCAAAACCTCAATTTTCTCCCGGTCAAGCGGTTTAACCAAAAAATGACAACAGCCCATTCGATCAGCCTTAACCGCCGCCTGTGCCACCAGGTGCAAATCCTCAACACTCAACTGGCCCGTATTAAGCTCAACCATCATAATAATCGGCAGTTCCGGCATATTTGATTTGATCTGGCCAACTAAGTCGAATTCCATGATCGAAGGCAGGCTTACCCCGTTAGAAATCCCAGCCCGCTCGGAATTAAGAAGCACACAGTCCCCGGGATTTCTAACAGGGCTTAACTTCTCGCTGATAAATACGAGGTCGCAGATGTTCTTGTCAAGAAAGTCAACAGCAGCCTTTTTATTATTAGCAAGATTTGCTCGAATTCCCTTACCGGCAAAAATCTCAAACATAAATCGAATTGTCTTCGGGTCATCATCAACTACCAAAACGCTTGCCATATTGTTATCCGTTGCGTCGGCTTGATACTTACTTTTATACATATTTTGATCCCCTGGAATAAGATTTAAGATACATTTTATCCATTATAAAAGCTCAAAATTCGTTTTCCCCGGCTCGTTCCGCCGAGGCGGGTCGTGGCGGAATCAGCTTCTGCGGCTCATCCTTTATAAACCAATCAATCAAATTCACCCGGCTTTGGGCTAAATCGGCCCAAAGGCAGCTCGGATATTTCTCAATTAATTGCCCGTACACCTTCTTGGCCGATGGCAAATCATATTCTCGCAGGCAATTGCCCATTTGAAATAATATCCAGGCTCTATCTTGAGCCGGGTCGAGGCTATTAACCTGATTAAATTCGCCTTCGGCGGCAGTGACATCATTTGCATCTGTACGATTCAGAGCTTGCTCGTAAAACACTTCCGCCTGTTTCAGATGACCGCTTAGAAACAAAATCTCTGCTAACTGCAGGTAATTGTGCAGCTGGTCCGCCGAGGCGGATTGAGTAAGATTTTCTAACATCTTCAATGTTTGAGCGGACACAGGATGATACGTCAACTTAAGACGTCCCCGTGAAGCGGAGAAGAATTGGCTATCCTGGCCGAGCTCCATCTCGTTCTTTTCTGCAGTTTGCTGCGTTAGTCCGCCGAGGGACATCACAGACGAGATCTCTTTGCCTTCCGAGACTTGCCCAAGCTCGTTGAAGTCCGCTACGCGAGCTTGAACCATCTTAGCGGTTGCAGCAGGTTCCGCCGGACGGCTTTTCGTCTCAAATCTAATAGAGCGAATTTGTTCAACTAAGCGTCGAAGCTCCGCTTTTTTTCCCTCATCCTCTCCGCTTTTGGGAGCACTTATACTGTTTTGCAGCAGCTCGTGTGTAATATGGCCACCTGATTTTGAATCAACGTCGATACTATTCTGAGATGGATTTTCAGATGCCAAGCCGACTAAAGACATCAAGAGACAAAAAGCAAAAAGAATAAATCGATGCTCGATGCTGTTTTTATTTTTAACCTTCATTATATTTAGCATCCTGCTTTATAATCTCTCGTCCTTTGTCTCATTAAGCGCCCATTGACCCAGAAGTGCCAAAGCCGCTTTATCATATTCTTTGCGGCAAGTGTAAGCCATGGCCAGCAGCTCCAGGGCCTTCTGCTTTAACGCAGCTTCAGGCTCGGATGCCAAAAGCTGCAGGCAGACGGAAATAGCATGGTTATCGTCGCCGAGCTTCAAACAAATATCAGCCAGCTCGTACCTGGCTTCACAAGCCAAAGGTCCGGGGGAAACAAAAACAAGAATTTCGGTCAAACTCTTACTTGCAGACTTCATATCGCCTTTATCAACAAAGCACTTAGACTGCTCCAAAAATAACATGGCTTTTAATTGTGAATCAGGCAAATATTGAGCCGCATCACCAAGTATTGCCACAGCCTCATCAACCAGACCCATCAAACGGAGAACGCCTGCCTTGAGCAGAGATATTTCAATAGACTCTTCCTGAGATAACCGCACGCCCCGACCGGATGCGGAGTCAAGTTTGGCAGTGCGTGTGTTCTCCAACAATACAAGCGCTTCGACCAAATGTCCCTGTCGAACGTGAGCCGTAACCAATGCTGAGAGGGTTTCTACAAACTCTTGCACGGTAAGCTGTCCTGCCAGAGCGTTTTGAAAAGCCTGGCAGGCTTGCTCGTACTTCCCTAACGCCAGGTAAGTTTTGCCAAGCAGCAGGCAGGCACAACAAAAATCCCGATTTGTACAACGGTTCGGGGATCGGGGATCAGGGACTGGGGTTCGGCAATCATAATTCTGACCCCTGACCCCTGACCCCTGGTCGAAGGAGTTGATATACTGAGTCAGCCATTTAGCCGCACTTTCATAATCTTTTTCCTCATAAAAACATTTGCCGGCTCCGAGAGCGGAGGCCCTCTGTGATTCCAAAGAAAGGTTTAGATTGTACACTTTGCGATAGAGGCGAACAGCTTCCTGAAAAAGTCCGGCTTTCGTTGTGACATCAGCAAGGAGCAAGCAAGCCTGCTCAGAAAGTTCGCTATCAGGATATTGCTCAATTAGCTGCTTCAAATCCTCTCTGGCACCAACATAGTCGCGTAAGCTGACTTTAAGCTTGCTGGAGTTCAATAAGGCAAACGGAGCAAGAGACGAACGCGAGTACCGGTTGGCCGTTAATTTGTACTCAGCAATGGCATCGTTAATATGGCCGAGATTCGCCTGCAACAGTCCTGTGGCAAAATGGGCATTCGGTATGCGCTGGTCATCACCAAAAGTAAGCAGATATCTTTGCCATAACGAAACAGCCTGCTGGCCAAGCAGAGTAACATGTTCCGACAGTGAGTTATAATCATAAGGATTAAAAATTTTTACGTTACTTTCATCATCAAATCGAGCTAAAAGACCCACGCAGCCGGCTGCAACAGTTACAAACTGTGGGGCCGAAGCCTCCGACAGATACAAATTCACCGGTTTATCACGAAGCTCTTTTTCAGGTACACACTCCCAGCTAATATCAAAATCAGCATTGGCGGCAAATCTCGCAAGCAGCTCCTCAATCGAAGCACCGCAGCAAGAAACTTCCCAGCGAGCCAGGCTGGACGAGGCGGAATCCCTGACCGAATCAGTCCTGCCTTTGGCGGAACTTTGTCTTTGTCCGCTACCAGAAGATTGAATATACGGAGCAAGTAACGCTTTGCTTAATTGATTTGAGCCGGAACTCAAAAAACACCTCAATTGCGCTTCCGTTAGCAGCTCATAGTTCATAGTTCGATGTTCATCGAAGAACAACGAGCTCATAACAATGAACAACTCCGAGGGAAGGTCTTTGTCCGCATCCCTTAGGGAGAGAATTTCTTTAGTTAAACACTCGGCAGCTAAGAAATAGCAATCCTTCGTCAATCGCAATGCCCAATTGCCATTAAGGCCACCACCCCCTTCATTCAACAAGGTCCAGTCAACTGCATCAATTAAGGCAATTGTCTGGTAAGCTTTGGCCTGGGCCTTTAAGTACTGTTTTTTCTGCATTAAATCCATGCACTGATTGTAATTGACAATAATTCTTATAACAGGGAAACGGCTCTGTGAAATCGTTTTGAATAAATCCATCTCGGGCTGACTACGTTTAAAATCACCGGCATTTTTAAGACAAAAAGCCATCCTAAGCCGAAGAAAATCCCTCAATGGGTCTTCCTCTGGATTGGCAGACTCCGACGAGATCGGTCGATTCGGCAGATTCTTATATAACTGTTCAAAAAAAACGTAAGCTTTTTTGAAATCCTTCTGCAGATATAATTCTTCGGCGGCCTTTAAAGAAAAAGATGATGCCTCTGGTTCGCCTTTGAGGCTCTCTGGCGTAAGCCATCCCGTGGAGACAGGTGCTGATGGAATCACTGGTGCTGTTACCCCCAGTCGGGGCTTCTCTGCCTCTGCCCGCTGAGGAGGTGGATTAACCTGCTGTCCTGAATAAGATGGATTGTCAGTGGATTTTTGTGGAACTTGC